>UQVJ01000006.1 GCA_900544455.1 uncultured Eggerthella sp. | reverse complement strand
TCAGCTTCAGCGTGACGAAGCGGGCAGCAGTGCCTATTCGGGCGACGTTTCCCACATCGGTTTGGTTGCCGACGATGCGGACGCCCTTCTTAAGGCGGTGTACGCCCAGCCTGGCGTGAAGCAGGCTGAGGGTAAACCTCGCAATTGGTTTGTAACGCCGTTTGGTTTGACTATCGAGCTCAACGAGCGGCAGTAGGTGCGATTGACGAAGGTGTTGCCATTTGTGGTTGCCGTGTTGTCCGTTTCTCTCAGCGGCGGCAGTGGGGCGGCGGCATGTGGTGGCTAGAAGTTGCGCTTGCCTTAACGTTCGGAGGCAGCGTTTCACCACTCGCAGGAGCTGGTGGCAGGCAAGGCGCAGAGTGCCGTATTCGCTAACGCCTAAGGTGGCGTTTTGCTGCGCCTGTTGAGAGGTATTGGAATTGTGTAACTAGGGGGAAGTAATGAAGGTTTGCGTTTTAGGGGCAGGTTCGCTAGGAAGCACCATCGGCGGTGCGTTGGCGAAAGCTGGCAACGAGGTTCATTTTGTGGGACGCGCCCCGCACATGAATGCCATCAATGAAAAGGGGCTGGTCATGGTGACGCCTGCAGGCGAGGAAACCGTGAAGCTTTCGGGCCACACCACGCCAGACGGCATTGGTGCGTGTGACTTGGTCATCGTCTTATGCAAGGCGTTCGACACTGCCAAGACTATGGAAGAGGGCCGTGAGCTTGTTGGCCCCAACACCACGGTGATGTCGTTGCAGAATGGTCTTGGCGCGGAAGACGTGCTGTGCGATTGCGTTGGTGCTGAGCATGTTATCGGCGGCAAGACTTACATCGGCGGAATGCTGCTGGAGCCGGGTCGCGTTCAGGCTACTATTCCCGGCAAGGATACTTTTATCGGCGAGCTTGATGGCAGCGTAACCGATCGTACCCGTGCCATCGGTGCAGCGTTTGAGGAAGCGGGCATGCAATGTATCGTTTCCGACAACATCATGGGCGTGATTTGGGACAAGCTCCTGGTCAATGTTGCCACGGGCGCAGTGTGCGGCATCACGCATTTGCCCTATGGAGATATGTACGAAGAGGAAAAGCTGGTGGCCTGCGCCTGCGCCGCTGTCCAGGAAGGCATGGACGTCGCCAAGGCGGCTGGCGTAGATCTGACGTATTCCAATCCTATGGATGTGCTCGAATTGGCGCGCGCCGGATTGCCGAAGAGCTTCAAGCCGTCCATTCTCCAAAGTTTGGAAAAGCATCGTCCCACGGAAGTGGGCGTCATCAACGGTGCTGTTGTGGCGCAGGGCGCCAAATACGGTGTGTCCACGCCCGTGAATGAAACGCTCGTTGCCTGCGTGACGGGTATCGAGCGCTATATCCGCGAGTACGTGAATAAGTAGTCTTTCTTCTGGGGCAAGCCAGCTTTGATTGGGAAAAGCGCCAAAGCTTTTGCTTCGGCGCTTTTTGTTGCCTATTGGGCAAACCCGGCAACTTTGGTGAATGAAAACCAGAATGGCTTAAGCTGTCAAGCCTTCATGTTATGATTCGGTAACCACAACTGTTATCCGCTTTGCGGAGCGCTTCAATTCCATATGTAATTACAACCGATGACTAGGAGGGCATCTGCCTTCTTCTAGGTCGGTTGACTCGTATGGTCGCGCCTTAGCAGTTGTGGTGACTGTGGTGGATGCCTTCCTTAATCAAGGCCTGGTTTTCAAAAACCAGTTTCCGCTTCTCTGTTTCTGGAATTTTGGCCGCAACCATTTCTATTCGATGACGGCTTTCCTCGAACATATTCTGATGCGCTCCGAAAACAGGAATCCTACCTGCCCATTTATGCAGTTGTGCTACTATCGTCGTACCACAACTGCAGCTCGCGTACGCGAGGGGCGCACAATCCAATAAGCGAAGACGGGCCTCTTATCCCTTGTTTCTTCATACTCTTTTTCGTTGGCATGTTTGTGCCTTCGTTTGGCTCTGCCGTGCATGGTGCGGCTTGCTCTTCCTGCCCGATTGTCCGTTTTCCCAAGGACCTTACTTCCCTGCGATCGGAAGCTGTCTGCTTGTGCATTTGGCGTTCCGTTGAAAGGAGAAGTTATGTCCGTCATGAATCTGGGAGGGTTGCTGTCCCTTGTTTCCGTAATCGTTCCGCTTGTAATGTTGGCAGCAGGCATCGTTGCAATTTCCCACTTTATTGAACTGGGGCAGAAGAAGGGCTGCATCGAAGAGAAGACCGGTGTCTATTGGTTCATCGGCCTCTTCGCATCGCCCTTGGTTTTAGGTCTTTATGTTGCCGCGGCGCCAGATGCAGTGTTGCCATCCAAGGCGAAGCAGAGGGAATCTATCGCATCCCATACCTCTTCGGCGGCTGGCTCCCTTGGCACCATCGAAGAAATCAAACAGTTGAAAGAACTTTGCGATGAGGGCGCCATAACCAAAGAAGAGTTCAGCCGCAAAAAGCGTGAGATCTTGGGCATGTAGGAGCCTAGCATGTACGAAAGGATCAAAGAGTACAAAAAGCTCCTGGACGAGGGCGTTATTACTCAAGAAGAGTTCGATGAGGAAAAAGCGAAGCTTTTGGGTTTTGAAACGCCTCGCGAATCTGCAGCCCGTAAAGCCGCCGAAAGGAAAGAGGCGGAACAGCTTCGCCAACAGCAGGAGCGCGTAGCCAAGGAAGCGCTTGCCAGAAAAGCGCTTGAAGAAGAGCGCATGGCCGAAATCGAGCGGAAGCGTAAGGAAGTGGCTGCCGCCGAGGAAGCTAAAAGGCTGGGCAAGAAAGAAGAGGCCCTCGCCAAGAAGGAAGGCAAGGAACTAAAGAAGAAGCAGAAGAAGGAGCGTCGTGCTGAAAAGCGCAGCGCCATAAAATCCGCGATAAAAAGGAAGAAGAAAGTAATCGCAGGAGGCGTCGTTGGCCTATGTGCGTTGCTCATTGCGGGTGGGGCAATATCATATGCCGTTTCGCCGGAGAGAGCCTTCGCCGTTTATTCGGATGACGACCATTCCCTAACCTTCTATCGGGGTAAGCCGCCCATTCAAGGTTTGCCTTACGAAGGAAAGGCCTGCACTACGGTTTACGACAATATCGAGGATATCCCCTTCGACGAATCGAACGTCTACAGCGACAAAAACATGCCAGGATGGGCGGAGGGCGGCAACGCCACGAAGGTCAAATCGGTTGTTTTCACCGACGTGGTGGCTCCCAAGAATTGCAGTGGCTGGTTCTACAATATGTCTTCCTTGGAAGAGCTTGATTTGGCGAAACTCGACACTTCAAATACAAAGTATTTCGTTCGCACTTTTTCTTCTTGCTCCTCCTTGAAGAGCCTTGATGTGAGCAGCCTTGATACGTCGCAGGCTGTTTCTACCACGGGCATGTTCTACGGATGCTCGGCACTTGAATCCCTCGATGTCTCGTCTTTCGATACGGCGAAAATAAAGGATTTCAATTCCATGTTTGGGGGCTGCTCTCGCTTGAAGGAATTGAGCCTGGCAGATTGGAACATGAATTCGGCAAAGAAGGTCGACTCGATGTTTTCCAATTGCTCGTTGCTTGAAGCTCTCGACCTGGGCTCGATGGACGTAAAGGGAATCGAAAACTTTCGAGCGATGTTTTCTGGCTGCGCAAAACTCAAATCTCTCGATCTAAGCAAATTCGATACATCGAGTGCCACAAACTTTGGACAGATGTTTGAGGGTTGTCGAAATCTAGAGAGCTTGGATGTTTCGGGATTTGATACCTCAAATGGCTATTACTTCGATTCGATGTTCGCGGGCTGCGCAAGCCTTGCGCAGCTGCCTGGCGTGGAGTCATGGGACACGTCCTTAGGGAGAGACTTCCAATCTATGTTTGAGAGATGCCCGAAGCTTTCTCTCGACTGCTCTGCCTGGGATGTTTCGGGTCTGGTGAAATCCTCCAAAGACAATCCGATGAAGGATTTCAGTAAAGGATCTGCTGGCGTAATCGCGCCAGCTCGATAGAGAAGAGCCTTGTAGGCGAAAGGGAATGGAAGGATAAGAATGAATAAAACAGAAAAATGTCAGGTGGGAGGCGTTTGGCGGCTTTTGCTTTCCTGCTTGTTTGCGCTTTCGTGTTTGATTATGACGGGGTGCTCGACGGATCAGGCCGGTCAGAGTGTAGGTCAGCAAGATTCCGGGCAATCTTCGCGTAGCGAAATACATGATATCGACGATGTTGCCAATGCGCTTCCTGCTGCCATGAAGGAGGTCAGCGGATGCGAGATGACGCTTGAACCCGATAGCAAGAACCATCTCTCCTTGCTAGAGGGATCCGACTCGGTTGGAGAGGTTGAGCTATCGAGAGATAACGATTATTTTACGATACTTATCGACGGCAACCGAAGCGGGGAGAGTGAAAACAGTGCGCTGCAGCGAGTGGCTTACATGACCCTCGCTGCTGTCCTTGCATGCAACTCCGATTATGATTACGAGAAAGCCCAGGATGTGGCGGTTGAGATAATCGAGGCCGATGGCGAATATCGTGATGGCAGAGTTAGCTACAGGGCTGGCACGAAGGGCTATCAATATGTTCTGAGGGTCTATTTGTAGGCCGCCAATTGTAGAGGTTGGCTTTCTCGGGAAAATGGAGTTTCATCTTCGGCTAATTTGAGAGGCAGCGGCTCTTTGGGGCCGCTGTTCGCTTTAGTGTGCGTACAGATGCGGTGAGCCTTCTTCAGCTAGCTTGGCTAAAGGGCTTGACGCAGAAAACGGGGAGTTTGCAGCCATTCGCCCTGAATAGATTGCTTTGACGTGGCGAAATTTCACTATTTTGTACGCTTGCGCACGGAAAGTGGGCGATTCTGGCGAAATTACGCTGAAATGTACTGTCGGGACGCTGTTTTTGGCAAGATTTGCTTCTAATGTACTGAAAACGAGCCGAAAACCCTGTCCGAGGGTACAAAATAATCGTATCTTGCCAAAAAGTCGGATTTTATCTGCCCGAGCGTACAAAATAGTGAAATTTCGCCATCGCGCGTGCTCCGTCGCGGCCCGCACGCTGCCCCGTCCCGAACGCCATCGCGCGTGCTTCGTGCCGCGCGCCGCCGCGCCCTCGCATGTCATCCCGCGCGCCGCCGCGCTCCTGCATGCCATCCTGCGCCGCTCCCTCCATGACCGCCCCGCATGTTGTTCCGCACTCTATCCCTCGTCCCGCCTCATGCTTACAGCGTTGTCGCCCTGCATCTTCCTCGTTGCTATCCAGCGCCAACTTGTTGTTATCTCCCGCAGTTCCATTCCATACTTTTGTGGAGAGGGTTACCTAGCTGGAAGAATTGGAGTACCCTAAAGAAACCTGTAGTACAGGGTGTTTCATTAAAAGAACTCGCGCGGGCATCCGCGTTGGGCGATTAGATCGAAAGAAGGCTCAGCGAAATGTTGAAGGTCGGTATCGTAGGCGCAGCCGGATATGCAGGAGCAGAGCTGGTGCGCATCGTGCTGCGACATCCTGAATTCGATCTGTGCGTCATCACCTCCAATTCCGATGAAGGCGCAACTCTTGCAAGCGTGTATCCCGCATTTTCTGGCGTAACCAATCTGGTTTTCTCTCGTCACGACAATCCCGAGCTGTTTAACTGCGATGTGGTTTTCCTTGCCACGCCTCACACGGTTGCCATGAAATCTGCCCCTGGCCTTCTTGCCTCAGGCGTCACGGTGGTTGATCTTTCCGCCGACTATCGTTTGCGCAGCCAGGAAACCTACGAAAAATGGTACAAGGTGCAGCACACCTCGCCTGATCTTCTTGCCACTGCCGCTTTTGGCCAGCCAGAGCTGAATCGCGAAGAGCTGAACGCCGCTGCCGAGCGTCACGCTAATGGCGAATCCGTCTTGGTGGCTTGCGCGGGCTGCTACCCAACGGCCACTTCTCTTGCTGCGGCTCCCGCCATTGCCCTTTCCGAAGGCGTCGTGGTTGCCGATGCGATCTCGGGCGTTTCTGGTGCTGGTCGCAGCGCTACGGCGCGTACCCATTTTGTTTCCGCCAACGAAAACTTGGAGGCCTATGGCGTTGCCAGCCATCGCCACACCCCCGAAATCGAGCAGATTCTGGGCATTGAGGGCCGTTTGATCTTTACGCCCCATTTGGCCCCCGCAACCCGTGGCCTTCTTTCCACGGTTACCATTCAGCTAACTCAAGAGTCTCAGCGAAACGAAACCGTTGAGTCGATTCATCGACGATACTGCGACGCCTACGCAAACTCGCCGTTCGTCACCGTGTTGCCTTTGGGTCAGCAGCCTAAAACCTCTTCGGTTGTGGGCACGAATCGTGCGCATGTAGGCGTCGCCTATAATGCCGATCTTGGCTGCGTTGTTGCCACCTGCGCTATTGACAATATCGTTAAAGGTGCGGCTGGCCAGGCAGTTCAATGCGCGAATATCGTCTGTGGCCTTCCCGAGGCTACGGCGGTCGATACTGTTGCCAATCCCTCTTAGGAGTGAAAAATATGACTAAAGCGAACCTGATTACCATCGAAAACGGTGGCGTCTCGTCCGCCAAGGGCTTTCGTGCCGGTGGCATCCATGCCGGTTTCCGCGAAGACCCCAACCGCCTTGACATGGCATTGGTCGAGGCAGACGAATTGTGCCCTGCTGCCGGAGTGTTTACTCAGAACGTGTTCTGCGCGGCTCCGGTAACCGTTTCCCGCGAGCATCTTGATGGGGTCGGATACGGCTTTGCTCGTGCTATGGTGATCAATTCCGGCATTGCCAACGCTGCCACCGGGTCGGTTGGACTCGAGAATGCCCGCAAGACTGCCGGCATCGTTGCCTCAACGGTCGGCTGCATGCCCGAAGACGTGCTGGTTGCTTCGACGGGCATCATCGGCCAGCAGCTTGATATTGCTCCCTTCGAAACCGGGGTTCCCGCGTTGCATGATGCTCTTGACGAAGCTACGGGGAATAGCGCCGCTCGTGCCATCATGACCACCGACACCGTTTCGAAGGAGGCCGCCGTTTCCTTCGAAACCGCCGATGTCGAATATGCTGGCTGCACCTTTACCGTGGGCGGCATGGCGAAGGGCTCAGGCATGATCATGCCGAATATGGCCACTATGATTTCGGTGCTTACCACCGATGCACCCATTCCCGCAGCGCTGCTGCATAAGGCGCTCGCTTCAGCGGTAAACCAGAGCTTTAACAAGGTAACTGTAGACGGTGACACTTCCACCAACGATACCTGCGTTTTGTTTGCTTCCGGTAAGGCAGCCGCTGCGTCTGCTCCCTTGGCGGGGGAAGAAAGCGTGCTGTACGTCGAGTTCTGTCAGGCGCTCAATGCCGTGACCCAGAAGCTTGCTCGCAAGATGGCGAGCGACGGCGAGGGCGCCACGAAGTTGGTAACCGTTACGGTGCGTGGTGCCGCAAATGATGCGGAAGCCGATTTGGCTGCGCGCACTGTAGCGAATTCGCCGTTGGTGAAAACCGCCATCTACGGGCATGACGCCAACTGGGGCCGAATCGCCGGTGCCCTGGGCCGCTCTGGTGCAAAGTTTGCCCAAGAAAACGTCGATATCGACATCATGGGCATGCCGGTTCTGCGCGGTGGCCTCCCCGTTCCCTTTAACGAGGAAGAGGCGCTGCGACGTTTCGAGGCCGACGAGATTGTGCTTGAGGCAAGCCTTGGTGCAGGTGATGCGGAAACCACCGTGTGGACCTGCGATTTTTCCCACGAATACGTTTCGATTAATGGAGACTACCGTTCATGAAATACGCAAGAGACCGAAAGATAACTTCTTCTCACACCGCTGAGGTTCTTATTGAGGCATTCCCGTGGATTAAGAACGCTACGGGCAAGACCATCCTCATCAAGTACGGCGGTGCCGCCATGGTTGACCCTGAGCTACGCAACGCCGTGATGAGCGATATCGTCATGCTGAAGATCATGGGCGTCAATCCCGTTATTGTTCATGGCGGCGGTGCTGCCATCAACAAGAACATGGACAAATTCGGCATCGATGTTGAATTCAAGGATGGTCAGCGCGTTACTTCCGATGAGGCCATGGACGTTGTGAAGATGACCTTGGTGGGCAAGGTGAATGAAGAGCTGGTTCTTGCCATGAATGAGCATGGCAACCTGGCTGTAGGCGTAAACGGAACCGACGCTGGAACCATCATTGCCGAGCAGCGCAGCCCCGAGCTGGGCCGTGTGGGCACGGTCACCGAAGTGAACCCCGCTTACATCAATGCGCTCATCGCTTCTGATTATGTGCCTATTATCGCTTCGGTAGGGAAGGGCGACGACGGCGGTTCCTACAACATCAATGCAGACGCTGCGGCATGCGCAATCGCTTCTGCCATTGGTGCCCATAAGATCATCTTCCTCACCGACGTTGATGGCTTCTACGAAGACTTCTCGGATAAGAGCTCGCTCATTTCCCAGATGACGGTAAGGGAAACGCGCGAAATGTTGGAATCGGGCAGCGTAAGCAGCGGAATGATTCCCAAACTCCAGTCGTGTGTGGAAGCCATCGAAGGCGGCGTGCCGCGTGCGCACATCGTCAACGGCACCAAGCCCCATTCGATTTTGGTGGAGCTGCTTACCTCAAGCGGTGCGGGCACTCTGATCTACGACGACACGGTGGAATTCTCCAAAGAAGAGATGCGCCCGTTGGGCATCTTGGCTTCTCGCTTAAGTGAGAACTTGTAGAAAACACCATGCGTGGGGTATTCGCTAAACCCCCAAACTCGTAAAATGAACGGATGGGCTTCGGCGCCCGGAAACGTTTGTGCCGATCCCCATTCGCAAAGAAAGGAACACCATGAGTTTTGAAGAAGCAAAGAAGCTCGACGACCATTTCGTCATGCATACCTTCGCTCGCAAGCCGGTACTGCTGGTCGAAGGCTCTGGCATGGAAGTTAAAGACGACGAGGGCAAAACCTACCTCGACTTTATTGCTGGCATCGGCGTAGATAGCCTGGGCCACTGCCATCCTGCCGTTGTGCGCGCCATTCAGGATCAGGCTGCCAAGCTCATTCACGTTAGCAACTACTACTACATTGAGCAGCGCGGTGAAGTTGCAAAGCTCCTGTCCGACATGCTGAATGTATGCGTGCCCAAGTTCTTCCGCGCTCCTTGGCCGGTATTCTTCGCCAATTCCGGTGCAGAGGCCAACGAATGCGCCATTAAGCTTGCGCGTCTGTACTCCAAGAAGATGGGCGGCGGCGGACAGACCATCATCACGATGGACCGCAGCTTCCACGGCCGCACCCTGGCTACGCTTGCCGCCACGGCGCAGCCCGCAAAGCAGGAAGCCTTTCAGCCTCTGCCGGGCGGTTTCATGCACGTTCCCATGAACGATTTGAACGCGCTTCATCAGGCGGTTTACAGCAACTTGGCAGATGTTTGCGCTGTTATGATCGAGCCTGTTCAGGGCGAGGCGGGCGTATATCCCTGGGATCCTGATACCCTCTACGATGTTGCGCAGTTCTGCCGCAAGAACGGCCTGCTTCTCATTGTTGACGAGGTTCAGTCGGGCATCTTCCGCTGTGGCGAATTCCCCTTCGCCTTCCAGAACCTGGGTATCACCCCCGATATCATCACCATGGCAAAGGGCATCGCTTCTGGTTTCCCCATGGGCGCATGCGCTGCCCGCATCGAGGTTGCAGAAGCATTCGAGCCGGGCGACCATGGCTCTACCTTCGGTGGTAGCAACCTGGCTATGGCTGCCGCCCATGCAACGCTTGCAACGCTTTCGCGCGGCCATTACGACGATCGCGTAACCGAAGTGGGCGACTACTTCGCCGAGAAGCTTGCTCAGGTTGAGGGCGTAACCGAGGTTCGCGGCATGGGCCTTATGCTCGGCGCCGACTTGGAAGAGGGTATCGACGCTCATAAGGTTGTAGCGCAGGGCCTGGAAGAGGGCTTCTTGCTGAACGCAACTGGCAGCAATACGCTGCGCTTCCTGCCTCCGTTGATCGTTACCGAAAACGAGATCGACAAGCTTATCGATGCGCTGCCTGGCATGATCGCTGCGGTTCGCGAATAGCTTAAAACTTCGGGAAGGCGCAAGCCTTCCCTGCGCCCCTCTGTGGGCTTGAATTAATGAATAATTGCCAAGTGAAAGGTATTAAGGAAATGGCAAAGGATAAGTGCGTACTCGCATATTCTGGTGGTCTGGACACCAGCGTCTGCATCAAGTGGCTGCAGGACGAAAAGAACCTTGACGTTATTGCCGTAGTAGGCGAAGTTGGCCAGGAGCACGAAGGCCTCGAGCAGGTTAAGCAGCGCGCTCTGGAAACGGGTGCAATTGACTGCATCATCGCCGACATGCGCGAAGACTTTGCCGCAGACTACCTGTCCAAGGCCCTCTATGCCAACGCCAACTTCGAGAACAAGTACCCACTGGTTTCCGCTCTTTCTCGTCCGCTGATTTCCAAGTACCTGGTAGATACCGCCCATAAGTACGGCGCCAAGTACGTTGCTCACGGCTGCACGGGCAAGGGCAACGACCAGGTTCGTTTCGAGACCTCCATCCAGGCTCTTGATCCTACGCTGGAAATCATTGCTCCCGTTCGTGAGTGGGATATGCACACTCGTCAGGAGGAAATGGACTGGGCAGAGGCTCATGGCGTTACCGTTCCTACCACCAAGAGCAAGCCGTACTCCATTGACGACAACCTGTGGGGCCGCGCAATCGAGTGTGGTGTTCTGGAAGACCCGATGAACCGTCCTCCGCTGGATATCTACACCATGACCACCGATCCTGAAAAGGCTCCTGAAGAGGCTACCGAAATCGAAGTCGAGTTCAAGGCTGGTCTGCCTGTTGCTATCGACGGTGAGCAGATGAGCTATCTGGACATCATCGCAAAGATGAACCAGATCGCCGGCGACAACGGTTTTGGCCGCATCGACATGATCGAGAACCGCATGATCGGTGTTAAGAGCCGTGAATGCTACGAGGCTCCCGGTGCTTTGGCTCTTATCGTTGCTCACCGCGGCCTCGAGGACATGTGCCTCGAGCGCGAGGTTCTGCGCTACAAGCTGCACCTCGAGCATGACTGGGCAACCATGGTGTACAACGGTCAGTGGTTCAGCCCCCTCAAGCATGCTGTTGATGCGTTCATGGCAACCACCCAGCAGTGCGTAACCGGCACCGTTCGTTTGAAGTTCTACAAGGGCAACTGCACCGTTACCGGTCGCAAGTCCGACTTCAGCCTCTACGATTATGGTCTGGCTACCTACGATGCAGCCGACACCTTCAACCACAAGGCAGCTAAGGGCTTCATCGATCTGTACGGTCTGTCCACCAAGGTTTGGGCTAAGAACCGCCGTGAGCAGGGTGTTACTGACGGCGAATAGTAGTTACGGCGTTCTGCGAACGCCGTAACGGACGGATGAGCCGACCTGACGCTGTGCGGGATTCTGGCGGCACAGGAAAACCTCAAAGCCCATGGCGCGGTCCTAAGGCCAGCGCCATGGGCTTTTCGCTTCTCCTGCACTCGCCAGAATCCCGCTCGCTGACTTACTGGCGCCTGCCCGCAGCGTTCTGTTCGCTTGCCCATTTTGCGGCCTTGGTGCTGCGGTGGGGTGGGGCGGGCGCTGTTTTGTTATTATTGGAACGTTAATCAAGCAATACTCGTATAGGGCGCAGTTCTTGAAGGTTAGGAGCTCATATTATGGCGTTGTGGTCTGGACGTTTTGAAAAGGGTGTAAGCGAATTCACGCAGGAGTTCGGTGCGTCCCTTCCGGTTGATAAGGCAATGTATCATCAGGATATTGCTGGCTCCCGCGCTCACGCACGCATGTTGGCCGCCCGGGGCGTAATTTCTGAAAAAGATGCCGAAGACATCGTTGCGGGCTTGGCTGACATCGAAAAGACCATCGAAGAGGGCAACTTTACCTTCGATATCAATGATGAAGACATCCATATGTCGGTGGAAAAGGTACTTACCCAGAACATCGGCGATGCGGGTGCCCGCCTGCACACTGGCCGCAGCCGCAACGACCAGGTAATCACCGATACCCGTTTGTACGCCAAGGAGCTTGCTTCCGAGCTCATGGCAGATGTGAATGCTATGCGCGAGACGCTCATCGAGGCAGCTCGCAAGAATATGGGTACCATTTTGCCTGGTTATACCCACATGCAGCATGCCCAGCCCGTGCTTCTTTCGCATCATTTCATGGCCTACTACTGGATGTTCACCCGCGACTTCGCTCGCTTGAAGCAGGCATTCGATGCCGCCAACGCCAATCCTTTAGGCTCTGCGGCGCTTGCTGGCACCACGTACCCGCTCGATCGCCAGAAGACCACCGACGAACTGGGCTTCGATCATATGATCCCCAATTCTCTCGATGCGGTTTCCGATCGCGATTTCCTGCTTGACCTCGACTACGCATGCTCGGTGGCCATGATCCACCTTTCCCGCCTTTCCGAGGAAATTATCCTGTGGTCTACGTCCGAATTCGGCTTCATCACCTTGGCAGACGAGTATTCAACGGGCTCGTCTATCATGCCGCAGAAGAAAAACCCCGACTTCGCCGAACTCATCCGTGGTAAGTCTGGCCGCGTAGTGGGCGACCTTATGGCACTGCTCACCACCATGAAGAGCCTTCCCTTGGCTTACAACAAGGACCTTCAGGAAGACAAAGAAGGTGTTATGGATGCCTGCAAAACCCTGCATGACTGCTTGGTCTGCATGGAGGGCATGATCTCTACCATGAAGGTAAATGCTGACGCAATGCGCGCTCAGTCGAAGAAGGGTTACCTTGCCGCAACTGACGTTGCAGACTACCTGGCCAAGAAGGGCTTGCCCTTCCGCAAGGCCCATGAAATCGTGGGTCACCTGGTTCTTCTGTGTGACAAGCGCGGTTGCGATCTGGACGATTTGAGCCTGGAAGACTTCAAGGAAGCATCCGATCTTTTCGAGGCCGATATTACCGAGGCTCTCGATCTTGAATCTATCGTTGCTGCCCGTACCACCTACGGCGGAACCGGCAACAGCGTAGTTGCTGAGCAGATCGAGCTCGGTGCTGCAAAGTTGGCAGAAGACAAGAAGCTTGCCGAGTAGCAAATTTCCCAAAACAGTAATCGATAAGCCGCAGTGCCTTAGACGCTGCGGCTTTTTTGTTGTATCGATTGGTTCATGACGCCATTTGTATTCAAAATCCATGGTTTGTGCAGATTGGTGGCGGCAACGGCAAGCGTGATAAAATGCAGAGAACTATATTTAGGGAGGTTCGATGGCTTCACGAGCTAGAAAAAGCAAGCATGGTGCTCGCCAGGAAAAAGCAGGTTTAAGGCTTGGTGTTGCGGGTGCTGTTATCTTGGGCGCGCTTGCTGCCTGCTGCATTGCTGTAGTTGCGTTGTGCACCGTCTGGTTGCAGGACTTGCCCGACTACAACGATGCCTCTGCTTACAACTATGCCGAGAAAACCAAGGTATACGCTAACGACGGCACAACGCTGCTGGCTGAGTTTTACCTCGAGAACCGTGATCCCATCGATCTCGACGAAATGGGTACCTATGTAACCAAGGGTACGGTTGCCACGGAAGACGAACGCTTCTACCAGCATAACGGCATCGATGTTTTGGGTATTGCGCGCGCAGTTTGGGTGAACGTTACCCATACCGGCCACGAAGGCGCTTCAACCATTACACAGCAGTTCGTGCGAAATACCATCTTGGCCGATGAGGCTACGGAATCTACGTTGAAGCGTAAGGTTCGCGAAGCGTATATCGCCATTAAACTGGAGGAATCGTACTCCAAGGACGAAATCCTTCAGATGTACCTGAACACCATTAACTATGGCCAGGGCGCCTATGGTATTCAGGCTGCCGCCCAGCGCTACTACAACAAGGATGCGAAAGACCTCACCATCGCTCAGGCGGCAACTCTTATCGGCATTCCCCAGTCGCCTACGTACAACAACCCCATCGACAATCCCGAAAACTGCAAGAACCGTCGCAACTTGGTTCTCGACCGCATGCTTTCCAATGGGGTAATCACTCAAGAAGAGCACGATGCGGCACAGGCTGAAGATTTGAACCTGAACGTTTCCGAGGTAAGCACCGGCGACGGCATGTACAAGTACAAGTACTTCACCAGCTATGTTCGCGAAACGCTTCTGAAAGATTACTCGACCGACGAGGTATTCAAGGGCGGCATGACGGTTGTCACTACGCTCGACCCTGCCATCCAAGAGGCAGCGGAATCTGCCGCTGATGCGAAGATGAAGAGCCTTTCCGATAATCTTGAGCTCGCGCTGGTTTCTGTTGACCCTGATACCGGCTTCATCAAGGCTCTTATCGGTGGACGTGATTACGACACCAATGAATTCAACTTGGCAACGCAGGCAAAACGTCAGCCGGGCTCTTCCTTCAAGACGTTCACCTTGCTTGCCGCTTTGAATGAAGGCGTTTCCCCTGAAACCAACCTTAACTGCGCCGGCCATGTGAATATCAACGGTTGGCAAGTAGAGAACTACGGTGGCACCGACTACGGTACGCGTTCCATCCGAAGCGCTTTCGCCGTTTCCTCTAACACTGGTTTTGCTGAGCTGTGTACCGAAATCGGTCCTGAGAAGGTGGCGGACATGGCGAAGAAATGCGGCATTGAATCCGAACTGGACGCCTATCCTTCTATTACGTTGGGCTCCGAAGAGGTTACGGTGCGCGAAATGGCCCAAGCGTACGCCACCATTGCCAATGGCGGTACCAAGCGCGAAGCGGTATGTATCGAATCCATTAAGGATTCCGACGGCATCACCATCTTCCAGGCTGACACCAAGGGCGAAAAGGTTCTTGATACGGCACTCACTCAGGCTGCAACCGACGTTATGAAGGGCGTTGTTGCCAACGGTACCGGTCGTGGTGCCAACATCAGCAACGGGCAGCCGGTAGCAGGTAAGACGGGTACTTCCGAGAATTGGCGCGATAAGTGGTTCTGCGGCATCACTCCGCAGCTTTCCACCGCAGTGTGGATCGGTGGCCGTGATGAGGTTCGTATGCCTTCTTCGGTTGCGTGCGATGGTGTATATGGCAACTTCATGAGCCAAGTTCTTGCAGGTCAGCCTATCGAGCAGTTCCCGACATCCGACACGAAGCTCACCTACAACACAACGGACTTCGGTAATGGTAGCGGAAGCACTGGTTCTTCCCCTGAGCATGAAGGCGATACAGAGATGACGGACGGCACGTCAGCTTCCGATACCACGAATAATGGGCAACCAGGCACTAACGAACCCGAAAAGGGAGCCACTACCCCTAGCGGCGGTACGCCGAGCGGCGGAAGTGGTACAGGTTCGGGCTCTGGCTCCAGCAGCGGCGGCTCGAGCGGCGGCAGCAGCGGCGGCTCGAGCGGCGGCTCCGGCAGCGGCGGCTCGAGCGGCGGAACCTCTGGCGGCGGCACCGAAGGCTCTGGCTCTGGCGGCGGCACCGAAGGCTCTGGCTCTGGCGGCGGCACCGGAGGCACAGGTGGCACCGGCTCTGGCGGCACTGGAGAAGACTAGCTTTAAAAGGGCGCATCCTGAAGGGGTGCGTCCTTTTGTTTTGCTGAAACGATGGTAGGCTGTGGATTCTTCGGGTAGAACGTCAAACGCAAGCGCGCAGGTGGCAAAGAGCGTTTTTAATAGTAGGGAATGCAAAGCTCTTCGGTTTTGCTGGCTTTTTACTCGGAAGGATCTTATGAAAACGAAAGCACGTTTTCTGGTAATTGCGGCATTTTGCCTTGCCTGCCTGACGGCGCTTGTCGGCTGCGCAAGCAATAATGAGCAGACGGATGCCCAAACGCAGAACCGTCAGTACATGTCTTCGGTCAACACCATCATGGAAACCTTGAACACGAATATGGGCACCTTCTCCGAAGCGGTGAAGGATGGCGAAGTGGTTTCCCTTTCCGCTCAGCTTTCTGCGGTCGACCAGTGCGTGTCTGACCTTGAAGGCCTTTCCGTTCCCGATGCCATGGGTGACATCCATTCATCGTATGTGAACGGTGCCAAGGAACTGCAAACCGCGCTTTCGAGCTATGTCCAGCTGTATGAAGATGTTAAGGCTCCTGCAAGCGGCGTAGCTCCCAGTGGCGCTGACTACGATAGCCGTATGGCTGAAATCCAGTCCCATTACGATGCGGGCATCAAGGCTCTGCAGGATGCGGACAGCAAGGCCGAATCCGCCTAGCGGAGTGCGGCATAGCAATGTAGTGAAACGGCCATCATGCTCGATGATGGCCGTTTTCTTGCCTTATCAAGAGGCTTAAGGACGAAGTATGACTAACGAAACCATGAACAAGGAAACCAATGCGCAGCACGAAGCTGGCGTGATGGCTATTCCTTGCTCGAAGAATGTGGAGCTTTTGGCCCCCGCTGGCAACATGGAATGCCTGCATGCAGCCGTAAAGGCTGGTGCCGACGCGGTATATCTGGGCGCTGGCCACTTCAACGCCCGTCGAGGTGCCGATAATTTCTCGCTTGAAAACCTGGCGGAAGCTTGCGATTATGCGCACCTGCGCGGTGTGAAGATCTACCTTACGCTGAACACCGTAGTGCTGCCCTCAGAACTTCCCGACGCTTTGGAGCTTGCTCGCCAGGCTTATCGCTGCGGCGTTGATGCCTTTATCGTGCAGGATATCGGTATTTCCGTCGAGCTTTCCCGCATCATGCCCGATGTGGAAGTCCATGTATCCACTCAGATGAACATCCATGATGAAGACGGCTTGCGTGCGGCGGCTGCGCTGGGCGCCACGCGGGTGACGCTTGCCCGCGAGCTTTCGTTAACCGAAATTGCCCGTTTGCATGAGCTCGCGGAAGAGCTTGGTGTTGAACTTGAGTCGTTTGCCCATGGTGCCTTGTGCATTTGCTATTCGGGCCAGTGTTTCATGTCTTCGCTGGTGGGTGGCCGTTCCGCCAATCGCGGTCGCTGTGCCCAGGCGTGCCGCTTGCCATATGAGCTGCACAATCGCGCCCTGCGCAAGACCCTTGATGCCCCAGGTGAGCATCTGCTTTCCCCGAAAGATCTGTGTACGGTAAATCTTATTCCCGAACTTTTACAGGCAGGCGTGGCTTCTCTGAAAATCGAAGGCCGCATGAAATCGCCTGAATATGTACAGGCTGTTGTGGGAGTGTACCGTGCGGTTATCGATCGCGTTGAAGCGGCTGTTGCCCGTGACGGCATCGATTCCGTTGTTGCATCCGATGCTCCAGAGCTTCGCGCAAGCGAAGAAGAGATGAACACTCTTTCCGAGGCTTTCTCTCGCGGATTTACCACGGCTTACCTGAAGGGTAAGCGAGGCAATGAGATCATGAGCTATGGACGTCCGAACAATCGCGGCGTGTTTGTTGGCCGTGTTGCAAAGGTACGTGAAGGCCTGGTATTCATCGATCCCGAAACCGAGCTTCATGCTGGCGACCTGATCGAATTCTGGACCAATCGCGGTCATTTCGTTCATACCATCGGCGAGTTCAAAACCGATCGAGTGGGTCGTGTCTTTTTCCCGGTAGAGCGTGCTGTGGGCAAGGGGGACCGCGTGTTCCGCGTGCGCAACGCAGAAGCGGCTTTTGCGGACGACGATAAGCTTCCCTCTGTTGCTGTGAGCGCACACGCTGAATTGCATATTGGGCAGCCCGCCCTGCTCACCTTTACGGCGGACGCCGGCAATGTGAGCGTTACTGTCGAAGGCCCCGAAGTGGAGGCTGCGCGCACCAAAGCCATCACTGAAGAAGAGGTGCGCGAGCATACCGACCGCATGGGAACCACGCCGTTCTGCCTTTCCTCGCTTGAGATCGACATGGATGAAGGCGTAGGCATGGGCTTTTCAGTGCTGCATAAGCTGCGCGCCCGCGCTGCCGAAGAACTGCAAGGGGCTATTCTTGCGCAGTATCATGCTCGTAAACTTGAGCGTACGCCTGGTCGCTCCTTCGCTCCCGTTGTTCGTAAAGGTTGGTGCAAGGTTGCGGTTTTGGCAACGAATCCCGCATGTGCCCGCGCCGCAAAGCGCGCTGGCGCCGACCTGATTTACGTGCCCGCAGCAAATTACCGGCGTGGGGAAGCGGTTATTGCAGGCCAGCTTTCCGAAACCGCCGAACAAGCCGGGTATCCCAAGCAGTGCATTCCGGTGCTGCCTACCGTTTCGCAGATGTTCGATGAAGAGAAGCGCAACGGCTTCGATATCTGGAAACGTGTAAAAGCCGATAAGCCGGTTATGGTTGAAAACCTTGGTCAGCTTCTGCATGCAACCGAAATGGGCGCCGCTCCTGAAGTTGGCCCTCATATTCCCGTTACCAATAAGCTCGATCTGCAGGCCATGGCTGATCTTGGCGCGCAGCGCGTATGGCTCTCTCCTGAACTTTCTCTGGTGCAGATCGAGGAGCTGGGCGATATGGCCCCTATGCCTTTGGGTCTTACCATCATGGGGCAGACCGAACTCATGGTTACCGAGCACTGCTTGCTTATGAGTCAGGGCCCCTGCAATCAGAAGTGCGCTGAGTGCGCTCGCCGCAAGAGCCCCCATTACCTGAAAGACCGCAAGGGTTATGAGATGCCGGTGATCACCGACTGCACCGGTCGCAGCCATTTGTACAACGCAGTGCAGATGGACGTTGTCCACTTGATGCCCGAGATCATTGGGGCGGGCGTTTCGACAGTATTGGTCGATACAACGCTTATGAACGTGAAGGAAGCCACCGAAAAGGTTGCCCGCGCTGTTCGCGCTCGCGATATTGCCCAGAAGGATGGCAACAAGGTTGCCAAGGCCGAAGGCGCAACGTCGGGTCATTTGTTCCGTGGTGTTTCGTAGGTGCTTGGGCAAGATGAAAAACGCAAGGGTGCGTTAATGCGCAGAATGCGCGCAGAAAGCATACGTGAGGCCCTTGCCCCTACGCAGGTGTAGGGCGTCTGCGGAAAAACGCAGCCGCCTTCCCTGTGCTAGAATCTTCGCCATACGCTAGAAAGAGGAATCATGATTTCACCTGAAGAGCAGTTTCATATCATTCAGTCCGGTGCCGCTCAGATCGTGCCTGAGAAGGCCCTTATGGACAAGCTTAAGCGCGGTAAGCCGCTGAACATCAAGTTGGGTGTAGACCCTACGGCTCCCGATATCCATCTGGGCCATGCCGTCCCACTGCGCAAGCTGCGTCAGTTCCAGGACCTGGGCCATCAGGTTACCCTTATCATCGGTGACGGAACCGCCCTTATCGGTGACCCTTCCGGCCGCAACTCCACGCGTCCTCAGCTTACGCGCGAACAGATTAAGGAAAATGCCCAGACTTACGTTGACCAGGCCTTTAAGGTACTTGATCCCGAAAAGACCACCCTTCGCTACAATTCCGAATGGATTCTTTCTTTGGGCATGGAAGACCTTCTGAAGATCGCTTCCAACTTTACTGTTGCACGCATCCTCGAGCGCGACGACTTCCATAACCGCTACACGTCCGAGCTGCCAATCAGCCTCCACGAGTTCCTGTATCCCATCATGCAGGCATATGACTCTGTGGTTATCAAGGCAGATGTTGAGCTGGGCGGCACCGACCAGCTGTTCAACTTGCTTGCTGGCCGTGAGCTTATGGAAAAGATGGGCATGGAGCCCCAGGTGTGCCTGACGCTTCCTTTGTTGGAGGGCACCGATGGCGTTAAGAAGATGTCCAAGAGCTACGGCAACTATATCGGCCTTACCGATGCTCCTAATGATATGTTCGGCAAGGTAATGTCTATTCCCGATGAATTGATGGTGAAGTACTACCGTCTTGCTTCTACCGTGCCGGTAGACCAGATCGATGCCATCGAAAAGGGCTTGGCAGCCGAAGAGATTCATCCGAATCGCTGCAAGCGCGATTTGGCTCAGAACATTGTTGCGGCTTACTATGACGAGGAAGCCGCAAAGGAAGCCGAGGCTGCTTTCGATCGTCAGTTCAAGCAGCATGAGGTTCCAGAAGATATCCCTGAGTTTGCTGCCGACCTTACTCCTAACGAAGAGGGCATGGTGTATCTGGCGAAGCTCATTGCCGATTCCGGACTTACCAAATCGACCGGTGATGCCCGTCGCATGATCGACCAGGGCGGTGTGAAGATCAACGGCGAAGCTGTTGCCGCTAAGTCCTACAATGTAGCCCCTGAAACTCTGTCGGGTGCTGTGATCCAGGTAGGAAAGCGCAAGTTCGTTCGCTTGGTTTAATTCTTCCGGACGGGAAGCGCAAGCTTGTTCGCCTGGTGCAATTCCTCCAGACGGGAAAGCGCATCGACAACCCGCACCTTCGGTGCACCCACTTGCGTAACCCCCCCAGATGGGAAAGCGCAAGTTCGTTCGCTTGGTGTAATTCTTCCAGGCAGGAAACCGCAAGTTCCTCTGCCTGGTGCAAAGGTTGCAGGGCGTCGGGCAGGCGTTGAGCAGAACCGAAGAACTCATTGATAGGATCCCCGTTTGGGGATCCTATTTTTTTGCCCGCTTTGAAGGCCAAAAGCCCTGGCAGCATCTTCGTGCCATGCATGATTTCGGGTCTCTCGACGCGAAAAGGGGACCTTCCCGGCAAGATCCTTACGCCATGTATCCAAAACCACCCGATTGCACCTGGAAATGGACGCATAGGGCGAGGATCTTGCCATTCCGATCTCGAAAAGCATACATTTCGGGCAAACATTGCCAGGAAGAGGGCTTATTGCGTGCATTCGTCGAAAAGAGAATGCATACGGCGCGATTCTTGCCAGGCGCCGCCGTAAAGCAGTCGCAGCATGAGGGATGGATGCGAGCTTTACGGGGCGGTGCGGCGGGTGTGGCTGGCGCGGCGGCGCGCGGAGCGGTAGACGGCAGTGTGCGGGTGACGGCGCGGCGGAGGGCGGCGTGCGGGCGGTGGCGCGCGGTGCGGGCGGCGAACATTCGCCGCCATGGTTCATCGGCGACTCGTCTCTGGCTCAAATAAGGTGGTCGCTTCAGGGGAGGCGGTTGCAGTAGGGAATGATTGCTGCGGGGAGCGGCGGTTGCTGCGGGGACGGCAGTGTGCGGGCGGTGGCGCGCAGCGAGGGCGGTTGCCGTAGGGAATGGCGGTTGCTGCGGGGGCGGTTGCGCAGGGGACGAAAAAAGAGGCCGCATGTGCGACCTCTTTCCATTAAAGCGATAGGTTCCGAACGCTCAAGCGGCGAGCTTGAGCGAGGGCTACGGCTTAGTAGTTCTCTGCGTGAATCTCGAAGTAGCTCTTGGGGTGAGCGCATACGGGGCATACTTCAGGAGCCTTGGTGCCAACAACGATGTGACCGCAGTTACGGCACTCCCAAACCTTAACTTCGCTCTTCTCGAACACCTGAGCGGTTTCGACGTTCTTCAGAAGGGCACGATAGCGCTCTTCGTGATGCTTCTCAATTTCGGCAACCATGCGGAACTTGGCTGCCAGAGCCTTGAAGCCTTCTTCTTCTGCGGTCTTGGCGAAGTCGTCATACATGTCGGTCCACTCGTAGTTCTCGCCGTCAGCTGCAGCAGCAAGGTTTGCTGCGGTGTCGCCGATGCCGCCGAGCTCCTTGAACCACATCTTTGCGTGTTCCTTCTCGTTATCGGCGGTTTTCAGGAACAGGGCGGAAATCTGCTCCATACCTTCCTTCTTTGCTACGGAAGCAAAATAGGTGTACTTGTTGCGAGCCTGGGACTCACCGGCAAATGCTGCCTGAAGGTTTTTTTCGGTCTGGGTACCTGCATACTTGTTCTCGCTCATTTTGGGCTCCTTTCGCGAGATGATTGCTAGTTATGAAGGGCGTCTTTGCCAACGCGTGCTTCTGTGCATTCAGGGCAGAGATAGGTGATGTTCAAATCATATGAAATGATCTGGGCGCCAGAATCTCGCTGAATTGACTCGGTGAAATCCTCTAGCGAGACATCAACGAGCCTGCCACAATTCTGGCACACTAAATGGTCGTGCTGGGTGACGTTGTCGTAACGATCGGGAAAGCCGGGAACGGCCACTTTGCGAATAAGGCCTTTGGCGTAGAGGCTGGCAAGGTTGTTGTACACCGTTGCCATGGAAACCTTCGTGCCTTGTTCCTTGAGGCTCAAATACACCTGTTCTGCTGTTGGGTGATCGGTGGAGGCGTTGATGGTATCAAGAATGATTTGCGCGTTCTTGTTCATTTCCGCTCCTCCTCAACCCTCGAATTAGAACAATTTCAATTTACGGGAATATATGAGAGTAGTCAAGTAGCATTTAGAGAAATTCAAGTTTTACTTCGGATACGGGCAAGCGCGAAGGGACGTTTCCGACAATGGAAGCGTCCACGAGGGGGCATTTCCGCCGATGGCTGCGCCCATGAAGAACATTTCCGATGATGAGTGGACTCACGAAGGGGCATTTCCGACGATGGGTGAGCACACGAAGGAGCGTTCTCGACGATGAAAGCGCCTACGAAGGGGCGTTTCGGATGGCGAATCTGCCCCAGCAAAAATGAGCCGCACCTCTCAAACCCGGTAACCTTTCGCGGTTCGGGCGCGGGAAGTGCGGCTCAAAATGCAGGGCGCATAAATAAGAGCGTTGATTGGCTACCGCAGTTCAAGTGCGCAGATGTTTTCCACGTGGTTGGTGTGGGGGAACATGTCGACGGGTTGAACCTCGGTAAGTCGGTAGCCGTGTTCAATCAAATACTCGACATCGCGTGCTTGCGTGTTGGGGTTGCAGGATATGTATACGATGCGCTTTGACGCCAAGCTGCAGGCAGAGCGAAGAAACTGCTCGTTTGATCCTGCACGTGGCGGATCCATCAGCAGCACATCGAGCGATTCGCCTTCTTTTGCCAGCTTGTCCATGAAATGCCCGGCGTCTTCAGCGGTGAACTCGGCATTTTCGATACCGTTGTGGCGAGCATTTTCGCGCGCGTCCTTGATGGCGGACGCCACGTTGTCTACACCGATCACGCGTGCAGCATGGGCCGTTTCGGCATTGGGCAGCCCCTTTGCTGCAACTAGGCCTATGGTCCCAGTTCCGCAGTAGGCATCCATGGCTGTTTCAGTGCCGGTGAAATGGGCCATTTCGATGGCCTTTCGGTAAAGCACTTCAGTTTGCGTAGCGTTCACCTGGTAAAACGAATGGGAAGAAATACGGAAGGTGAGCCCGCAAAGCTCGTCGATGATGAACCCTGGGCCATAGAGTGTCTTTTCTCCCTCGTTGCCCAAGATCACATTGGTTTGACGGGTATTCACGTTCTGCACTACGGTTGTGATGGCGGGGCAGCGCTTCTTCAGCTCGCGGCAGAAATTGCGTGAAGCGGGAAATTCCTTGCCGTTGGTAACGACGGTAACCAACAATTCGCCGGTGGTATGCCCTACGCGGATAACGGCATGACGGATAAAGCCCGTGTTGGCGTCTTCGTTGTAGGGTTCCATATGGTAGCGCTGCATAAGCGACCGAATGGCCAGAACCGCCTGCTTGGCATCCTTGTTTTCTAGCAGGCACGCATCGGTGTTGATGACGCGATGCGTGCCTGCTGCGTACATGCCGCAAAGGATTTCGTGCTGCGATGCGCCCTTCGAACCGGTTTTGCCCTTTTTGCCCTGAGGTTTCTTTCCGCTTTTGATCTTGTGCCCGGGAACATAGGGCGAAGTGACCTTGTTGCGGTAGTAATAGGGCTGGTCCATCCCTGCGATGGGGTTGAATACGGTGCCCTCGCCCGCGAAAGGTTCGAAGAGTTCGATCATCTCGTTTTGCTTGCGTTCCAGCTGTTTTTCGTAAGGGAGAGAAAGCAGCTGGCAGGCTCCGCATTGCTTTTGCGCGGGGCAGTGGGGCATGTTCATGGAAGGGGCTCCTTTTAGTGTGTGCACGTAAGAAGTGTAGCGGATGCAGCGCGCTTGCAGGAAAACGACATCACAATACGAGAGCCTTTGCTTTAAGGTTTGCTTGGTTGGGGCGGGCTGCTTGCTTGGTTGCCGCGGGCTGATTGCTTAGTTGCGGCGGGCTGCCTGCTCGGATGATGGGGGGGCGGCTTGCGCGAATCAACTCGTCATCGACGATAGTCGCTTAGGGATCGTTTATTTCCGACGAAGCCCTTCGGAGACGGGGCGCCAACAGGGAAAAAGAGGCCCGATAGCGGCAGTGCGTTATCGGGCCGTGTGCGTTTGCTTATTGTTCGTTGAAGAACCGTTCGGCTATGCGGGCGCTTTCGGCTGCGTCTTTTGCATACCAAGTTGCTCCCATGGTGTCAGCATACTCGGGTGTTAGCACGGCACCGCCCACGAACGTTTTGGCATCGGGTACTTGTTCGCGCAAAAGCTCGATGGTCTTTTCCATGGACTTAACCGTTGTGGTCATCAATGCCGAGAGTCCGATTAGGCGGATGTTCTGATCTTTCGCGGCATCGACGATGGTTTGCGGGTCAACATCGCGGCCCAGGTCAACAACACGGTAGCCATAGTTTTCCAGCAGCATTTTCACGATGTTCTTGCCGATGTCGTGGATGTCGCCCTTAACGGTGGCAAGGATGATGGGCTTGTCTTCTGTCTGCTCGGCGCTGCCGTTGGCTTGCAAGTGGGCTTTTACGACGTCAAAGCCCACCTTCACCGCTTCGGCGGAAGCCATCAGCTGCGGAAGGAAGAATGTTCCCTTGTCGAAACGCACGCCCACTTCGTCGAGCGTGGGGATGAACAGGCCATCGATTAGGGCAAGCGCATCATGGTTTGCCAGCAATTCTTCGGTGGCCTTTTTCATGGGGTCTTTGCGCCCTGCGATGATCAAGTCTTGAATAGCGGCTGCTTGGGCTTTTGCATCGGCCAGCGATTCGGGAATGGGCAACACGCTTGCGGGTTCGGGTTCTGCGGTTTTTGCCGCTGCGTCGTCGCTAAGAGAAGCCAATAGAGCATTGCCGCTTGCTGGTTCGGCGCCGGTAGCTTGAGCGATGAGCGACAGCCCCTGGGCGAGCATTTCCTGATCAACGTCGAGCGAAGGTTTCGCATCGTAGGGGTCGGGCGTTTCGTTGCAGTATTCGATGTATCCAACCGAACCGGCGTCTTGACCGTTGATAACGCGATAGCAACGCACCACGTCGCGGTAGCGTGCGGCGTTGGGGTTGATGATGGGCAGATCGAGGCCGGCTCCGAACGCAGCGGAAAGGAAGTTCGAGCTCATCAGGTTGCGTTGCGGAAGGCCGAAGCTGATGTTGGAAACGCCTAAGGCTGTGCGAACCCCCAGGTGCTCTTTGCACAGCTTGATGGCATCTAAGATGGCGGAAGCCTCGTTTTGGTTGGTGGCAACGGCCATGGTGAGGCAGTCGATCACTATGTCGTGCGCGGGGATGCCGTAGGTTGCTGCCTCGTTCACGATGTTCTGGGCAATGGCAAAACGTTCCTGTGCCGTAGGCGGAATGCCTCCCTCGTCAAGGCACAGGCCGATAACGCAGCAGCCGTACTTCGCGGCTATGGGCAGCACGGCATCCATGTTCTCCTGTTTTCCGTTTACAGAATTGATCAGCGGTTTTCCGCAATAGTGGCGGCAGGCGCGCTCGATGGCTTCGGTGTCGGAGGAGTCTAATACCAGCGGCAACGTTACGCACGATTGCAACTTTTGCACGGCAGAAGCGAGCATGGCGGGCTCATCGATTTCGGGCAGGCCCACGTTCACGTCAAGCAAGTCGGCTCCCAAATCGCGCTGGCTTACCGCTTCGCCCACCAAGTAATCCAAGTTGTTTTCGCGTAGGGCTGCTTTTAGCTTGGGCTTGCCGGTGGGGTTGATGCGTTCGCCGATGATGCCCACTTCATGGGTGCCTTCATGCAGGATAACGGCCTGCTGGCCGCTGGTGATGATGCAGTCGCGGGCAAGGGTGCGCGGGGTGGGGTTGCCGCGCTTCTTGGCATTGGCTGCAACCAGGGAAATCATGTCGGGCGTGGTGCCGCAGCAACCGCCCACAAGCGTTACGCCTTCGTCCATGATGGCGTTCATGGCGTCGGCGAATTCCTCGGGCGTTATGTCGTAGATGGTCTCGTCGCCTTCCATGCGGGGCAGGCCAGCATTGGGCTGGATCAAGACGGGTACACGGCTGGTGGCGCAGAGTGTCTTTGCGAAACTGAGCGCTTCAGCGGGTCCCAGCGAGCAGTTCATGCCCACGGCGTTGGCGCCCATGGCCGAAAGCGTTGCGGCGGCAACCTCGGGCGGCGTGCCCAGGAAGGTGCGGCCGTCTTCCTCGAAGGTCATGGTCACGAAAACGGGCAGGTTGGAGTGCTCTTTTGCGGCCAAGAGTGCAGCACGGGCTTCCGATAAGTCGGAAAGCGTTTCCAGTAAGATGATGTCGCATTCAGCGGCAACAGCAGCATCTACCTGCTCGGCAAACAGCTCGTAGGCTTCTTCGAAGGAAAGCGTGCCCATGGGTTCCATCAATTCGCCGATGGGGCCCAGGTCGGCAACCACGTAGGGGGCTCCTGCGGCGCGGGCGTTTTCGGCTGCGGCCTTGAATACATCAGCCACGGTGGCGCGGCCATCCAGCTTGTGGCGGTTTGCGCCGAAGGTGTTGGTGGTAATGGCCTGCGCGCCGGCGGCAACATAGGCGGCGTGTATGGCCGTAACCTCTTCGGGGTTGCTGAAGTTCAGCAGGTCGGGCACCACGCCGGTGCCGGCAAGGCCTGCGGCTTGCAGCATGGTTCCCATGCCTCCATCGTGGATCAGGAACTCTTCACCGCGCAGCACGGCTTCAAGGCGGGCGTCTTTTATCTGCAGCCCCTCAAGGGCGTCGAAGCTTTCAGTGGTGGTTGCCATAGCAGGTGATTCCCTTCTCTAGATAAGAGCAGTATTCGCGTGCAATGCAGTCTTGGCAAGGGGTGCGCGCAGGCGTTTGCGGAACGGTGCTGAACAGTCCTACAACGGCGGTGACGCTCTTCGCCGGCACCAGAAGCAGACTGCTGTTCACGGAAAGGCCCAGCAACTTCTGCGCATCTAGTGTTTCGATGAAATGCGGCTGCATGGCTAGGGGCAGGTCGCCGTAGCCAGGGCTGAAGCGCATGCGAGCGAACAAGCCCGCCTTCTCGGCCTCGGCAGCAATGTCTTCCTGTGCGGCTTGCGCAACTGCTTCGATAAGCGCATTGCAGCAGGCATCGTATAGGATGGCATCAAGCGGGTTGGTGGCTCCCAGCGAATGCAGCGCACGCTCGCTTGCCAAGCCCAGCGTTGCGGCGAAGCAGGCGGCGAAGTGCGCCCCGCGCAGGTGGGTGGCAATGCTGTTGCCCTCAAGCAGTAGGTTGCAGCCCTGAAGCGCAACTGCGGGTTCGCCTTCCCAGCTCGTACGTTCCTCGTCTATGGCGAACGCGCGCCACGTGTAGGTGGGGGAAAGCTCGTTTTCGCAGGCAAGAGCCCATTTATCAAGGCGGCGGGTTAGCTCTTCATTGATGGTTTGGCCGGAATATCCCAGGTAGCGCAGGGCTTCTGGTCTGCTTAGCTTCACGTGGGCGCGCGCCTTGGCCCTCATGGTGCGCAATGCAAAACGAGGCGCGGTGGTGTCCGCGCCTCGGGTAGGTTGCATGCTTTCGGGGTTGTCCGTTACTGGCGCCATGAATCCCTCAGAAGCGCCAGGCATTGCTGGGCAATTTCCGGCTTGTTCATGGTGTACAGGTGCAAGCCGTCTACGCCGTGGTCTGCCAAGTCGATCAGCTGCTCGGCGGCGTACTCGATGCTTGCCTTGCGCAGCGATTCCAGGTCGTTAGCGTAGCGGTTCAGAATCTTCACGATTCTGCCGGGAAGCGAAACGCCGCACATGAACACCATGCGCTGCACTTGCTCCTTGCTCATAACGGGCATGATGCCGCAGGTGATGGGCGCGGTAACACCTGCTGCTTGGGCTTTGTCCCAGAAGCGGTAGAAGCATTCGTTATCGAAGAACAACTGGGTTACGAAGAAGTCGGCACCGGCATCCTGCTTGGCCTTCAGGTACTTCAGATCTTCGTCTAGGTCCATCATAGTGGGGTGCGCTTCGGGGTAGGCGGCGGCGCCCACACAGAAGCCGCGCTCCTTCAAAAGCGGGATAAGGTCGGTAGCATGGCGGAAGCGTGTGCTGGGGGTTTGGCCTTCGATAAGGTCGCCGCGCAGGGCTAGCACGTTTTCGATGCCTTTTTCCTGCAGGTCGTCCAGGGCGGCGGTGATCTTTTCCTCGCTTGCGCTGGAGCAGGTAAGGTGAGCCATGGCCGTCATGTCCAGCTCGTCTTGCAGGATTGCCGCAATTTCGCTGGTGGCATTGGAGTTCTTGCTGCCGCCGGCGGAATAGGTTACGGAAACGAAATCGGGGTGCAAATCAACCAGTTTGCTTGCTGTTTCGCGCGCTGCATCGTTGGTCAGAACGCCCTTGGGAGGGAAGATTTCGAACGATAGCGGAGGGCGCTGGTTGTTGGCCTTCGCGCGTTTGAATGTGTTGATGATTTTCTTCATGGGCCTGATTATAAAAGCCGCGTCGCTCTTGGGAAGCTGCTTTCTGGCGATTTGCTATACCGATTTTATTGCATGCGTCATAGGGAATTTCTATGGCTACTTCGGGTGGGGAGGAACTGCTTGCGGCATGCCACGCTCTATTCGGTGCGCTTTGGCTCATTCCGCCTGTCCTGCTTCGGGGTGGCGTGAGGGTATTCGAGCCACCCACTCCGCTACCGCTCGCATTCGCTCGCTATGCGCTTCGTTCCGTCGTAAATAAACATAGTTTGAAACGCCGAGTGTTCTCGACTACCCTCACGCCACCCCGAAGCCGCGTTTTTTGCACTGCGGCTGGAAGTCCCTATGGGCTCGTCGTCAGCTGCAACTAATCGTTAATGCCCTAAACCTTTTTTCCTTAATGCTGAATGGCCTGGCTGAATAGGCTGATTCATTATCGGTCGATTTGGGAATTCTGCTGAATTGCGAAAGTTTGAGCAAATGCTCCGATTCAGTTCGCAAAGGAGGGGTTCCCTTACAGAAGAGGTGTAGCTATGCGTTTCCTCAATGTTGTCATGTCGTTGGTGTTTGCCCTCGGATTGCTAGGCTGCGCAAACTCAAGCCAATCGGCGGATGACGCTTCAGGGAATACCCCATCGGGGCGGAACGTTTTTCTTGTTGACCAAGATCATAAAACGTTGCTTAGCTTGGGTGAACCTTCTGTGCTGCTTGGCGGGGCCGAGGAAAATTGGCGTTGTCTTGCTTCATATGATCTTGATGTCTCTTTTATTCTTGGGGAATCTCGCGGCTCCCTTGTTGCTCTTTCGGTTTCGGGGGAGGACGAATGCGGTGTTTTCTCCGCGGCTGATCAGGATGAAATTCTTGAGTCGGGTTCGATGCCCAATCGTTGTGATGCGGGTTCTTCCTCTTTGAGAATTGGTTGTCTTGTCGATTTGGGCGAATCTGCCTGTTCCCAATTGGTGAATGACAACGGACCCCAGTGGCGTCAACTTGCAGAAAAAGTCGCCTCTAAAATGGATGGGTTGATGATTGTGGCAACGATGGATTCGGGTGCTGAATATCAATGGGAGTTGGTCCAGGGCGAGTAGCAACAAATTGTATTGTGTGTAAACAGGTTTTACACAAACAGGAGAGACCAACTGTTTGACGATGATTACGCCGTCGAAAACGAATCACCCATTAAGCTGGGATAGAATCTATGTCCTGGTCCGGAAGTCAGAATTACATTACGGGTTGGGGGTCGCTATTGACGGCTGGCGACCCTTTCTTTTTTGGAGGGGCAATGAATATCAGCCAGCTTGAATATCTTGTTTCTGCGATTCATCTAGGGAGTTATTCTCGTGCCGCAAAAGGGCAGTTCGTAACTCCCCAGGCTGTTTCAAAGGCTATAAGGACTTTGGAGTCGGAACTGGGTTTGAAGCTGATTTTGTCATCAGGGAAAACTATATTGCCGACAGATGTGGGGTTGCTAATTGCCGAAGAGGCAGAAGCGGTTATCCATCATGCAGACAGAATAGGCTCAATCGCTTCCTCGCATAGGTTACGTATTTCCGATGAGGGGAAAATGAAGTGCGCTATTGCGTCTTGGGGCGAAGGGGACTCCTTAATTCCGCCACTTGTGAAGAATCTGCTAGGAAAGAGTGGTTGGGTGGAAAGCCTAATCGAATTGCCCAACGAGAGATGCTTGTCTGGTTTGAGGTTGGGCTATATTGACTTTGCTGTTCTGCTTGATGCTCCGATGCTCGAGGGTTTTAAGCGAAAGTTTCTCTATTCTGTATCGCCCAATCTTCTAGTGAAGTCGAATAACCCGTTGGCATTTCGGGATGCACTTTCGGTGCATGATCTGAGGACGGTCAAACTTGCTTTGCCGTTTCATGCGGAAGAAGTCTGCCCTTATTTGAAAGATTTAGCTTCTGATTATGGGGTGAATCTTCATTTTGAGATACTCGACAACAGTCGAGAGAGCATCGGGAATTTCTTTTTGGACAATGAAGATGCCGCTCTTCTTGCCATCAGCGGATCTGCTTGGGAGATTTTGATACCTGACGTTGTCAGCCTCCCATTTGTTTCGCAAGAAGGGGTTCGCTTTCCGGTTTCGGCAATTTATTCGGATTCAAGAAACGAAAATGCCGACAAGCTTTGTGACTTCATAACTTCAAATCTGAAAAACAAGTCAGATTAAGCTAAATAAATTAGGAACCCTGTGCATCGGGCTAACACCAAATATTACTTTTACCGCAGGGCGTATTTGCGTTTGATGCGTTCCAGTTTCCGTTTCCAGGGCAGGTAGAGGGCGGAAAGGAATATCACGGTGGCTATGCTGTGGGTCAGATCTAGCGGCAGGCCGGCCAGGTAGGCGGCCAGGGCGCCTTGCCAGGTGATGGGTACCAGGAATGCCACAATGTACCAGCTGTTCAGGATGAAGCCGTATCCCAGGCCTGAAAGGAAGCCGTAGCATAGCAGCACCACGGTGCCCAGGCCGAAGCGGGGCTTGCCTTGACCTTCGTCCAACTCGAACACGCCGCTTTTCGCCAACGCACCGGCAATGTAGCCCACCAGGCCCCAGGCGTACATTTGCCAGGGCGTCCAGGGGCCTTGCCCGAAGAAGAAGTTCGAGCACAGCGCTGCCAGCGCCCCTACCATGAAGCCGCTGTGCTTACCGAATACTACGCCGGCGATGATGCAGATGGCGCTTACCGGTTTGAAATCGGGAATGGGGGCGAACAGGATGCGACCAGCTGCCGCCAAAGCCGCCAATGTTGCGGTGGGCATAACCTGGCGCAACGCCGGGCGACCTGCTTCGAAGCCGCAGAAGAACACGGCCAGCGCTGCGCAACCAACTAACAACGTAAGCAGCGCCGATTGCTCGATTTGCAGGTAAGCGCAGGCCAGAAGTGCTAAAACCGGTGCCGCAAGGGCTACGGCTTCAACGATGGTGCGCGCGATGCGGCTCAGGGTGCTCATCGCTGTTGCTCCCAGGTTTCGGTGAAGGCGTTGGCGGTGGCGCGGTAGAACAGGTTTTCGCGGAAGAACTGCGCGGGTGCTTCGGTGCAGGCGCATTCGCCATCGAACAGCATGCTTATTTCATCGGCCACGCAGGCTGCGAAGGGCAAATCGTGCGTGGCAAGCACGATGGTGGTGCCTTCGGCGACTAGGCTGCGGCATAGCTTCGCTACCGTGAGCTTGGTTTTCGGGTCCAGCCCCTTGGTGGCTTCGTCCAACAGAAGCAGGCGGGGGCGCGTAAGCAACACCTTCGCGAAGGCCAGCAGTTGCTGCTGCCCGCCCGAAAGGTCGTAGGGGTGGGTGTTTTCCAGACCGTTTAGCCCCAGGCGCTTCAACATTGCGAGTATGTCTTCGTCGGAATAGCCGCAGGGGCGTTGCCAATCCTGTAGCTCTTCGGCAACGGAATCGCATACGAATAGCGCTTTCGGGTCTTGCGGAATGAAGCCTTGGCTGTCGCGGCAAGAGCTTTTTACGCGCCCGCGCTGGGGGTGCAGGGTTCCCGCCGTCAATGCCAGCAGGGTGGATTTGCCGCACCCGTTGCCGCCCACCACGGCGTGCAGCGTGCCCTTCTTCACCGCAAGGTCGCAGCCCTTCAGCACGAAGGGGTTTTTGCGCTGGTAGCGGAAGGCAATGTCGTCGATGTGCAGGGCGATTGTGCTGGTGCCCGCGTTGGCGGTTCGTGGGTTTCCGGCGGGAACGAACGGCTTCGGTTTGGGCAGGGGGCATTCGGTTAGCGTACCGTTTGCCAGCTCGAAGCGCTGGGTTGCGTAGGGGGCCAGAAGTTCAGGCGCATGCGTGGTGGCTACGATGGTTATGCCCAGCTCGCGGTTCATGCGGAACAGCGCATGCGCCAGCGAATGGGCGGCTACTGGGTCGAGCTGGCTGGTAGGTTCATCTAGCAGCAGGATGCGCGGGGCGCAGGCCATTACGCTGGCCAAAGCCAGCAGCTGGGTTTGGCCGCCGGAAAGGCTGTTCACATTCTGATGGAGCCAGCTGTTCATGCCGAAGAAATGGGCCAATTCGGCTACGCGGCGGCGCATGGCTTGTTGCGGGGTACCCAGGTTTTCCAGCCCGAAGGCCAGTTCGTGCCAGGGTTCCGAGCACACCACCTGGTTTTCGGGATTCTGCGTTACGAAGCCCGCGGCGCGGGCTGATTCTTCGGCACTTAGCGTTGCGGCATCGGTTCCGAACAATGTGATGCAGCCTTGGCGGTTGCCGCGAGGCGCAAGCTCGGGCTTGCAGCTACGCAGCAGCGTGGTTTTGCCGCAGCCAGTAGCGCCGGTTATCAGCGTGAACGAGCCTTCTTCTATTTCTGCGTTCAAGGGCCCCAAAAGGGCAGGCGCGTTTTCGTGCTGGCTGCTTGCTTCGAGGTACGAGAATTGGAATTCTTCGAATTTCAGGGCAGCGTTCATCGGCGAACCTTTCCAGTCAGCTCAAGGAACAAGGGGAATGCCAGCACGGGAACATACAGCACGGCAACGGGGCTGGCCAGCGTGCCGTGCAGGGCAGGAAAGAAGCCAAAGCCATTTGCCAGGGAATAGGCGGCGAAGGCGGCGGCTACGGCTAAGGCTGCCAAAACCGTTGCCGCCACTGCGTCGCGCAGGCGGAAGCGGCTTCGGCGGAAGGTGGTGCGTTTGCGCACAGCGCCCCAACCGCGGCAGCGCATGGAGTCGGCCGATTCCAAGGAATCTTCCATGCTCCAACCCATCAGGGTGGTGGAAATGCGCAGCTGGTCGGCGAAGCGGACGCGGCTTAGGCGTTTTGTGAGGCGGATGCCCTCGGCGCATGGGACGCTGATTGTTTCGTTAGGGTTCGATGCGTGTGCTGCGGTGTTGTTGCCCGCTTGTGCAGCAGTGCTTGTTGCGGCGGCGCTGTGGCTAGCGCGTGCAGCGGTGCAGGCGGCCAGGGCGGAATTGATGGTGCGGCCGCGCTTCACGAAGCGGGGTATAAGCCGCATGATCATGGAAGCCATCAGCGAAATGGTGGGCAGTATGCCGCCTAGGGCTCCCATTACCTTGTCGGAGCCCAGCACGGCGTTCGCGTTGGAAAACCATTGCATCACGCATAACAGCAATGCCGCCATGGTAAGCGCGTTGGCGTAGCCTTCGGCATATACGGCTTGCGTGCCTATGCGGAATAATTCGGTGGTTCCAGTGGAGCTGAACAGGGGGTTCACCGCAACGATTATCAACATCAACGGCAACTGCCACCCCAGTGATTTCGCTACCGAGCCCGCGCCCCGCAGCCATGCCCCGCACGTCAGCGCGGCGGCAAGCGAGAGCGCCAGAAGCAGGGGGTGCGGGGCGGCCATGACAAGCGCCAAGGCTACGGCGAAGTAGCCCAGTGCGATTGTGGGGTGCAGGCTGTCGAAGGCGGTGGGTTTCATTTACTTCACGTAGTACCAGGAAACGGAGTCGCCGTCTTTGAGCACGTACTTTCCGCAGGAAACGTTTGGCGCGCTTCCATTGACGGAGTACATCCAGCCGCTTTTCCCGCCGTATTCAAATTCCGCCAAGCCGCCGATGGAGCTCACGTAGATACCGTATTGGCTGCTTTTTGTGCTTACCGAAAGGCCGGTTGCGCACAGGGCATCGTAGGCGGTAGCTCCCTTCTTGAAGGTGGGGTGAGCGCTACCTGAAACGCGCCCATCGGCAGCGCTGCTGGACACGGATACCGAAACAGTAACGGTGCTAGAAGCGGTGGGGTTTGCAGTAGTGCCCTGGGAATTGCCATTGCTGTTCTGCTTGCTGCTTGAGCTGCTGCTGGAAGAGCTTGCCTTGTTGCTGGAGCTGCTTGAGCTGCCGTCTTCCTTTTCGGCGCTTTTGCCCTGGTTGCCTGACGCGCCGTCGCTTTCGTCCTGGGTGTTGCCGTCTTGGTTGGCAGCTTCGCCCGATTGGCCCTCTTGCGGAACGTCGTTGCCGTAGTCGGTTGAAGCGGAGTCTGCCTGTTGCGTGGTTTCGCCCTGGTTGTCCTGGCTCAGTGCATCGGGTGCAACGAGCGCGAATGCTGAAACGCCGATAAGGCAGCAGCAAGCAGCCGAGATTATGCCAAGCGCTATCTTGTGGGCGCGGGTGAGCTTTTTTGGATCTTCAGCCATGGCTCCCGCCTACAAAGAACGGCGATGGAGCAGGAAGGCGCCCACCGCAATCAGGCCAGCGCAGCCCGCGACAATGCCGGCAATGGGAAGCCAGGGAGCGCCCTTTGAATCGTTGCTGTTGTCGGAAGAGGTGCCACGAGCGGAAGATGCGCTGGTAACAGCGCTGCCGTTCTCATCTTCGCCGGAAGCTTCGTTTTCAGCCAGTGTTTCAGCATCACTCAGAGGCGCTTGGGCTGCAGCGGATCCGCTTCCAGCGCTAATGGGGGTTGCGGCAGGAGCGTGCCCGCTTTCAGTGTTGCTGGGGGCCTTGTTGTTCTGCTGGCTGTTGTCGGAATTGCTGCCGTTGCCATCGTTGCTGGAAGAGGCAGCGCTTGCCAAGGCAAAGAGCGTGCCGGAATCGTTGGTCCAGTACAGGGTGCCATCAGCTCCCATGGTGATGGATTTCATGCAGTAGTTTGCCATGTCGCCTGTGGCCTCAAAGAGCTTGGTTGCCGTGTTGGTTTCCAGGCAGTACACCCATGCACCACCACCGTTGGTGGGGATTTTGTTTTCATCGGTTTCGGCGCCATTGCAGGTGAAGTAGGCATACGTGTTGCCATCGGCCGCTTTGGCAACCAAGGGCGCGCTCTTCACTTCGAAGGGAAGGGAAACCGAGTGCTTAACCTGCATGGTTGCAGCATCGATGATGCTGAGCGTTCCCGTGTAGTCGGCTGCGCAGCCGCCAACGAACAGATTGCCCTGGAAAAGGGTTGCTGTGCTGGTGCTTTTGCTGGCGAAGGAAGTGGCATTCGATTCGGAAAGCGAGCCATCGGAGGCTACTGCGATCTTGTGCAGCGTGCCATCGGTGGTGGTTACGTACGGTTCTGTTTCGGCGGTGTTCGAGATTACCGTGGAGCGAATTGCGGAGGACAGCTTAAGCGTGGAAACGGTTTTGCCCGTTGCAGGGTCAACGGCGGTAAGCACGCCTGCGTCGTTGCCGTACAACAAAACGTTGCCAACCTTACAGGTGCCGCTCCAGTAGAAGCCCGTGTTGGTTTCTTCGTTTGCCCAAACTCGTTCGCCGGTGATGGCGTTGATGCCGAAGAACGTGCCCGTTGCGGCATTGTAGTTCGAGCCAAGCGAATTGGCGGTGCCGGTGAACACCATGCCGCCAGAGGCGGTTACGGTGGAAATGTTCTGAGCTTTCGATGCGATGGCTCCCGACACCCAAAGTGTTTTCATTTCGGTTGCGGAAACCCCCTGAAGCCGGCCACTAGAAAGGGGGATGACGATAACGCCGTCGGTGTATACCGGACGGCAGGTGGAATCAATGGCGCTGAACAATTGGAGTGATGCCGTTTCTTCGCCGGTTTTGGCATTAAGGCGGTGCAGTACGGCGGGCTGTGCGGTCCAATCGGCGTTCAGGAGCGATGAGGCGAAGTAGATGGAGTCGCCCAGCGTGAGAATTTCTGAGTAATTGCCGTTGCCGCAGGTTTTCTTCCAGGAAAGCGCCGCATTGCTGGAAGAGGTGGGGGCGGAAGTTACCGTGCTGGTGTTGCCTTCATTCTTGACGTACGAAGTTGTGTCGCTGCCTGTTGCCTTATCGGGATGGGGGGCGTTAGGGCTGGTTGGGTAGTCCTCGAATTTGGTATTGGGATCGTTTGAGACGTAGCTCAGCTCGTAAGAAAAGCCGTCGGATTCAATCTTGCTGCCGTTGATGCCGTTGCTTTCCCAGGTGCCGTTGATGGTGCTTGACCAGTATTCCGAATAATTAGCGGGCTGGGTGTATGCGATGCCGTTCACGGTGATGCTGTTCACGTAGTACGCCGTGTAGCCAAGGTAGGGCTCGCCGTGAGAGTAGCTGCTGATGTAGCCCTGCTCGACGGCCAGCTTCAGCATATCTTCAACGGTTTTGCCCTTTTCGATATCAAAGGTGTGCGAAACCAGAGTGGTGCCGTAAACCGAGATCTTCAGTGTTGCTGAAACGGTATCTGCCTTGGTGCTGGATGCCTGATTTGCAGGCTCGGCACTGTTCGCGGATTGGATCGGTACTTTATTTGCGTTACTGGGGTCTGCTGATTCGCCAGCGTTTGCCTTTGGGCTGCTGGCCGTTGCATGCCCTGTGGCGCTGCTGGAGCTTGGGGCCTGGTTCTCACTTGCATCCGGCGTGGTGCCTGCCCTGTTTGCGGCAGCGTCAGCCGTGGAAGGGCTGCTCGCGCTGCCGGCCGTGGAGCTTTGCTCTGCCGTGGTTGCTGCAGCATTGTTGGCTTCTTCTGCTAGGGCAAAGCTGGGGGTTAGGGTGGTGGCCAAGGCGATGGCCATAAGCAGCGCGAGGGCGCGCTTTGCTATGCCGCGAGGGCGGCAGGTGGTGTTGCTCACGTGAGCTCCTTCTATCCAGGGTGCGGGCTGGCAGGCATTCCGACTTGATCGAGCAGCGCTCGAAGTTACGGTTACTGGTATAGCGAAGGATTTCCACCTTCATTCCCCTGCGGCATGTGAGCACCTGCGCAATAAAAGCGCAGCCAGCCGTTACCAAAATTATGCGGTCACATTATAAAGGGGGTCTTCTTTGTGCGGCAAGTTGGCGTTGCGTGCATAGGCAATGTGGCGATTCGCTTGCCCGTGCTGACTACGCGCGTTTGGGCCCTTGAAGCATGGCTCCAAAAGCAAAACGCCCCGCATCAGGCCGAAGTTTGATGCGGGGCGGGAGAAAAGGAGGGTTCGGGTTGTTACGCCCTTGCGTGTTTCGATCTTTTGGCAAGAGCTTCGATGGCAGCGAGGTTTGCCATGGTGGATCGAATAACGTCCGAACGGGAAAGCGAGCCGATAAGCGTTCCGTCGGAGCTTACTACCGGCGCTTTCTTGATGCGCTTTTCGGCAAGCAGGCGGCATGCTTCGTCAAGCTCCGATCCGCTTTCAACGGAAATGGCACCCTTGGTGGCAATGCGCATCACGTTCAAGTCGAGCAGCTCGGAAACGCGCTGCATGAAGTTTTCGTTGTCAGTAGCGCGGTACAGCATAAGAGTTGCGTCCAGAACGGCGCCTTCACTGCGTCCGATGTACTTCATGATGTCGCCGTCGGAGATAAAGCCGACCACCTTCATATGCTCGTCCACCACGGGAACACCAGAGGTTTTGTTGGTGGCCAGAATCTGTGCAACCTCACGGATGGAATCGGTGCTGTGAACGAAGTAGGGCTGCTTGTTCATGGCAAGGTCCACGGCGATGTGGTCGTCTGCCTTGGTGGGCAGGCGCAGGGCATTGGCGCGCTCTGCGGCGGAGGGCTCCTTCTTGGTGTCGCGTACGGTGGCAACGATAACCACAAAGATCGCGATCATGATAAGCGCCGTGAAGGCAAATGCGATGCGGTCGCCCGCCATAGCCTGTTCGAGTGCGGGCATCTCGGGGAACAGGAAGGTGGATGTCGCGGAAAGGGAAACCAAGATAGCGGTACCTAATGAAGCGCCGACCTGGTTCAGTGTGTTCTGCAGTGCATTTGCGTGCTGGATAACGCGGTTGTCCAGCGTGTTGATTCCCCAGGTGTTAAGTGGGGTGACCAACGCTTGCATGCCAACGCCCAGGCAGGTGTAAATAACGATGATGAAAGGTACGGGTGTATCGAGCCCGAAGCCAACTAAGCCGCAGCCGCCGATGGCCGCAATCAAGGCGCCTGGGATCGCGATACGGCGAACACCCAGTTTGTCGAACAGGCGGCCGGCGAAGAAGCCCATGATGGCGCCCAATACAGCGCCAGGGAGCATGATAAGGCCGGTTTCCAGGGCAGATACGCCGAGCAGGTTTTGCAAATAGATGGGGAGCAAAACGCCCGTGCCAACCAAAGCTGCTTGGAGCAGGGCAACCAGGACGACGACAATGGCGTATGCGCGGCTCTTTAGCACGTCGACTTTCAACAGTGGCACTTCAAGTTTCAGCTGTCTACGTACGAAGAACGCCAAGAGAACGGCACCAACAATGATAAGGGCGATTGGAATAGCTACGTTAGTTGCCGAAGTGATGGTGGCCAAGCCATACAGTAGTCCCAAAAGGCCCAGTGAGCACAGGGCAACAGACGGCTTGTCGAATGAGGTAGGTTCGAACTCGCCGTAGTTCTTGAGGAAGGCGACGGCAGAGATAACGATAAGCACAGCTAGTGCGGTTACCAGCATAAAGAGCGAGCGCCATCCGACGGATTCGACCAACAAGCCGGAAAGGGAAGGGCCGACAGCAGGAGCAAAGCCAATAACCAGGGACACAATGCCCATGGCGCTGCCACGTTTTTCACGCGGGAAAACGAGAAGGATAACGGTGAATACCATTGGCATAACCACGCCGGTGGCTGTTGCCTGGAAAATGCGGCCGAGGAGCAGGATGCCAAAGAAGGGCGAAAAAGCTGCCATAAGCGATCCGAGGGCAAATACCGAAATGCCCGCAATGAACAGTTTTCGGGTGGGGAAGCGGCCTATCAGGAAGGCAGATAGCGGGATGACGATGGCTTCGACCAGGGAATAGGCCGAGGTGAGCCACTGAACGGTGGTGGCGTCGACTTGAAGGTCTGCCATGATGGAGGGGTATGCGGGCGAAAGGAGCGTCTGGTTCAAAACAACCAGCGTGGCGCCTGCCAGCAAAATGGCAACGATAACTACTTGATTGCGGGTGAGACCCATCTAGTTTTCCTTTCTTGTGCGGGGATCGATAGGGGTGGTTTTGAGTTGGCCGTTGAGGCTTGCGAGCTTACGGAAGGCTTTAAACCCTTCGATGACCTGCTGCTGCAGTTCTGTCGCATCGGGGTTTTCCCCAAAGAGGGCGGAAAACTCTGCATCGATGGCAGCCGATTCGGCGCGGCCTTTATCCGTGAGGTAGATGCGGAAGCTGCGCTTGTCGTTTTCATCTTGACGGCGCTCGATAAGCCCACGATCTTCCATAGGCTGTGCGATAGGTTTGAAATTGGAGGGCTTTACGCACAGGTGGTAGGCGAGCTCCTTGATGGTTTGGCCGTCCTGTGAGGCAATCTCGCCAAGCAGGTGGGCTTGGTAGGAGTTTAGCCCGTGCTTTGCAACGATGTCCGAAAGTGTCGACTTGATAAGCAGGTTGATGAAGCGGGTTTCCTCGAATAAGGTTCGGCAAAAGTTGATGTTTTCCATAGCTGATGATCCTCCTTTCTGTTTTCGAGAATAAGAAAGCGCCCCATGCGGGGGCGCTCATAGGCTTGTTTGATACGATAGATAGTACTAAAACATAATTATATTTTAGAAACAATTATCGTTTCTTCATAAGTGGGAACCTGGTATTTGTCCCTTTCCCGCTAAAAAGGACTGCCGGAGATTCCGACAGTCCTTAAGCGCTCGTTGTTGGCAGTGGTCCAAAACCGAAGGCGGAAACCTGGTGTCCGTCTCTATTTTCCCACCTTGATTGCACCTTTGTCGCAGCGATTGCCCCAGGCATCGATGAGGGTATCGTCCTTGTATACGCACACGATCTCGCAATGGTTAGCGCATTTCTGGCAGATGACCTCGCGGGTGGTGAACTCGAAATCGGAAATGTCGAAATTGAAGGGCTTGCGCTTCGAGGTAGGGGCATCAGCTGCCAGCAATGCGGCACCGTAAGCTCCCATCAGATGGCCATCAGGGTCAACCAGAACAGGTTGGTTCAGTGCTTCTTCGAAGAAGTGAACCACGCCAACGTTCTTGCTCACTCCTCCTTGGAATACGATAGGTGGCTGAATGCGTTTGCCTTTGCCCACGTTGTTCAGGTAGTTGGTGGCAACTGCTTTGCACAAGCCAGCGATAACGTCTTCGCGAGGGTAGCCAACCTGCAGCTTGTGCACCAAATCGCTCTCGGCGAACACCGTGCAGCGAGCGGCAATGTTGGCGGGCTTTTTCGAGGTTAGGGCAATGGGGCCGAACTCTTCCACTTCGACACCAAGGCGATGTGCCTGGCTCGACAGAAACGAACCAGTGCCGGCGGCGCACAGCGTGTTCATGGCATAGTCGGTGGCTATACCGTTTTCAACGCAGATGATCTTCGAGTCCTGTCCGCCGATTTCGAGGATGGTGCGTACGTCGGGATGTAGGTGGGTGGTGCCAACGGCGTGGGCGGTGATCTCGTTTTTCACTACGGTGGCATCCAAGATAGAGCCAACCAATCGCCGTGCGCTGCCTGTAGCGCCAACGGCGACCACGTTGATTTCTTCAGTGTTTATCTGGCTCTTCAGGTCTTCCACCACACGACGTGCCGCATCGGTGGGGTTGCCTTCCGTCCAAAGGTAGGAGCGGGCGATAATCGTGCCATCGGGCAAAATGATGACGCCTTTAGTGGAAATGGAACCGGTATCGATACCAAGGAATGCGTTGCTCATCAACGGGCCTTTCTCATTGCGATCATGTCATAGAACGCCTCGAGTCGAGTGTCGAGGCCGGTATCGCTTGTTTGCGAATCGTAGCTCAGGTACAAAATGGGAATGTGATAATCGCTGCTGATGCGCTGCAGGACAGGCATCACGTCGATCTCGGGTGTGCATCCGGAAGATTTAAGGTGGACAATGCCGTCAAATCCCTTTTCGGCGTAGCTTTTTGCTGCGGCGATGGTCATGGTGGAAGTAGGTCCCATGTCGTAGCTTACGTATTCGCTCACGCCACGGCGCAGGTTTTCCTCGTTGTAGTGCAGATTGCGATGCGTGATGTTCAAGTAGCGTGCGAGCGAAACACCCATGTCAATGAGCTTTTCTTCAATGTTGAGATTCGAATGGGAATCAACGGCGGTGAAGTATTCACCTACGATTCCGATGCGAATCGGGTCGGCGGGTTCTTGCGTAGGCAATTCTCGAAGAATGCCCATGCCCTGTTTGTAGGCGGAAGTTATCTGGCTCAGATTGGTGACGGTGCGCATGTCGGCAAAGAAAGTATCACGGGCGCGCTTGAAAGACCTGGGCTCAACTTCGAAGCCGGCCTTTGCGAGATAGGCATCGTTGTAGGAGTCTAGGCACTCGATCATTTTGAAAAGCGCTAGGAACTGCTTAACCCCTTGCGAGATAGACAGGTTCGGATTCACCTTCTCTTTGCAGATGGTTAGGTACTCCTGCATCGGCTTGCCTGTTACCGTGGCGAAGTTGAGCATCTCGAACTCGTAGCCCATGTCACGAAGGATGGATTCCTGCAACTCGCCGTAATATCCCAGGCGGCAGGGTCCGGCAAATTGAACAAGAACGTCAGCACCGCGTTCTAGCGCTTCGATGTAGTCACCCAGGATGTGCTTGAACGGAGCACATACGAAATCGTTACTGTGTTGGGCGCCCCGCTCCAGCGTGCGACGCGTCGGTTCGGGCAACGATACG
>UQVJ01000005.1 GCA_900544455.1 uncultured Eggerthella sp. | reverse complement strand
GAGAAACACCGATGGCACCGCGAAGGAAATCTTCGCCATCTTCGTTGTTGAGCCTATCGCCAACCCCCAACTTAAAACCCTTCACCAAAGAAGCGGGGATGTCAGTATAGCCCAGCAAGATATCGGCGGTTTTGCCCCTATCAACCGAAACAACCTGAACGGCGCCATCGGCACTGGCAAAACGTACATCGCCCACAAACCCATAGCGGTCGCCCGCTTCGGTCATAAGGGGAAGGCCCTGCCACATAATGCATTCATCCCAGGAAACACCCAGATGTTTGCAGGCAGCCTTGCCAACTGAAGAACTTTTTGGGTCGATAAGAATATGGCCGTCTTCGATTTCGAAGCCATCAAGAGCCACGAAGAGATCGGACCTGTGAGCCATAAGCGCTATATCGGGACGCTTCACTGTAAATCCGACCACGCGGCGCGCCTTCGGATGAAATACGAAATGATGCACTTTGCCCACACGCTTGGGGGCCTTTCCCTTCTTCCCAGGCTCGTAAACCGGCACACCGCGAAGCTCGCTGATAAGATATTCGCTTTTCTTCACCGAGCGTTCCTTTCGCATAAATCCCGCAGGTATAAAGAACGGCGGTAGAAACCGCCGTTCCCGCAGCCCCAAAAGACCGCATGTTCTTGTTCTACAGTAATCGCAAATCCTTACAGCAAATGAAGCGTCACCGAACCGTGTACTACTTGTCGGAAGGGCGAACCTTTTCGGCCACTGCGGCAGCTGCATGCTGAGCAGTGCCCGCAGCTTCCTTGGCTGCATCGGCTGCAGTTGCGGCAGCACCCTGAACAGCCTCAGCAGCATGCTGAGCGGCGCCCGTTGCGGTTTCCTTTGCCGCAGCAGCGGCATCGAGCACGGCAGGAACTTTGTCTACCGCAGCATCGCGCGCAGCTTCAGCGTTCTTGGCAACCTGGGTTGCAATGCGCTCGCGAGCAGCATCGATCTTCTGACGAAGCTCGTCTCCGTTGGCGTCGAATGCCTGAACCGGCGCAGGAGCGAACTTCTGAGCACGCTCGGAAACAGCCCTGCGAGCTTCAGCGCCATTGTCTACCACCGTATTGATTACTTTGGTGGAGGTGGATGCAGCTGCTTCCACAAACTGACCAGCTTTTTCCTGCAGCTGAGGCGGGCAGGAAACGGTGCCGCACTTCTCGTTTGCGACTTCGCTCAAAAGCGCACGGTTTTCCGCGCCGGAACGGGGCGAAAGAAGCAGGCCTGCTACAGCGCCAACAGCGCCACCGATAAGAAATGTTGCGAACTTGCCCATATGGAACACCTTCCCCAAAAGATTGGTTGCAATACCGTCATTATAAAGGCGCTGCCAGCCTTCAGGCAGCAGAACCGTTCACCTGGCGTTCTTGTTGCCGAGGTGAAACATAGGAAACAGGTTCACCCTAGCCACAACGCAGCCTTAAACCCAGCCTCGCAAGTTTTGCACGCCCTATAGCGAAAGGGCCTCTGGGCCAAAACGCAAGAGGAAGGGCCTCATATGCAAAACCATGAAAATGAGCTGCCGAAACGCACTTGCTGTTCAAACGTTGAACAGATTTTCTGGAACCAAGGAGGGCGGCAGATGCTCAATGCTCATACACAAGGCGGCTGGACAGTATCAGAAGTCGAACGGCTTACGGGCCTGTCGCGACGCGACATCCAACGATGCTGCTACCAGGGGAAAGGCGGCGTGGGAATCCTGGAGCCGCAGGACAGCGCCTGGGGAAGAAGAACCTACAGCGCATGCGACCTGGCAATGCTGTTCGTTGTTCGGCTTGAGAAGCAGGCGGGATTGAGCCTTCCTGAAATCGCCGAAAAGCTGCACGACCAGCCCGTATTGGAGTGCGGCTCAAAAGCAGGGGCGCTGCCTACGTACATAGCGAGGCTCGCAGAAAGACAGGAGGAGATTGCGGGCCAATTGCTGGCAACGCGAGCTTTGTTCCTGGCAACAAGCAACAAAGGGACGAATTCGCTTGCCCAACTCGTTGAACGCGAGGTGGACATGCAACTAACCGCGGCTTTCCTCCTGCCAGCAAACATCGCCGGCGGGCAGACCGTGAAATGCACAGACCCGCATGAAGAAACGGGAGTGGAATACAAGCGCCCCATCGAATGCGGATGGCTTGCCCGCAGCCTAGTGCAACTCGAAGGCCAGGCAGCCCATTCCCCCAAAGCGGCACGGGAACACGCAGTAAACGCACTGGCGCATGCCATCGACTGCATCCACGAGCACTACGACGTATCCCACATTGCAGCAAAGCAGGCGTTGAGCTGGGCGCTTGATGCCCCTGGCATGCCGCTTGCCATTGAACTGTGGCTTGGCCCAGCAACCCACAAAATACTTGCACAAGCTCTTCGCTAACCCACTGGAAAAAGCGAGCTGGAACCGCAAAACAGGAGGGGCGTTTGAATACGCCCCTCCTTCGGTTATTGCTAGAAATCAATCAAATCGCTGACGTTGACCTCGAACGCATCGGCCAAGCGGCACAGCATGTCGAGTCCCACGTTTACCGTGCCGTTTTCAATCTGCCAGATATGCGTTTGGTTTGAGCCGATCATTAGGGCAAGCTTGCGCTGGGACAGCCCCTGCTGTTCCCGTTGTGCCCTGATGCAGGCGCCCAGCTGTTTTCTGCGCTCGTCCGAGTTCATAAGCGCATCGTAAAAGCTACAATAGATAGGCTGACTTGTTACAGCAAGTCACCTGACAAAACCGCAGATGAACAACAACAAGAACACAACAAAAGCAACCGAGGAAGAAGGGCTGAAATATGGGCATTAGCCAGGAAGCTGCGCAGCAATCGTTTAATTCTTTGAAAGGGCTTGCTGAAGCGCTTATAGGAAATGCGGGGCAGCTGACCGAGCTCGTCGAACAGTTGCAGCGCGTTATGCAGAATGCGACAAAAGCCCTGGAAGACTGCGCCGCAGACCTTCAAACCATGGGAAGCATGGTTACTGATTACGCAAACGGAAGGTATAAGGAGATTCCCAAGGAAACAATTGTCGCAGTAGTGGCTGCGATCGTTTACGTTGTTTCCCCCATCGACCTAATCCCCGATGCCATTCCCGTAGTTGGATACGCCGACGATGCCGCCCTCGTTAGCTTTGTTCTGTCTCATGTTCACAAAGACATTGAGAGCTACCGCAACTGGAAAAACGCCCAATAGGGCCAAAACTGTCACAGGAAGAAGCAACCATGGATTACGAAGCCAATAGAAAAGAACTGGCTAATCGCCTTGTCGAGGTGCAGTTCGCCCCAGTTGAAGGTGAAACTCCCCTTCAGGACAACGATTCGACAACCTCATTCCCTCTTGGCAAAATCGCCGAATACGGCGGAGGAGCTGCATCTATCTTCCAAGCTCTTCAAGGCATAGCGGAAGCATCAAAAACCTCAGGACAGCTCTATCAATGCGTTTTCCCAAACGGAGCAGCCGGTGGCGTACTTGCACAGGCAAAGGATTTCGGAAACCTTGGCGCAATCCTGAAAGATGGGAGCATTGTAGGGCAAGCTCGATGGGTCCCCGTTGCGGGCACCGCAGCAGGCGCCAGTGTGGCAACCATTGCTCCAGCGGTAATCTTCGTCACAGCAATGACCATGCAAATCAACAAAAAAGTTGACCACCTGCAGAAAACCGCCGACGAAATCCTCGGATTCCTTGAAACCGACAAACAGGCACATATGAAAGCCGACCTGCAGATTTTGACGGAGATAACCAATACCTACAGCCTGAACTTTGCCAATGAGTCGTATATCCAATCGAAGCTGGTGCAGGTTGGCAACATCAAGCATGAAGCGCTGGCCAACATCGATTTCTACAAAACACAAGCGCGCAAAAAGGCCGAAAAGCGCGAATTCGTCCACTTCAACTTCGCCCCGAACAAATTCAGCGAAGTGCAGAGGTTCTTCGGCAACTACCGTTCTGCTGTTTACCTCTACTCCTATGCATCGTTCTTGGATTTCATGCTTATGGGCGATTATCAGGAAAAGACAGTGCAAGCACTGCTTAACAGCCTTGGGGAATGCGAAAACCGTTACAAAGAATTCTATAACTCGTGCTTCCACGAATTGGAAGAAAGCGCCCACTCGGGAATTGACAACCAAGCCATTCGGGGAATCGCCAATGCCGCTGGTTTCTTAGGTGGCGTAATTGGAAGCATTCCCATCATCCGCCAAGGGCCCGTTGATGAAGCCCTGGATGATGCGAGCAAGTTCCTGAAAGGCGTAAGCAGAGACACCGTGGACGGCATGCTGAACGATTTCCGCAAAAACGAGTGCACCGATTCCGACGTTTTCGCAGAAAACGCCCGCATGATCGACAGCCATTTCAACAAGCCCATCGCGCTTGTTACCGATGGCGAGCAGATCATGGTGAAATGCCTGCCGAGCGCATAGGCGAGCAAACAAAACCAGCGAAGAATGAAAATCGCCCCCGCATCGCACAAGGGATGCGGGGGCGATTGGTTTTACGAGGAAGAGCCTACCCCTCCACCAGCCTATCCAGAACGGCAGGGATGGTTAGGCCTGCGGCTTCACAGGCAGCGCTGAACAGGGAGCGTTCCGCCAAGCTGGGCGCCACGTCAACTTCAAGCACCTGTGCCTGGGCACCGTCCCAAATCAAATCCACACGGCCGTAACCTTCCATGCCGAAGGCGCGGTACACCTCAAGTGCAGCGCGCTCAATCTCCGAGCGAATGGCCTGGGCGGTTGCCTCGTCCTGCGAAAGCGATTCCAGATGAATAGGCGCGTGGAAATCAACCGCATGGCTACCCAAGCGCGCATCGGTGAGATACAGGCCCTTGCGGGGCACGATTTCCACCGGCGGCAGGGCGTGGGCGTCCCAGCCGGAGCCCAAAATGCACACCGAAAGTTCTACGCCTTCAACCCACTGCTGCACAATCACCTTGTCGTCGAATGTGAAGGCATCGCGCAGGGCATCGCGCAGTTCCTCGATGTCGTTGGCTTTATGCACGCCGTAGGCCAAGCCCCCACATGCGGGCTTCACCGCAAACGGGAAACCTCCCGGCACGCGCTCTGCAAACATATCCACTGCATCGAAGGCGCCCAGCTCTTCAAACGCCGCCTTCGCGAAGCAGAACCCGCGCGGCCAAGAAGCCACCGTTTGCTCGCCCGAGAAATCGCAGCAGGCTTGCATATGCGCAGGCAGCAAGCTTTTATCAGCTGTGGTGCGGCACACCTCGGCGCTCGAACCCACAAAGGGGATGTCCAAGAATTCCAGCAAACCCTGCAGGGTGCCGTCTTCGCCTACCTTGCCTGGCACGGCGATGATGCACGCATCGGGACGCTCAGAGCGCAAGGAGGAAACCAGGTCCTCGGAAACATCCAGAGCAACAGGCGTATGCTCGGCTTCTTCCAGCGCAGCGATTATGCGCTTGCCGTTTTCCAGGGAAGCGTCCCGCTCAGAAGACGAGCCTCCCATAAGAACTGCGATTTTCATGGCTATCCCCTTCTTTGTATTTACCGCGCAAAACCTGCACAGGAATTCGCGTTTCGTTTGCTTCCATCATAGTTGAGCACGCTTGCAAAAATCACCCGCGCAATTCGATTAACGCCTGGTTCAAGAATAAAAGCGCCTGGTTAAGTGCATTCAAGGCGACCAGGTCATCTTCGTAGGAAAACGCAACCTTGGCAACCGATGCGTCTTGCGCGCTCCATTGCGTGGTGCCCGTAAACACCCTATCAGGGTCTTTTGCCGCTCGCGTTTGGGCATCGATAATCAAATGCTCAAGAAGGTGCGGGGTGGAAGTGCTCTTCATTACCGAGGCAAACACGGGGCCCACACCGTTACGGCACGCATGCTGCCCGAGCGTCGGCGCACGACGCAAGCATTCCGTTATCAATTCAGGGTCTGTTTGCGCGTAGCGCCTAGCCGCCACGGCAACTTCAACTTCCACCCTATCGGGGCGCACACGCACCCGTAAAGCACGAAGGGGCAGCTCCCCAGAGCACGCCCCTTCGCTCGATCCCAACCAGCTCATTACTGCTTCACCAATTTGGTCGACGCCTTCCCCTGTTCGCTATCAGGGTTTTCTTCGGTGATAACAAGCGTGTCGCGCTCAGGCGAAAACGCATATGAACCCAAGCCCGTGTACTTGCCGAACGAGAAGCTGATGGTCTTGTTGAAGGTATCGAGAGAATACGAATACGAGACGTCGTCGCTCATCTTGATTTCAGAATCGGTAACGGTGATGGTTGCGCTGCTGCCGTCGATAACCCACGTTCCCTGAATGTCTGCCGTATCGTCGTAGCGCAGCCACTGATTCCACGAAAGCAAACCCGTGGCAATCGCCAACACTGCAACAACGGAACAGGCAATTATCATAAAGCGCCGCGAAAGACGACGCTTGCGGCTCTTCGCCTTAGCGCTCATGCGAGGCGTTCCCGTTTTCTCGGAAACCGAATCGGTTTCCACGTTCAGGGAAGACTTAGCCTTCTTGCCCTCGGGAATAGAAGGACGCGGCATAGGATGCGCCGCGCCCTTCGAAGAATCTTGGAACAAGCCTTCGGATTTGTCTGCAGAAGCGCTAGGAACCGAAGCGTTTGAAGCCCTCATCTTGCGCCCCACCACTGAAGGGCGCTTGCTTGTGTTCTTTTCCGCCATGCCTTCAGGCTATCCTTTAGCGGATAACCTCAATACCGCCCATGTAGGGAACCAGAACATCAGGCACCTTGATGGAGCCGTCTGCCTGCTGGTAGTTCTCGATGACGGCAGCCATGGTGCGGCCAACCGCCAGGCCAGAGCCGTTGAGTGTGTGAACAAGACGCGAACCCTTGAAGTTTTCGGGATCGCGATACTTGATGTTGGCGCGACGCGCCTGGAAGTCCTCGCAGTTGGAGCAAGAGGAGATTTCCTTGTAGGCGTTGTAGGAAGGCAGCCAAACCTCCAGGTCGTAGGTCTTAGCTGCGGAGAATCCGATGTCGCCCGTGCAAAGGCTGATTACGCGATAAGGCAAGCCCAAAAGCTGCAGGATGTTCTCGGCATCGGCAACCATGGATTCCAGATCGTCGTAGCTTTCTTCAGGCTTTGCGTACTTGACCATTTCCACCTTGTCGAACTGGTGCACGCGAATAAGGCCGCGGGTGTCGCGCCCAGCGGAACCAGCCTCTTCGCGGAAGCAAGGCGTGAAGGCGCAGTACTTAAGGGGCAGTTCGCTTGCCTCGAGCACTTCGCCGGAATGGATATTGGTAAGCTGCACCTCTGCCGTGGGAATGAGGTACATGCCTTCGCGGGTTTTGAACAGGTCGTCTTCGAACTTAGGAAGCTGGCCGGTGCCGGTAAGCGTGGTGGCATTGGCCATAGCCGGGCACCACCATTCCTTGTAGCCACGGGAGGTGTGCGTGTCTGCCATGAAATTGATGAGCGCGCGCTCAAGACGAGCACCCAAGCCACCCAGCAGCACAAAGCGGCTACCTGCAAGCTTTACGGCACGCTCGGCGTCGATGATGCCAAGCTCTGCACCCAAGTCCCAATGGGGCTTCATCTCGAAACCTTCAGCCTCGAAGTTACGCGGGGTGCCCCAACGACGAACCTCGGGGTTGTCGTCTTCGTCCTTGCCAACCGGAGTAGAATCGGCTGGCATGTTCGGCGTGGACATGAGCATATCGCGCAGACCTTCGTCGGCTGCAGCGCGTTCGGCGCTGAACTGAGCGATCTGGTCTTTGAGCTCGGAAACCTCGGCCTTTGCAGCCTCGGCTTCTTCCTTCTTGCCTTCGACCATCAACTTGCCGATGGACTTGGAAATAGCGTTGCGCTTTGCCTGAAGCTCTTCTTCCTTAGCAATTGAAGCACGACGTGACTCGTCCAATTCCTGGAAGCGCGCAGAATCCCACGTATGATTGCGATTCTGCATCGCAGTAGCGACTTCATCAAGATGTTCGCGGACGAACCGAATGTCTAGCATGACTGCCCTTTCGACGTGCTTTATACGGTATGTTTCCGTTTGAAAACAGTAGCGCTAGTATACTCTTATTCACCTAGCACGCGCAGGCGGCTTACCCGTTCGCGCAATGAACAAATCCGTGAGAGGAACCCATGGACTTCGCCGAGCTCTATCATTTCCTGTTTGAAACCATCGAAGGCATCGGCTGCCTTATTGTGGCATGCCTGGTTCTTACCACCATTATTGCGGCCATTTTGGAATACCGCACGCGCAAAACCTTCAAAGATCGCGGCGAAAAAAACGAAGACGATTGGGAGTTCGAAGACAAGTAGCCCCAGCGCTCAGCGCCGCTGCGCTCGCCCCTCGCCGCGCTTCAGATTAGCTATCCCCCAGCATGGGAGGCATAGCGCGCAGGAACAAGAACCCAACGATGAACAGCAGGGCGATGGAAAGCACGCCCAGCGAAGAGCTTCCCGTTAGCTGGGTAAAGGCGCTTACCAGGAAGGTGCCCATAACAGCAGCGTACTTGCCGAAGATGTCGAAGAACCCGTAGTACTCGTTGGCGCGTTCCTTCGGAATAAGCTTGCCGTATTCCGAGCGCGAAAGCGCCTGGATGCCACCCTGGAACAAACCGACGCAAATTGCCAGGATCCAAAATTCCACCGCACTTTTCAAGAAGAACGCCGCAAATAGCACGATAAAGAAGTACGCGAGCACGCCCACCTTCAACATGCGCTTGGTTCCAAAGCGTTTCGCCAGATTTCCATAGGCAATTGCGGAGGGAAACGCCACAAACTGGGTTACCAGCAGCGCCAACACCAGCTGCGTCGAGTCGATACCCAGATCGGTACCGTAGCTGGTGGACATCTTGATTACCGTATGCACGCCATCGATGTAGAAGAAAAACGCCAGCATGAAGAACAGCAGGCGCTTGTCCTTCATGATGCTCTTCACCGTTCCCTTCAACCCTGAAATAGTGGTGCGCAGCACATGGTCGGAGCGCTTTTTGCCGTGCAACTGCTTCACGTTCTTGGCAACCGGCACCGTAAAAACCACCCACCACGCTGCGGTGATGATGAACGCGATCTTCATGCCGAGCTTCGCATCGATGCCGAAACTCGATCCTCCCAAAACCACCGCCAAGCACGCTATGAACGGAATGCACGAACCAATATAGCCCCAGGCGTAGCCGTGGGAAGAAACCTTGTCATAGCGCTCTTCAGTGGTGGCATCTACCAGAAAGGCATCGTAGAACACCATTGAGCCATTCAGCATAATGGCGGCAATTACATATACGACCAAGAAAGCAAGCGCATGTTCAGGGACACCCAATGCGGCACAGGCAACCGCGCCGGTGCCCGCAAAGCCAACCAGGAACTTCTTCTTGTTGCCAGCCAAATCGGCAAGGCTTCCCAGCACGGGCATAAGCAAGGCAAGAACCAACGAAGCCACCGTTTCGGCATAGCCCCAAGCAACAACCACAGAAGAACCAGGGTCGGCAATAGAGGCAAAGTACACGGGGATCAGCGCCGTGGAAAGCATGACGAAGGCCGAATTACCCACATCGTAAAGAACCCAACTCAGCTCTTTTTTGGTGAGCCCAAAAGCCATAATCGTTACCCTTTCGTCCTTGAACGCGCGCCCGTTTGGACGCATCATAAAACGCACACCAGTATACGGTGCATGCATATGGGATATCTAAAATATCCGTAAAGAAACGAAGGGGTGCATATGCCAGCGATTATCACTCACGACCAATTCGGTCGCGAAGCTCTTGTTAAAGCGGCTGCCGACGTTGTTTCCAATGAGCGCGAGCGCAATGCCTTTTTACTGGGGAACCAGGGTCCTGACCCGCTGTTTTACTGCGTAGCCAACCCCACTACCGCCAAATACCACGAGCTGGGAAACCTGATGCATCACACCGATCCCAGCGCGTTGCTGTTCTCGCTCGCCCAAAGCCTGGTATACCTGCCAGAAGCCGCCCATCCTTTGGCGAAGGCCTATATCGCAGGATTTCTTTGTCACTACTTGCTCGACCGAGCCGAGCATCCTTTAGTGTACGCGCAGCAGTATGCTCTGTGCGATGCCGGCATCGACGGACTGAGCGGCAAAGACGGATCGGAGGTGCACGCCATCATCGAAAGCGATTTGGATGAAATGGTGCTCTGGACCTGCGAGGGTAAAACCGTTGCCTCGTTCAGCCCACACAAGGAAATCCTGAAAGCCGACAGACAGACGCTCGCCATCATCTCCTACCTGGTTAGCATGGCGGTGCATGATGCCTACGGTAAAGAGGTAAGCCCTGATTTGTTCACGAAAAGCGTTTTGGGATTCCGTCGCATCCAGCACGTGTTCCATTCGCCGCGCGGCATTAAGCGCACCGCACTGGGCAATATCGAGCGCAAGTTCCGCAAGCATTCGTTCGTGCAGGCCATGAGCCACCGCGCCGTTGAACTGACTGTCAGTGAATTCGACAACCATCAGCGCGCCGCGTGGATCAATCCCTTCACGAAAACGGTGAGCACCGCCAGTTTCCAGGACCTGTTCAACCAGGCACTTGAGCAGGCAACCGAATATATTCCCCAAATTGTTTCCGGCAACTTCACCATGGAACAAGCCCGCGAGCTTACACAGGGGCTGAATTTTTCAGGGGAACAAGTAGAGCATTAACGCAGATGGAGCGAGCTCCCTGAAGCGGAGCGGGTGCGGGCCATCTACGCCTTCGTACACAAGGAGATCCTGCTTGGCTACAACGTCGACGATGGGATCCGCGCATTTCCTCGACGGTTTGGACAGCGTGAGCCGCCCCCCGCTACTCCCCTTCATCAACGAAGGCACGCGAAGGCGCAGCGGTGCAGGCAAGCGCTATAGCAACCACCGAAGCGGCAATCACCGGCACCAGGGCAAGCGGGTTGGTCAGCAAGGTAGTTCCAGCCGAATCGGCCAACGACCCAGCCACTACAGCACCGATTTCCAGTGCCCCAGCAAGTATCATGCCCAATGCGCATAGTAAGCGATTGCCCGTACCGCACAAAGCCGACGAAACGGCGGCAGCGGCAATCCAAGCCGCCAAAGTTATCCACGTCGAAGGCAACACGAGCAAGGCGGCAGCTAAATCTTGCACGTTGCCAGCAAGAGGGACCATGGCGAAGGAAACCGCATCCCAACCCGAAAGAGTATGCGACCCCAAACCTGAAAGCGTCAGGGCAAGAATGTCTGCGAACAGCGCAGTTGCCGCCGCATCACGAGGGCGCAGCAAATAACCAGCCGCAAAAGGAGCAAGCGGCGCAAATCCAAACGATCCGATAAGTGCGGGAAGCAAACCGACGTTAGCCGCTTCACGCGAATGACGAGCAGCAAAGTACCACCAGCATGCCGCTGCGGCCATGAAGGCCACGCCCAGGACTGGAGAACCGAATACGCATAGCGAAACTCCCAGAGCTTCACAGGCAAACAGGGCGCCAACGGAAGGCAGCAAGGCAGAAAGCAGGGCAAACGCCGCCAATGCACCCCACGATATGGGATTGCTCCATGCATCGGGAGCCGCGACGGAATTGAGTGTCAAGAAACCCAGGACCGCTGCGCTCGCAGCTGCCCATACGCGGGCAAACACCGATTTCATCCGCGGCGTGGGGCGCCACGGCTCACGCGGCTCCTCTGGCAATTCCGGCTCGTATTCGTCGGCTTCCTCTTCTGCAGTTTCTTCAAGCTCGTTTCCCACCAGGCGCTTTAGCTTGTTGGCACCTTTACGCGGTCCTCCCAAACAAGGCTGCATTTGATCGGCGAACTCTTTTATCGACGCATACCGCTCATCGGGATCGGGCGAAAGGGCGCAGAACATCACATCGTCTATTGCAGGGTCGAGCCCCTCCATGCACAGGGAGGGAATCACCAGCTCAGCATCGTAGATTGCATCTTCGGCTTCAGGAATGCTGTTGGCCAAAAACGGATTGGCGCCCGAAATCATTTCGTAAGCCAGGCTTGCAAGGGCCCATTCGTCGCAACGCTCGCTCAGATTGCACTGCTCCATCTGCTCGGGCGGCATATAGCCGATCGTGCCGCCCTCCGCAGCGCCATAACCAGCTTCTCCAGCCAATCGCGCCAGGCCGAAATCGGTCACCTTAACATGGCCCTGTTTGTCGATCAGCACATTTTCGGGCTTGATATCGAGATGAAGCACCTGATGGGCATGAGCAACCTGAAGCGCTTTTGCCACCGCTTTGAATACGGCAGATACAATATCGGGATCCACTTCGTCGGGGTACATGTGCAGCACTTCGGCAAGAGTCATGCCATCGACATACTCCAAGATGAGGTACGCCATGCCATCTTGCACTTCGAAGTCGTACACCTGCACGATGGAAGAATCCGAAAGCTTTGCTGCAGTACGAGCCTCTTCCAGCCCAGGCACCGCAGAAGTGTCGATGGCGCCCTTCCCCAAAAGAATGCTCCCGCCCTCGGGGAACATTTCGGCAGCCTCTTCAAGGGGCATGCATTTAATGGCAACTCGGCGCTGAATGCGCGTGTCCCACGCAACCTTCACCGAGGCAAAGCCGCCATGGCCAGCCTCCCCCTCCAGGCGATAGCGCCCCAACAGGAGGTTTCCCTGGCTGGGCGGCTGCTCAATGTTCTCCGTCAGCTTGCCGTAGGATGATTGGTCATCGTACGGCAGTTCGCTGGCATCCGCGGCTGCGTTTGCGGTATTGGCGCTTAAGGGCGCAGAAAGCCGGGCTGGCAGGGTAAGCCAACCAACGCGGCGCGTTTCTGGTGTTTTGCCCTCAGGCTTGTGCAAGCGGCTATTCCTTGAAGTTCTTTACAAAATGCTTGATTAGGGCGGCAGACGTCGGCGTGCAGCGTTCGCCCCCCATACGCGGCTCAGCGAGCGGCATACCCTCTAGGATAGCGGCAGTTGCGGGCGCGGGCAGCGAAAGCACACCATGAGCGCATTCAATTTCGCCTTCACCGGGCTGAATGGGAGTTGCCACAACCTCTTCGGGGGCAAGCACATAGAATTCGGCGCAGATAGCCAACGCGTTGCGGATGCCTCCGGCGTTTCCCACTTCATGGAAATGAGTCTGGGACACATCGCACCCGTGAACCTTCGCCTCGGCAGCTGCAAGAATGGCATACACGCTGCGCAAATCGGATTTTACCTGTTCAGGAGCGTCAAGCGCATCGATGGTTTCGTTAATCTCGCCGATGTCATGATGGTGCTTTTCAGGCACTTCGGCGCGTTCGATAATCTCGTAGAAACGCTTATGCTGCGCTTCGTCCATTGCGTTAAAGAGGGTATCGAAGATCTGACCACGCGTAGCGTTTTCGGTGAAATCAAAGGAAAGCACCATGTTCGCTCCTTACTGCTGTGCGGGCGCTGAGCCCGGAAGATGGTTGATGAGATGGGCTTGGAAACCGGCGCCGAAACCATTGTCGATGTTGACAACGCTTGTTCCGCTTGCACAGGAATTAAGCATGGAAAGCAGAGCCGACAAACCGCCGAACGAGGCCCCATAACCCACGCTAGTGGGAACCGCGATAACGGGGCATGAAGCCATGCCGCCTACTACGCTGGCAAGGGCGCCTTCCATGCCGGCAACCGTAATGATAACCTGCGCCTGCATGATATCGTCCATGTGCGCAAGCAAGCGATGAAGCCCCGCAACACCCACATCGTAGAGACGCTGCACCCTATTGCCCAGCGCTTCAGCGGTAAGCGCCGCTTCCTCGGCAGCATACATATCGCTCGTACCAGCGGCAGCCACCACGATAGTGCCGTTGCCTGTCGGCTCGGGCATGCGCCCAACCAACCCCACGCGTGGAATATCGTAGTAGGTGAATTCATCAGTGAAATGCTTGGCCATAAGGCTTACCGCTTCGGGCTTCATACGGGTGATAAGCACCGTTTTGGCGCCGCCCTGCTGTAGCGATTCCGCAATACCGCGAATCTGATCAGGCGTTTTCCCTTCACCATAGATAACTTCGGTGGCATTTTGGCGCAACGCGCGATGATGATCCACCTTGGCATAGCCCAAGTCGGTGAAGGGTTCTTTTTTCAAGGAAAGCAACACTTCTGCAGGCGTGGTTTTGCCAGCGGCAACGCTCTCCAAAAGCTTCTCTATTGCATCAGCTTCCATACACCCCTCCAAACATTAGTGGGAATATCGGGACAGGTCCCATTTTCCCACTAATTCATTACGGTATAACGACGCATCGTAGTTCGTCTGCATAGTATCATAAGCAACGCCACGTCACTAATTCAGCAAAGCGAGAGTATAGAGACAAGTCCTATTTCCCCGGTTAGAAATGACGCACGAATAAAAGCCCTGCTTGCGATATTGATCTCAAGCAGGGCTTTTGTTACGTGGGAAAACGGTACCTGCCCCTGTTATCCCAGCAGTTCGTCAACCTTTGGGAGCCATTCGCTGATGGCAATGTGCTGCGGGCATATCTCTTCGCACGACCCACAGCTTGTGCACGAGTCGGCGCGACGGCCATAGCTGGTAACCTCATTCTGGTAGAAATCCTTTGCCAGCTCCATATCGTCATACAACGTGCCCATGTTGTATGCGCGGAAGTTGTACGGGATAGCAATCTTGTTCGGGCACATATCTACGCAGTAGTTGCAGCCGGTACAAGGAATTGCCGCGCGCGAATCGAGCGCGGCTTTCGCCTGGTCAAGAACCTCGTGTTCTTCGTCGGAAAGCATGCCCTGATGCGCGTTCTGCATGTACCCGATATTTTGTTGAAGCTGCTCGGGCGTGCTCATACCCGAAAGAACGCAAGAAACTTCGGGCATATCCCACAGCCAGTCGAATGCCCATTCAACATTGCTGTGCTTAATGCCCGACCCATCGAACACCGCTTGGGCATTTTTCGGCAAATCAACCAGCAGGCCACCGCGCAACGGCTCCATAACCACTACGGCCATGCCACGCTCGGCTGCCATCTTCATACCCTTAATGCCCGCCTGATAATCTCGGTCATAGTAATTCAGCTGAATTTGGCAGAAATCCCAATCGGCAGCATTCAAAATCTCTTCGAACAGTTCCAGATCGTCGTGGAAGGAAAAGCCGATATTGCGCACTTTCCCGCTTTCTTTGGCACGCTTCATGCCTTCGATTGCGTTGTTGCGCACCGTCTTCTTCCAACTGCCGCCATTCATTGAGTGCAGGAGGTAGTTGTCAACATAATCGAGGCCCAAACGATCGAGCTGTTCATCAAGGAAACGATCGAAATCTTCAGGTAACTTATAAAGCCACGCGGGCGATTTGGTGGCAACATACACCTTTTCACGATAGCCGTCCTTCAAGGCATCGCCCAATATTCGTTCCGAATAGCCGCTTACATAGTTGTAAGCCGTGTCGAAATAATTGACTCCTCCATCGATGGCCGCACGGATCATCGCAATCGATGTGTCGACATCTACCTGATCGATGGTATTGCTGTTTACCGTTTTGCCGCCATCTTTCATGGGCAAGCGCATAACACCAAAGCCCAGCGGCGAAACCATCATGCCCGTATTACCGAAAGCACGCAATTCCATGACACCCCTCCTGTCTTCGTTGGCTGCGGAGCTTTGTCCCCTATACCGCATAAAGCCAACGTACTTTGATTCAGTTGAGTTCAGGGTAGCGCAAAACCGTGCACACGTAAAAATGGCCCCCTGGAATTTTCCAAGAGGCCATGGTCGCGCTGCGCGAAATACGCTTACACGTTGAATTTAAAGTGCATTACATCGCCGTCCTGCACGACGTAATCTTTTCCTTCCTGACGAAGCTTGCCAGCATCGCGGCAGCCCTTTTCGCCACCCAGGGCAACATAGTCTTCATACGAAGCAGTTTCCGCCTTAATGAAACCACGCTCAAAATCGGAATGGATAACGCCAGCTGCCTGCGGAGCTTTCGCACCAACGGGAATAGTCCAAGCGCGCGTTTCAGTTTCACCGCTGGTGAAATAGCTCTGAAGGCCCAGCAGCTTGTAAGCCTCGCGAATAAGGCGGGAAAGGCCCGACTCGTCCAAGCCGAGTTCTTCCATAAAAATGGCTGCCTCTTCGGCATCGAGCTCAGCCAAGTCGGCTTCGATCTTCGCACTGATGGGCACAGGCTGCTGTCCATCGATTTCGGGAAGCTCGGCGTTGACCTTGTCTTCGTCCACATTGGCAATGTAGAGCATGGGCTTCATGGTGAGCAGGCACAACTCGCGAATGGCATCCTGCTCTTCCTCGGAAAGGTCAAGCTGCAGAGCGCGCTTGCCTTCATTGAGGCCCTCGAGCACTTTCTGGGCGGCCTGGAAATTGATGGCCTTTTCCTTGTAACGCTTGCCCTCCTTTTCCAGACGAGGCAACGCCTTTTCGATGGTGGCGATATCGGCAAGGATCAGCTCGGTTTTGATGGTTTCGACATCGCTCTGCGGGTCAACCTTCTTGGATACGTGCTCCACATTCGGGTCGCTGAAGAAGCGCACCACTTCGCAGATTGCATCGGTTTCGCGAATATTCGCCAAGAATTTGTTGCCCAGGCCTTCGCCCTGGGAAGCGCCGGCCACTAAACCTGCAATGTCCACGAACTCTACCGTTGCGGGAATGATCTTCGCCGGATGATCGATAGCGGCAAGGCCATCAAGACGCTTATCGGGAACAGGAACCAAGCCAACATTGGGCTCGATAGTTGCGAAAGGATAGTTTGCGGCAAATCCGCTCTTCTTAGTAAGGGCGGTGAACAGAGAAGACTTGCCAACGTTCGGCAGGCCAACAATGCCAATGGAAAGGGACACGTTTGCTCCTTGATAGGGTTCTCATTTTTTGTACGCATTCCATCATACCACCCAAAAAGAAAACGCCCGAAAGGGGCACAAGTCGAGTACCACAACAACTGGAAAGATGAGACCTGTCCCTGTATTCCCAGACAACGATTTCCCAACTTTCGGGGCAGGTTCCGTTTTCCCGCCTAGGAATAGCGCGCAAAGAAAAAGCCCTGCTCGCGAAATTAGTCGCAAGCAGGGCTCAATTTGCTAGCTGGGAAAATGGAACCTGTCCCTATATTCCCACTTACATGCTGAAGAAGCCGAAGGTCTGCGCCACGTAGGCTACCAGGATAACCACCAGCGCAACGGGGGCAAGGTACTTGATCATGAAGACCCATACCTTACGCAGCCTGAATCGGGAAGAAAGCATAACTTCTTCTTCGATCATCTTCGGGCCAACGATCCAGCCAATGAAGATGCAGGTCAGCAATGCCACGATAGGCATCATGACCGAATTGGAGATGAAGTCGAGGAAGTCAAGGATAGAGGTCCCCGCACCCAGGGGCTCAATGAACGAAAGGGAGCTGTAACCCAAGGTAACGAGAAGACCCATGAGCGTAGTCCACACGATAACCGTGGCAAGCGCCTTACCGCGAGAGCAATGGGTTGCATCCTGAACAATGGAAGTGCAGGTTTCCACTAAAGAAAGGGCGCTGGTAAGAGCAGCGAACAAAACCAAGACGAAGAAGCCAGCACCCACAACGGGGGCAAAGCTGCCCATGCCCTCAAATACCTGAGGCAGAACGATGAACATAAGGGAGGGGCCGGAGTTTTCGGCAACCGCCTCGCCAGAGCCCATAGCAGCAAACGTTGCGGGGATGATCATGAAACCAGCAAGGAGCGAAACACCGAACGTCGAGCCCGCAATCTGGGCAACGCTGGAAGTGAGCTTGGTTGCCTTATCGAGGTAGGAGCCGTAGGTAACCATAATGCCCATTGCCAACGATAGCGTGAAGAAGGTCTGGCCCAATGCCGCAATTACCAGCTCAGGGGAGAATTTGCTGAAATCGGGAACAAGGTAGAAAGCAAGACCGTCGATTGCCCCAGGCATGGTAAGCGCATACACGGCGAGGATTGCCGCCACAACAATAAGCGCAGGCATCATGATGAAGTTTGCCTTCTCAAGGCCATTGTTAACGCCCATACCCACAATGAAGTAGGTGATAGCCATGAAGATGAGCATGAACAGGATGCTTTCAGGGCCATTGCCGATGAAGTTCGTGAAGTACGTGCCGCCATCAACAAGGGCACCTGCCTCGCCACCTGCATATGCTGCAAGGTACTTCGTTACCCAGCCGCCAATTACGCAGTAATACGGCACGATGATAAACGGCACGGCAGACATAAGAACGCCGATAAACGTAAACTTCTTGCCAAACGCCTTGAAGGCGCCGATGGCGCTCTGCCCGGTTTTACGACCAAGGGCATTTTCCAAAAGCAGCAAAGAAATGCCGATGGTGAATACCAGGACCAGATACACGAACAGGAACATGCCGCCGCCGTATTTGGCTGCCAAATACGGGAAGCGCCACATTGCCCCCAGGCCAACAGCGGATGCCGCCGCCGAAAGAACAAACGCCAGTTTGCCCGACCAGGAGGATCGACCAGCCAACTGGGCAGATTCGGTTGAGGTTGACATACACTCTCCTTCTATTCCACGTATGCGGAAATTCATACATGGGCATTACGCCCGCTAGACGTCACTATACGCCTTCGACACTTATGAAACACGATTGTAATAGTGGGTACTATAGCGTAAACACTTGTAGAGATTTCGAGAGAAGGACGGGCGGTGTCCTTAACACATTAACGGCACCGAAGCGCCGCGTTGCCTCTCTCTCGCTAGAGCTCTCATTTCAGCGGGTCGTGTACGCGCTCGCCCTCGTAGCTGACGTTCCAGAACACCAAACCCTGCGCCGGCGCGTTTTCACCCGCTGCAGCGCGATTGCGCGCATCAAGCACCTCTGCGATCCATTCCGGCTTCCGCCGCCCAAGACCAACCGCAACCAAAGTACCCACAATGGTACGAACCATCGAATGAAGGAAGGCATTGCCCTTCACCGTGATAACCACCAGGTTTTCGCCCCATGCGTCTTCGCGCGTCACATCGATGCTGAACACATTGCGCATGGTCGACTTGCCTTCAGCGGATGCCGCCATACAGAAGCTCTTGAAGTCGTGTTCGCCTATCAGGTAAGCAGCTGCTGCGCGCATGGCTTCAAGGTCAAGCTCTTTGGGGATATGCCAGCAGAATCCCTTCATCAAAAGAGGCTTATAAGCATCTGTGCAGATGAAGTACTTGTATTCGCGCATTGTGCAGGAAAAACGAGCCGAAAAACCGGCCTTCTGCCGGCGCACCGACTTAATGGAAATATCCTCATGAGTCAGAGCGTTCAGAGAACGTAGCAACTTGAACTCGCTACGGCCAGCAAGCTCTTCTCCCGAAAGCGTAAAGCTCACCACCTGGCCACGCGCATGCACGCCCGAATCGGTGCGCCCGGCACATACCGTTTCGATAGGGCGACGGAACACTAGCCCCAACGCCTCCTCGATGCTCCCCTGCACCGTTAGCTGACCGGGCTGACGCGCAAAACCGGCAAATGGCTCTCCGTTATACGAAACCAAGAGGGAAAGGATCACCTCGCCCTTCCCCTCTTCGGCTGCCTGCTGTATCGCATTGCCGTTGTTACCGGGTTCCACTAAGAAGCCCTCCAAACCGTGCGTCCGAACAAGTCATATAAGTGCGCCTTCAGATGCTGGTTGCCCGAATCGGCCGTCATGGGCAGCTCGGCACGCATACGCCGTCCATCGGCCTGACGCACATAGATCACTACCGGGTCTTTTCCTGGATGATCCTTCAAGATGCGCATAAGTTTGTCTGACGTTACCGAATCGAGCTCGCGCGTCGCGATGCTCAGCTCAAGCTGAAGCGGAGCAACATCGGCGTCTTCGTCGGAAAGCTCTAGAAGCGCGGCTTCGTACACGATTATCTGGCTGCCACGATCGTTCACTTCGAACTTGCCCTTGCAGGTGATAATTGCATCCTCCTGAATGGCTTCCTTGAACTTGTCGTAGTTGAAGCAAACGCATTCAACATGCCCTGTAGTATCTTCGAGTGTGAAGCTAGCCATCAACGTGCCGCGCTTGGTTCGGCGGACGTTCGTCTCGGAAACCATCCCCGCAAACGTAGCCGACTTAATGCCCTGCTCTCGTTCACCCAATTCGCCCAAGGTGTACTTCATGGTACGCGAAAGGTAGTTCTCGTAACGACGCAGCGGATGGTCGGAAACGTACATCTTCAAGATGTCCTTCTCGAAGGCAAGCAAGGTCTTCTTGTCCCACTCCACGCCGTCTGGCTCGGGAATATCGTCCTTGAAGCTCTCGTCTACATCTGAAAACATGCTGAACATATCAAGCTGACCAGCCGCTTTATCCTTCTGGCGCTTTGCCGCGCTTTCAAGAAGGGGCGTTTCATCGATGAAATGCATCAACTGCTTGCGGGTGTAGCCCGTTGAGTCGAATGCCCCCGATTTCACCAACGCTTCGAGCGTCTTGCGGTTGTACGCCGAAGAGTCGACGCGGTTGACGAAATCATGCAGCGAAGTGAACTCACCGTTTTTCTCTCGCTCATCGATGATGCACTGAGCCACTTTTTCGCCAACGCCGCGAACGCCTGCCAAACCGAAACGAATTCCCTCTTCGAGCGGGGTGAATTCCAGATTGGACGAGTTAACGTCAGGCGGCAACACGGGAATGCCGCTGCGGTTGCAGCTAGCGATGTACTTGATAAGGCGATCGTTGTTGCCCATGTAGCTGGACAACACAGCCGCCATGTACTCATTCGGATAATGCGCCTTCAGATATGCCGTACGCATAACAAGCAGTGCATATGCCGCAGAGTGCGATTTGTTGAACGCGTACTTTGCGAACTTCTCGGCGTCTTCCCAAATCTCCTTGGCAATGTCCAACGAGTAGCCGTTTTCAACTGCGCCGCTATTCCAGTCTTCTTGAAGCTCGCGCATAACATCGAGCTTCTTCTTACCCATTGCCTTACGCAGCTTGTCTGCCTTGCCAGCAGAAAAACCGCTCATAACCATGGACACCTGCATGATCTGTTCCTGGTACACCATGGTGCCGTAGGTTTCTTCCAGGATGGGACGCAGACGGTCGTCGTAATAGTGAACGGGGCTCTTGCCCTGTACAACTTTCACATAGTCTTCAACCATGCCAGACTCAAGCGGGCCCGGGCGATTAAGCGCAATGGAAGCTACAACGTCGGAAAAGCGCTCTGGCGGAATCTGCGCGAACAAGCTCACATACAGCGCACCTTCAACCTGGAACAAGCCATCCATATTCAGGGGCATGCCATTTTTGCGAAGCTCACCACGCATCAACGCAAAGGCGCGATCGTCTTCGATGGGGATCTCTTCAGGAAGAAGTTTTTCACCCGTAGTTGCCGCGATGTTGTTGCAGGCACGGGAAAGTACACCCAAGGTGCGCAGACCAAGGAAGTCCATCTTCAGCAGACCCAGGTCAGGCGTGTAGTGGCCGTCGTACTGAGTGATGATGCCGCCACCCTTGGTATCGCGCTTCATGGGAACGTGATCGCTCATGGGGTCGCGGCAGATGATGGTCGCGCACGCATGCACGCCTTCGCCGCGCACATGGCCCTCGATGGACTTCGCGGCATCGATAACGCGCTTTACGTCTTCTTCGGTGTCATAAGCTTTTTTCAAGTCGGGGTTGGTCTCGAGCGCACCGTCGATGGTGATGCCCAGCTCGCCGCCGATAAGTTTGCAGATGCGGTCACCCACAGCATACGGATAGTCCAAAACGCGCGCAGCATCGCGCACGGCGTTCTTTGCCTGCAGCTTGCCGAACGTGATAACGCCCGCAACATGGTCTTCACCGTAGAATTCACGAATATGCTCGATAACATCTTGGCGATGCTGATCGTCGAAGTCGACGTCGATATCAGGCATCTCAACACGTTCGGGGTTAAGGAAGCGTTCGAACATCAAGCCGTTCTTAATGGGGTCAAGGTCGGTGATGCCCATGGCATACGTGCAAAGCGACCCTGCAGCAGAGCCACGGCCCGGACCTACGCCGATACCATTTTCGCGAGCCCAGCGAATGTACTCCTGAACAATAAGGAAGTAAGCCGGGAAGCCCTGCTGAATGATGATGTCGGCTTCATATTCGTATTGCTCCAGAACCGACTTTTCCTTGCCGGTGTTGTCGGCGATAACAACATTGCGCCAATCGGGTCCATAGCGATGCTCGAGGCCCTTCTCGATCTCTTCGCGGAAAAGCATTTCTTCGGTATAGCCTTCAGGCAGCGGGAAGCGCGGGAGGATTTCGTCGCGTTCCAGCTCCACATTGCACTTTTCGGCAAGCAGAACCGTGTTGTCGCACGCTTCAGGGAAGTCTTTCAGCGCCTGGCGCATCTCTTCCTCGGTCTTCATGTAGAACTGGTCGTTCGGGAACTTGAAGCGCTTTTCCTGGGTGACAGTGGCATTGGTGCCAATGCACAGCATAACGTCCTGCGCCATTGCGTCTTCCTGTGTAAGGTAGTGGAAGTCGTTGGTGGCGATGGTCTGCAAACCCAATTCACGAGCAAGCTGGGTGAGCTTGCAGTTCATTTCATACTGGGACATGCCGGCATTGGTGGTAATACCCTGGTCCTGAAGCTCGATATAGAAATCGCCCGGTTCATAGAGCGCGGCGAATTTCTGCGCCCACTCCTTGGCTTCGGCAAACGCGCCGTCGTCGATGCAGCGAGGAATAATGCCCGCAATGCAGGCACTGGTAGCAATGATGCCCTCTGAATACTTCTGGAGCATTTCAAACGTGGTGCGCGGACGATAGTAGAAATTGTCTACGTGCGATTCGCTGACCAGCTTCAACAGGTTGTGATAACCCGTATTGTTCTTGGCCAGAAGGATCATATGGTGAAGCTTCTGCTTTTGCTTCTTCAGCTCGCTGTCGGTGGTGAAGTAGATCTCGCAACCGAAAATAGGCTTAACCCACTTGCCAGTTTCTTTTTTGACCTTGCGGCAAGCTTCGTCGAGTTCCGGAACGCCAGACATAACACCGTGGTCGGTGATAGCTACGGCAGGCATATCCAAATCGGCTGCGCGCTTAACCATGTCATAGATGTGGGTAGCACCGTCAAGCAGAGAATACTCAGTGTGGCAGTGTAAATGAGCAAATGCCATGTACGTCTCCTATGCTGTGCGCAAATGCGCAACCTCGAAACACTTATCGCTCTTATTGTGCCATCGAATGCTCAAAAAGGCAGACTTGCAATCAAATCAACAGTTCTTGTTCGGTTAATGAACATGCGTAGTTTAGGGGGGCATCGTCTGCATGCGGGCAGCAGTCGGCATCACCGCACACGCCCAAATATAGGCGGCAGCCATCGTTGCCGCCGCCCCAACCGCACGTGTGCGGCAGCTGCCGCCCAACCCACAAGCTTGCAGCAGTTGCCCAACCCGCAAGTTAGCAGCAGCCGTCACTGCCGCCGTCCCTCCCTCGTCAGTTTCGGCTCGCTACCCCCGGCCACAATCTCCAGTTCATGCGTTCACCGAGGGTTAGGCGCGCTACCCCTGGCGAGGGATGACTACAGCATCATTTCTCCAAGGCGCATTCCAGAGTATTCGGTGATGGCAAGATTTCACTGCAGTGTGTTCTCCTCTGCTACCCGATGTCAAAATGTTCGCCTGATGCATTCTTCGCTACTCGGCAGCAGCAAGATATTCAACTGATGCATTCCCGAATACTCAACGGTGGCAAGTTTTTCGCTTGATGTATTCCAAATTGGACTTCGGACAGGAAAAATGCCCCTCCCTGGCAACATATCGCCGCTATGTATCCAAAATGAGCTGGTTTTGGCAAGATTTGCACGCCGTGTATCCAATAAGCCCTGCAAACAGCCATTTGGGAATACACCGAGCGATAATCTTGCCATGAAGGGTTCCCTTTCCCGTCCGAGACCCCCAAATCATGCATAGCGCGCATATCTTGCCAACTGCAGAGGCACCAAACCGCCCGAGCCTCATGGAAGCAGCTCGGAACGCCGTGGAGGGGCGCTACTTTTTTTGCCGCTATGGACATCAACCCTAAAAATGCGTTCTAATGAGCGGCGAATTCGAAAGCGGGGAGCAAGGCAATGCATGAAAACGGGGGCTTACGAAATCAAACCCCCGTTTGAAGAGCGAAATGGATGGCAGTGGAAACGTCCCGCTGTCTCACGAACGGACAAACAACGGCAATGCCCGACAGCATACCAGACCCCGAACGATCAAACGCAGCCAACGTCTCATGAGCAAATAGCACGGCGAATGAAAGCGCCTCACGAATAGCAAGCCGAAGAATGCCGCAGCACCAACCCAGTCATACCCCATGCCTCCCGGAAAAACCCGCAGCTGACCAAGGGGAGCCGGCATCGTTGGAACGAGAGTACAACAGAACATATCCAAGTATTACCCTGGGGATGATACTCAATGGAGATGGCTCCCGATGGAGCCTAACCTAGTTGGAGCGAGGGCCTGTTGGGCCCAAAGCTTGGTTGATCGAGGAGCTGTTGAGCCAAAAACCTGTTGGATCGAAAGCCTGCTGGATCGATAACCAGCTGCACCAAGAAAACGTTAGATGCATCGACAACAAAAAAGGCGACCCCGTAGGGTCGCCTTTCAATTCTGGCACAGATCAGAAAAACCAACTGAAGGTAATCGTGGATGATCCTTACTTGTACAGGTCTTCCTTTTCCTTTGCAGCAAGCTGAACCTTACACCAGCGCAGCTTACGCGTCAGAAGAGAGCGAGAAACGATGCTCGTCTCGCTGAGGTTAGCGATCTTCTCTTCAAGCACAGGAATATCCTTGTTAAGCCTGTCGACGTTGATGCGCTCGATCTGGCGCGTCTTGTCGCAAATAACGATGACGCGGTCCTTCAACACCTGGACATAACCACCCATGATGGCAGCGCTCAATACTTCGCCGCCTTCCTGCTGGGTGCGGGCCCAGATGACGCCGTCCTTAAGGGCGGATACAAATGGCTCATGGTTTTCCATGATACCCAATTCACCTTCAGTGCCGGGAACCATGACATTATAGAGCTCACCTGAGAAGAGCACCTTGTTCTTTGCTACGACATCACACCTGATCACCGACATGACTTACTCCTCTGCCTGAAGCTTCTCGTAGGCTGCGTAAACATCCTCGATAGAACCGGTGGTACGGAAGCAAACCTCGGGGATATGGTCACAGTTGCCCTTGAGGATCTCGTCGAAGGAGCGAACGGTGTCCTCCATCTTTACATAGACGCCATCCTGGCCGGTGAACTGCTTAGCAACATGGAAGTTCTGGCCGAGGAACTGCTGCACCTTACGTGCGCGGTTAACGATGACCTTCTGATCTTCCGTAAGCTCGTCCATACCAAGAATTGCGATGATGTCCTGGAGGTCCTTGTAGTTCTGCAGAATCTCCTGAACGCCAACAGCAACGCGGTAGTGCTCTTCGCCAACGATCTCGGGATCGAGAGCGCGAGAGCTGGACTCCAGCGGGTCAACAGCAGGATAAATGCCCATTTCGGCGATGGAACGGTTAAGAACCGTCTTAGCGTCGAGGTGGGTAAACGTCGTGGCCGGCGCGGGGTCGGTCAAGTCGTCGGCGGGAACATATACGGCCTGTACGGACGTAATAGAACCGGTCTTGGTGGAGGTAATGCGCTCCTGGAGGTCGCCCATCTCGGTAGCGAGGGTGGGCTGGTAGCCTACTGCGGAAGGCATACGGCCAAGAAGTGCGGATACCTCAGAACCTGCCTGGGTAAAGCGGAAAATGTTGTCGATGAACAGCAGAACGTCCTGACCCTGGTCACGGAAGTACTCTGCTTCGGTCAGGCCGCACAGGCCGACGCGAAGACGAGCTCCCGGAGGCTCATTCATCTGACCGTAGACCAAGCAGGTCTTGTTGATAACGCCTGCGTCGGTCATTTCCAGGAACAGGTCGGTACCCTCACGGGTACGCTCGCCAACGCCGGTGAATACGGACGTACCACCATGCTCCTGAGCCAGGTTGTTAATGAGCTCCTGAATGATAACGGTCTTACCAACGCCTGCACCGCCGAACAGACCGGTCTTACCACCCTTAATGAAGGGCTGGATAAGGTCGATAACCTTAATGCCGGTTTCGAAGATCTCAGTCTTGTTAACGAGCTCTTCGTATGCGGGAGCGGGACGATGGATAGGTGCCCACTGCTTAACGTCGGGCATGGGCATGCCGTCAACGGGCTGGCCCATAACGTTCCAGATGCGGCCGAGGGTCTCAGGACCTACGGGCATCTTCATAGGTGCACCAGTGTCCTGTACGGGCAGACCGCGTACCAGGCCGTCGGTAGACGACATAGCAACGGAGCGAACCAGGTCACCAGGGAGGTGCATCTGAACCTCGAGAACGACATCAATGTCGCCCGCGGGGGTAGTAGCTTTCACGGTCAGAGCGTTGTAGATCGCCGGCATGTGATCCGGAGCGAACTCAACGTCGACAACAGGGCCAACGATACGGACAATGTGTCCGATGGAACCCTGCGTGGCCGCAGAAGCAGTATTGGTTTCTTCAGCCATTTAGTCCTCCAAAGCTGCGGCGCCACCGACGATCTCGTTGATCTCGGTCGTAATAGCGCCTTGACGTACACGGTTGTAGACACGGTTGAGAGTCTCAATCATGTCATTGGCGTTGTCCGTCGCATTCTTCATTGCATTGCGACGAGCAGCCTGCTCAGCTGCTGCTGAGTCAATGAGCATATAGTAGAAATGACCTGCAATATACTCGGGAAGGAAGTGATCCAAGACATCTTCCTCGCTGGGCTCGTAATCGATAGCACCCGGAAGATCGGGGTTATCGGGAGTCGGCTCGGTGATGCCGCCGCCCTTGACAAATACCTCGCCCTTGGGGAGGAATGCCTTCGGGTTTACCGGCAACAGAGGCTGCTGGATCAGAACCTGCTCACCTGCGTTCTTCGCATGGTTGTAAAGAACGACTACCTCGTCAATTTCGCCAGAGAGGTAATGCTCCATAGCATAGTCTGCAAGAGCATCAGCCTCTTCGACGCGAGGATCAGCGGACAGGTCGCGGAAGGCAAGCACCGTATCGATACCACGATACTTGAAGTAGCCGATCGCCTTCTTGCCACATGCGGCAACAGCGATCTCCTTGCCCTCTGCCTTGCGCTCCTTCATGATCTGCTCGGCACGACGAAGCACGCTGGAATTGAAGCCGCCAGCCAAACCACGGTCGGAGGCGATGACCACAATAAGGGTCTTCTTAACCTCGTCATGCGGCGTCGCGAGCGGTGCAGTAGTACCGCCCATGCGTGCGATGTTGGCCAGTATCTCCTTCACAGCCTCGCCATAAGGCGTAGCAGCTTCGACACGCTCGGTCGAATGACGGATTTTTGCAGCAGCAACCATCTGCATGGTATGCGTAATCTGCTTCGTCGATTCGACGGACTTGATTCGCCTTTCAATATCGTGAAGGTTGGGCATAGTGACCTACCTTACGCGATGAACTGAGCCTTGAATGCCGGGATAACAGCATTCAGTTCAGCCTCTACTTCGTCGGTGAACTTCTTTGCATCAGCAAGCTTGTCCATAACGCCATTGCCAGAGTGATGCAGGTAGTCGAGCATTTCAGCGCGGAAGCGAACAATGCTCTTAACCGGTACATCATCCAGGAAGCCATGAGCGCCAGCCCAGATAGCAGTTGCCTGGTCTTCAACGGACATCGGAGTGTAACGACCCTGCTTAAGAAGCTCGGTCATTGCAGCACCACGGGTAAGCTGCTGCTGGGTTGCAGCGTCCAGGTCGGAACCGAACTGGGTAAATGCAGCGAGCTCGCGATATGCAGCGAGGTCGAGGCGAAGCGTACCAGCAACGGACTTCATGGACTTCACCTGAGCGGAACCACCAACGCGGGATACGGAGATACCAACGTTAACAGCAGGACGCTGACCCTGATAGAACAGGTCGGTGGTGAGGTAAATCTGACCGTCGGTAATGGAGATAACGTTCGTAGGAATGAACGCACCAACGTCACCAGCCTGAGTTTCGATGATGGGCAGTGCGGTAAGAGAACCTGCACCGTTTTCATCGGACAGCTTACATGCACGCTCGAGCAGGCGAGAATGCAGGTAGAAGATGTCGCCAGGATATGCTTCGCGTCCGGGAGGACGATGCAGGGTCAAAGACATCTGACGATATGCAACGGCCTGCTTGGTGAGGTCGTCATAGATGCAGAGTACATGGCCGCCAGGATTCTCAGCGTTGGCAGGCTTGCCGTCTTCACCGTTGTACATGAAGTACTCGCCCATTGCAGCACCAACCATAGGAGCCATGTACTGCAGAGGAGCAGGATCGGATGCGGTAGCAGCAACAACGATGGTGTAATCCATAGCGCCAAAGCGCTCGAGGGTCTCAACGATGCCGGATACGGTGGAAGCCTTCTGGCCTACAGCAACGTATACGCAGACCATGCCCTTGCCCTTTTGGTTGATGATAGCATCAACGGCAATAGAGGTCTTACCGGTCTGACGGTCGCCAATGATAAGTTCGCGCTGGCCACGGCCAATCGGAATCATGGAGTCAACTGCGAGGATGCCGGTCTGCATCGGCTCTTCAACAGGCTGACGCTCATGAACGCCGGGAGCCTTGAACTCTACCGGGCGGGTAGCAGTGGTCTCAATGGGGCCCTTGCCGTCGATAGGCTGGCCAAGCACGTTAACAACGCGGCCGAGCATAGCCTTGCCAACAGGAACCTCAAGAATCTTGCCAGTGGTACGTACCTGGTCGTTTTCCTTAATTGCGGTGACGTCACCGAGGAGTACGGCGCCAACCTCATCTTCTTCGAGGTTCTGCACCAAACCGGAAACGATACGTCCATCGGAAGCGACGAACTCGAGAAGCTCGCCAGACATCGCACCCTTAAGGCCGTCGATACGCGCAATACCGTCGCCAATTTGTACAACCGTGCCGGTCTCGCGAGACTCAACGCTGGTGTTGATGGCGTCGAGCTGCTTGCGCAGTGCGGCGTCGATAGACTGTGCGGTGATTTCAGTCACTAGCATTCACCTCCATCTTTCTTTTTCAGAGCAATGCGAGCCTTGTCGAACTGCGTGCGGACGCTCGCATCGACATAACGGTCGCCAGTGCTCAGGATAATGCCGCCCTGGATCGAAGGATCGATGTGCTCAACAAGAACACAGTCGCGACCCAGATCAGATTCGGCCTTATTGGTAATTACGGTTCGCAGGTTGTCATCAAGTTCAACAACCGTCGTCACATCAACAACGTTGAAGTTAAGCTTGCTCTCGATGAGATCCTCATACTGAGAAACAACGCGGCGGAACAGTGCTGCGTCACAGCGAGAAGCCATAACTCCAAGAAGCTCTTTGACCACTGGGTTGTAGCCATCGAAAACGTTGCCTGCGAGCGCTTGGCGCTCTTCAGCAGTGTAAGCCTCGTTATCCAACGAGAGACGTAAATCGATGTTGGTTGCCATGAACCCAAGGATCTGGCGCATCTGGTTGCGAACCTCGACGACAGCGTCACGACCGCCGGTGGCGTTAGCGCCATCGATGGCAGCGTTGGCGTAGGCTGCAATCGTTTCATTGATGATAAGACGATTAGCCATTTAGACTACCTGCCTCTTTCACGTAGCGCTCGATGAGCTTACGGTGCTCATCGTCGCTGAAATCCTCACCGATCAGGCGAGATGCAACGGCAATAGAAGTATCTGCCATGGTAGCCTGAAGCTCTTTGATGGCGTTTTCCTTCTCCTGCTCGATTTGCGCACGAGCCTTGTCGACAATGGCATCTGCCTCAGCCTGAGCCTTAGCGGTGATCTCCTTTTCGAGAGCGTCGCCGGTGAGCTTGGCATTGTTGAGGATCTGCTGAGCCTGGGTTTTAGCACCCTCGAGCTGCTCACGATACTCAGCCAGAAGTCGTTCGCTTTCCTGTCGTGCCTCTTCGGACTTCTCCAAAGAGTTCTTGATCGTTTCCTCACGCTTGTTCAGCATGCCCTCGAACAGAGGCCAACCAAACTTGGCAAGGACGATCCACAAGATGATGAAGGCGACGAGCATGGGGATGAATTCTTCCATCTGAGGAAGAATTGCATTGATTCCTGCTCCTTCGTCAGCGAACGCGCATACCGGGAATGCCGCAGACGCAGCCGCAAAGGCGATCATGCCACTTGCGCAGTTACGTACGTGTGCGTTCAATTCGCGTGCCTCCTTCTCTTCTTTCGGTTTCTTCGTTAGTTACTTACTTCGCGAAGTTCTAGCCGATGAAGAAAAGAACCAGGCCGAGCAGTGCGAGTGCCTCAGACATAGCAGCACCGATGAAGAAGTAGCCCATGAGCTGACCCTTCATCTCAGGCTGACGAGCAGCAGACACGCACAGGCCGTAGGTAGCAACGCCGATACCGATGCCAGGGCCGATTGCTGCGAGGCCATAGCCAACGACCTTCAACGCAGCGATTGCGAGAGTGAGTTCCACGATTACCTCCTTTAGTTGGACAAGGGCCTTTCCCTCGTCCCTATTACTTATTCAGCTGAATTTTTCTTGTACCAGCTGTAGTACACAAGTTAGATGGCGACTTCTAGGCCGCCCGCGCCCCGATGGGCGCAAGCCGAAAACTGCTTCTTCTTATCAGTGAGGATGGATTGCCATACCGATGTAGGAAGAAGACAGAATGGTGAATACGTATGCCTGCAAGAAAGCAACGAGGGTTTCAAGCGCATACATGAAGAACAGCAAGAAGAACCATGCGATTGCAGGCAGACCCGCAACGATGTCCATCTGGAAGATGGCAGTCTGCAGGAAGATGGTGGTTGCCAAAGAGAATACGGCGAGAACCATATGGCCTGCGAGCATGTTGCCGTAAAGTCGAACGGCAAGGGTCAGAACGCGGATTACCATGGAGAAGAACTCCAGGAACCAAATGATGGGGGCGATAGGTGCCGGCACGCCCGAAGGGCACAGCGACTTGAAGTAATGGAAGAAGCCAAGCTCCTTCAAGCCCCAGAAGTTGAAGTAGATAAAGGAAATAGCAGCCAGCGCCCAGGTGATGGAGATGGTGCCCATGGCAGCCTTTGCACCGGGGATAAGGCCGATGATGTTGGCGGTAAGGATGAAGAAGAACAACGTAGCCAGGAAGGGAACGTGCTTCTTGAAGCCTTCGCCGATAACGTCGGCGCCAACGCCTTCAGAAATGAAGTTGTAGCCGAACTCGAAGATGTGCGCGAACTTACCGTGAGGTACGAGCGTGAGCTTGCGACCCGCGATAAGCACCAATGCAGCTACCAGAACGAGAGCAACCAGCATGTACAGGACGTACTGGGAGACGTTCCAACCCGCAATGGAAAAGACCGTCGTCGAGTCGAACTGAGACGAGAGATGCTGTGCCTCCTCGACGAACTGTGAAAGAGCTTCACCCATCAGGATTCCTTACCTTTCCGTTACTTACTTATTTCTTGCGCTTAGCAAGGACGTTTTTATAAACGACATATGCGGACGTGGACACGATAAGCGCCACGATCTCAGCCACACCAAAGGGGAGAACCACATCGCGCGCGACCATAGCGCACACGATAAGAGCGACGGCAACCACGATAAGCGATACAAACGTACCAGCCAAACCGTACAAACCAGCGCTCATGGCAGAAAGGCTCGTGGAGCGGCGTGCAAGGCGCAGGGAAATGAACAAGGGGAGAAACCCGATGATTCCTGCTGCGATTCCTGCTGCTACTGGTGCGAGCATTTCTTCCTTTCTTCCGTGTTCAGGGCATGTAGCCCAATTTTGACCACATGCAGCATATACGCCTTCACGTGGTTGTTAGCAGTGTTTCCGATAACGTGCAATAAATTTGGGCGAGTGGCATCTGCCTACAAACCCAGCTGAATACAATAGCGTACTAAACCACTATCTGAAACCTCTATTTGGCAATCTGACGGGCAATACCATTGTTTTGTCCTATTTTTTTGTGCATTTCAAACTTTTCAAACACGTTCTATTTAGTAAACATGGTCATTTGTGGAAAATATGCTACTCACTTTTTGAAGTCTGTCCGTCAAATATGCGAATCTTGATATTTGACTCATTCAAAAGCTCCATTGCAAGCTCATCGGGATACGGATTGCGGTAGATGATCTCACTGATTCCCGCGTTTATGAGCATCTTCGCACACACTACACAGGGCTGCGTAGTGATGTATATAGAAGAACCCTCGATATCGATACCGTAACGCGCTGCCTGAAGAAGCGCATTCTGCTCCGCATGCAAGCCGCGGCAGATTTCGTGGCGCTGGCCCGAAGGAACACCGAGCTTTTCACGCAGACATCCGGTAACAGAGCAATGGCGCAAACCCGTGGGTACGCCGTTGTAGCCAGTGGCCAGAATCCGCTTTTCTTTTACGATGATTGCCCCCACCGCGCGACGCAAGCACGTTGTGCGTGTGGCAACCTCATCGGCCAAAGTCATAAAGTACTCATCCCATGAAGGACGCTCTTGCCGAATCATTGGATCCCCTTCCCCGCTCTTATACCAGTTCGCTTTGGACCGGCGTACCTTGGGTACGAAAAATGCGATCACCTGCGTCACCAAGGCCAGGAACGATGTAGGCATCTTCGTTGAGACCCTCGTCGATAGCGCAGGTGAACAAGCGCACAGCAGAATCGTGCTCAAGCACAGTCTGCACGCCCTCGGGCGATGCAACGATAACGCAGGCGGCAATATCCGTTACACCACGCTTGCGCAGCGCGTCGATTGCCGCGCAGAGAGATCCGCCTGTAGCGAGCATAGGATCGACAAGCAGCACCGAACGCTCGGCAATATAGTCGGGCATCTTCGCATAATACTCGTGGGGTTCGTGGGTTACCTCATCGCGATACATGCCCAAATGAGCAACAGGAGCAGTAGGGATAAGATCCAGCATGCCGTCGAGCATGCCGAGCCCCGCACGCAAAATAGGGACGATTACGGGCTCGATGCCTCTGATGGAATCGCATTCGCACGTGGCGATGGGCGTTTTCACCTCAACTGGGCGCGTTGCCAGGTTCTGGGTAGCTGCGTAGCCTTCCAGGAGCGTAATCTCACGCACAGTCTGGCGGAAAAGATAATCAGGCGTATCTTCATTGCGGATCACCGACAGCTTATGCCTAATAAGCGGATGATCGACAACGGTCAAGCGCTCTTCGCTTGCGAAGTTCATGCGTTTCTCCTTACTACTGCGCGCATCTTCGCTGAACAGTGTATTGCTTTTAGTTGCATCAAGACAGGAAAAACGTAGCGTTTGCTCACTCATGGCAAGATATCACTCGAAATAGGTGAGGCGGAATGGCGAACTGGGGCGCCGATCTTACCATTTCCCAACAATTCGTCCTTTGCACGAACTGAGAACGCGAGCCTCAGGGATATAGGGACAGGCCCCATTTCCCGCCTAACGAAAAGAACCCCGTTTGCAACGCATTGAGCAAACGGGGTTCTTTCTTTGTGCACTATAACTAGATGGGGAAATGGGACCTTCCCTATATTCCCACTCTTTCACGCACGTTTGCTGTGGCGTCATTCCAGTTGGTTCTAGTTTGGCCGTCGGCCTTCGCCATCTTTCCGCCGAATCCCGCGGCGTGACTTCGCGTAGGCGCTTGGGACAAATTCTGGGACAAAACCGCAAACTATTTCGAAACCGCGAGCCCGCAGTTTCATTTTTGTCCCGGGGACAAAAACGGGTTGGTTTTGAGGCTCGGAACAGCCCGAAATGGATGCCAAAACGGGTGGTCTTCCTCTTTAGCACCTGTCTAGCGAAGTGAATCGTAGCCAGCGGCTTTATCGTCTTGCATTTCCGCAGGTCAGATGGGATACGCAAGAGAGATGACTGAAAGAATCGTCGCAGGCGGCTTTGTTTGCAACGTTGAATCCATGCCGCTAAAGTTTTCCTCATTAAACGCTACGGAAAGATAATCATCTTCCAGAGACCTCAGTGTTAGGTGAACTGAAAGCAAGGAATGCCTGAGCCTCATCATCGCATTTGAGATGCATGCGTGTCTCAGAGAGCCAGAAGCAGACAAAGCCATCTAAAAGATTGCCGCAAACCGAGCAAACCCCAATTTGTCGGGGAACGTGAAACGGTCAGACTGAGCGAAATCGCAAAAATCAAAGCTGGCAACGTAGCACCTAAAAAAGATGCGTTTACGGAAGACGGCATACCGTTTGTTCGCGCTGGTAGCTTAACGAATCTGCTTGCCGGGGGAAGTCTCGCTGACCTCGAGAAAATTGACGGTGGCACCGCCCAGAAATTGCGTCTAACCCTGTTCCCTGCGGGGACGGTTGTCTTCGCAAAAAGTGGAATGTCATGCATGACGGGAAACGTATATGTTCTCCCTAAGCCCTGCTACGTGGTATCACATCTCGCATGCGTAATCCCAAATGGAAACTACGCTTCCTATCTGGAGCATTACTTCCGTTTTAACCGCCCGAACAGATTGATTGAAAACCCGTCGTTCCCATCAATCAAACTGAGTAAGATCCAAGGAATTGAACTCAAGCTTCCCTCGCCTGAAAAGGGAGTTAGGCAAGTTCAGGCGCTTGAGCGCATTGAAAGCCAAATTGGGCGAGCGACGACGTTGCTTACATATCTCAATTCCCTCGTCAAATCCCGGTTTATCGAGATATTTGGGAATTCTTGCGATCCTGGAAGCAGCAGCGCGAAAAACAGAATCGATTCGTTCTGTGAGCTTCGAATTGGTCCTTTTGGTAGCGCTTTACACAAAGAGGACTACAAACGGGCGGGCACCCTTTAGTCAATCCTTCGCATATTATTGGTGGCGCAATTAGACCTGATGAGAATTTGACTATTGATGATGGCAAATACGAAAGTTTAGCGGCGTATCATTTACTTCCCGGTGATGTTGTATTAGGACGTCGAGGCGAAATCGGACGCTGCGCCGTAGTTAAAACGGACGGATTGATTTGTGGCACTGGCAGCATGATTATCCGGCCTGGCCAGAAGGTTAGAAGCGATTACTTGCAGCGGGTTGTTTCTTTTCCTTCCTTCAGCCATGCGCTTGAGGCCAACGCGGTCGGTGCAACAACGAAGAATCTCAACGCCAAAATTGTAGGTTCGGCCGAGGCCTTCCTTCCTGACCTCAAGGATCAAGACGCATTTATTACTCTCGTCTCTCAAATCGACAAATAATTGGTAAGCGTCAAAATGATCGCGTAGCAGGAAACGTCCAGGACCATTCCGGCATACGGATGGAAAAGTCCTGGACGTTTCCATCTTTGCGTTGCGGTATGCCTTAGGCCGCTATGTCGCTACAGGCCCTCCTCGGCGTTGTTCGCCATCTCGTCATCGAACGCATCGGGGTCGATGTTGATTATGAAGTCGTCAGGCATCTCTTTGGCCTTCTCGGCAGCGGCTGGGTCGAGCTTGCAGGACTCAGGCACCCTATCCGACCACGGCAGGAACGGGTCCACAACCTCATCGGTGAGCTCGCCGGCGTTGGGCATCTCGGTCAGCAGCCACTCGACGTAAAGCCTGGGATTGAGCCCGTTGGCCTTGGCCGTGGTGGTGACGCTGTATATCGCCGCAGACGCCCGCGCGCCGTGCGGCGCATCGCTGAAGAGCCAGTTCTTGCGCCCTACGACGAAGATTCGCTGGGCCTGCTCGGCAACGTTGTTCGAGAGCTCCAGGTGCCCGTCTTCGAGCACGTTCATGACGTAGGGCCAGAACTCCACGGCGTACTGCAACGCACGGTGCAGCGCCAGCTTCGGCGAGGCTAGGGGAAGCTGGGCCCGCGCCCATCCCCCGAAGTCCTCCATGAGCGGGCGGAGCTCCGCGTCGCGGGCGGCCTTCCTGGCGCCCGGCTCCATGTCGTCGAACTTGGAGTCGACTTTGAACATGGCGTCGATCCTGCGCCTTGCCTCGAGCGCAACGCTGGCCGCAGACGCCGCCTTGGCGTCGCCGCCGGTGATCTTCACGATTTGGGCGAAGTAGCGGCGCACGTGGACGAGGCACGCTGTGTTGGCGATGTTGGGGTTGCCGAGATTGAAGTAGGGTTTGTAGCCGTCGGTGGTAAGCGTACCGGACCAGCCCGCAAGAAACTCCTGGACAACGCCCTTCCTGCGGGCCTCGTGGTATTCGAATACATACACGGACACGTCGCAGCGCGCCGAGCAGTCGAGGACAAGGCCGACACGGCGGGTGACCTCGACCTTCATCTCGGAGAGCGCGCAACCGCACTCGGGGCATGCGCGCTCTCCTGCGGGAATCTCATGGTCGATTACCAAGGTCTCGAACTTGGAGTAGCCGATGGTCGTCTTCCCGCCGCGCTTGCGGGGCTTTTTGGGAAGAGCCTCCTCGATGCCGGGCTCAACAGCGTCAGGCTTGGCTGGTGCCCGTCGCCAGCGCGACGCTGCCCGTGATGGCCGCCGCCCTGCCGTTCTGGCTCGCGGGCTTCTGGCGGCCCTTCGACATGAAGCTCGAGGAGTTCCTACCCCTGCTCGCCGACCACCGGCTCAACGCCCAGCACATGCAGTAGCGCCCCTGCGGCGCCGTCATCTGGCCTGCGCCGGCGGCGAAGAGTCCCAAACAGAAGTGCGGGCAGCGCAGGAGCTTCAAGAAGAAGGGAGGCGAGCTCTATGAGCCGAGCAAAGAACAAACGATAGCAAGGGCGACGCACCAGAAAGACATGTTCTCCGAAGACCTTGCCTCACTCGTACAGGGCATCCTGGAAAACGGGGTCCTTCACGGCAGCGTTGACAGGAAATAGACAAGACGGGATAGGCAAGACGCGAAATAGGCAGGAATTGATGCAAATCCATTCGGGGGCGACTCTTTTCCCCCCGATCGTGCAATATATTAATGCTTACATATCGAGAAGAGTGAGGACCAACAGCAAAGAGATGCAGCACATGAAGGTGTTCTTCTTTACCGCGACGGTGGCCCTTGCTGCCATCGTCGCGCTTGCAATATCGGTTATTCGGAAGGCCTCGCAGGAGCTACGCGGTTAGCGAAAGGTTCCGTCGATGTCTTGAGGGGTTTCGCAGCTAGCTAGGCAGACGGCCCTGCTTACGGCCTCGCGGGAGCCCCGTCGCAGGCCTCGCAGCTAGCGTCACAAGACCTCCGCCGCTAGCTGCCAGCCGCCTTGTGCCGTCTACTTGCGGTACACCCCGGGCACGATGTCGAGCTGAACCTGCTCATGGAAGTACTCCAAGATGCTGTCTCTCATGGGCATGGTCTGCTTGATGGAGATGGCGCCTTCCGGGCAACGTCCGCGGCAGTAGCCGCAGCCCTGGCAGGTCTCCTGGTTCACCACCATCTTGCCGTCGCTCTCGCGGAAGTGGATGGCGTCCTGCGGGCAGTAGGAATCGGTGCAGTGGCCGCAACCCGTACACAGGTCGTGGTTCACGGTGGCGGTCCAACCGCTTGGCATGAAGCCCCGCTTGATGTTGCGCGGCCCGTTCTTCGAAAGGTTCATGCCCACGCAGCAGCAGGGGCAGCAGAAGCATATTTCCAGGAACGAGTCCATCTGGTCGTTCCTGAAGCCCCAAATCAGCTGCTCGACCTGCACCCACAGCGATTGACAGGTAAGGCCCAGGGCAGCGGCGCGGTCCACGCGCTCGTAGGCTTCCTCCTTCGTCAGTTCCACCGCCATGCCGTGGTCCACCACCACATGCCCGCCAAGGTTCAGGAACAGGCAGGCCAGGTCGTGGGGGTACGTCTGACAGTCGCCGCCGGCCCGGCACAGGCACTCCTTCATGCCGCCGATGAACTCGGCTTCGTCGATGGCCTTCTTCACCAGGTCGATGGGCAGCGTGACAGTGGCCATGTCGTGGGCGACGTTCTTGCTGACCACCTTGTTCAACGTGATGGTCTTGGGCTTGTCGGCTGCATCGGCCGACGCAGCCTGGGCGCCCGTGGTCCCCGCAGCCCCTGCCGCAGCCGCCGCCTGACCCGATGCGCTTGCAGCCTGGCCCGACGCGACCTCAGCGCCGTCCGCGCCTTCGGCCTCAAGCTGCATATGCTTGCACGCGAACTCTTCCTGAGCATGGTGGGAGTTCTTATGCACGACGAAGTCGTTGTACTTCGCCGTTCCCGGAACGTCTTCGGGCACGTCCACGTTCAGGTTGAACGTGAAGCCGGCCGAATACGACTTCTCAGGCGGGTCAAACATCATGGCCTTGCGGTACAGGCGGTCGCCGAACGTCCCGGGCTTGCTCAGCACCTTCGAGGCGCTCAGAATGGCGGCGAACACCTTCAGGACCACCTTCCAATTCCACTGGCGCGCAGAGGTATGCACGACCAGGAAATTGAAGAAGCCCAGGCCGTTCGGCTTGTTCCTATACACGGGGCGCTTGCCTGGGAACGAAGATTTGCGCAGGGCGCGGTCCTCGTCAAGAAACAGGACGTTGCCCTGCTCGTCGATGTTCGTGAAGAAGGCAGGCTCCTCCCCTTCTGCCGGCAGCGTGCCATCGTAGTTGCGGGCGAACGCATTCCCCTCGTCGAACCCGTATGCCTTGAGGTACGCCTCCGTGGCGTCGGCCCCCATGATCTTCAGCAAACGCTCCTTGAAAGCCTTCTGGCTTTCTTCCTGGCTTTTCGTAGAAACGGCTGCATTCGTTTCTGCCATCGTCAATCCCCCTTCAATCGAAGTTACCCCAGCCCTCCGAGTTGCACAACACGACCGTCGGCCCTGCCAGCGCGGCGGTCTGCTGCAAACCTGCACTACGCGACCGCCGCCCTACCGGCTCTGCCGGCGCAGCGGCCTGCTGTAAATCCGTGGCCACCAGCTTTACCGACGCGACCCGCGACGCTTGCGGGCGTCTGCCTCTGCCAAGTGCCCCATCTTGCGGGCCATCCCATGCATCATGAAGTTCGAGGGAAGGCCCCATTCCAGCGCAAGGCGGGCAACCGTCAGCTTGCTTGTGTTCTCAGGCCACCATGCCTGCAGGTAGCTGATGAAATGCGTGCCTTCGCCGCCGTTCGTCGGCTGCAGGACGAAGTTCCAGGTCCAGGCGAACCCGTTCATCCACTTGGGACACCAGGCGATGGCCAGATCCTGCGTGGGCTTGTAGCGCGTGTCCGAATAGGTGGTTATGTACTCGTTGCGCTTCACGTCCACCACGCCCGTGCCTGCGCCGTTCTGATGGTAGTACATCCAATCGCCCGGCTGGATGGTCTGCCATTCGGGCCTGATGGTGTAGTCGTTGCGAATATGGAACCCGAAAAGGCGCTCCAGGTGCTGGAAGCTGTAGAAGCCGGCCTTCGTCAGGTTCATCTGGGCCAGGTAAGGAAAAAGGTCGGAGGGCGCGCAGTCGAAGTCGAACGACTGGCCGCCCGTCAGGCGGATGTCCTTCTTCGCAAAAATGTCGTGGCCGGGAAGCTCCTCCTCGCACAGGCGCACCTCCTCCTTGCCGCAGGCATGCTTCAGGCCGAAGCCCAAAAGGAACGCGATGCCCGCGACGGCAACCACGATCACGCCGATAAGCGTGGGCATGCCGCCGAAATAGTTGGCGCACAGGGCGACAATCGCCACCACCAAGATGATGCAGGCCCAGGTGGCAGGCCAAACGCGGGCGCGGGACTCGTCGCGCTTCTTGGCATCGGCCGCCGTCGCCGGAACACGGAAGTTCACTTGTTTCATTGCAACCCCCTACGCCAACCCGAGGATTCTGTTCGCCGCATAGATGCCGGAGATGCAGGCGGGCTCCAGGCCAAGGCCGTTCATGTCGCCTGCAATCCAGCAGTGGTCGGCCCAGTCCTGCTTCAGCACGGTGTCGCCGTAGGTGTACAGGGCGCAGGGCCACACCTTGTATTTTAACACGTCGTATTCTGTGAAGAAATCGCCCAGGTCGATTTCCTTACGCGTGTACACGTTGTAAAGCCCGTCGGGACGCTTGCCGATGGCAATCACGTCGAACACGTCGCCGTAGTAATGCGCGCCCGATTTCGCGATGTCCGCGTTGGGCGTGGCCTTCACCAGATAGCTGACCAGCACGGTTGGCTGGCGGATTTGGGGGATGTCAAGCAGCTTCTGGGTGACGGTTGCCGTGGTGGCCACCACCAGGTTCTCGCACGTCAGATCTTCGCCGTCGGCCGTTTTCACGTGCCACACGCCCGTCGTCTGGTGCACCTGCTCCACCGTGGCAGTCTTTACGCGGCCGCCCAGCATCTTCGTGAATTTTTCGCCGTCAAACGTGAAGTCGCGCAGGGCAACCACGGCGCCTTGCGTCACGTTCAGGAAGTCCAGGGCGTTCAGCTGGTCCACGCGGCTTCCCGTGCAGGCGTAGGCGAACTTGTTGATGAAGTTGTCGGCCGCCTTCGCAATGCCAAGCTCGGCAATCGCGTCGCTGGCCTTCATGCGGTAATAGCGCTCGATGTTCGGGTACTTCTTGAACGCCTGAGCAACCGGATGGGTCTCGCAATACTTCTTGTATTCGGCGTATTCCGGCATGAAGGTCTTGTTCATGAAGCTGCGGAACTTCAGAAGCTGCGGAACGCCGCCAAGGAACGTGGGGCTTAGCACTTTGAATTCCTTCTGGGGAGAGGTATGCAGCATCAAGTCGCCCAGCGAAACGGGCAAGGGGCCGTTGTCGTCAAGAATCTCCAGGCTGTGCTTGTAGTTGGCCATGCAGAACACCGCCCCGAAGTTGCTCTTCAGCTTCGGGTCGTAGTACACCCGCCCGCCCAGGTGCTCCGTTACCAGCAAAACGTCCTGACCGTTTTCCTTCAGGCGTTTCGCGCAGCTCATGCCTGCCATGCCGCCGCCTACGACAATGGTTTTCGCGTCCATTCGAATCTCCTTCTCTAAGAATTCGACGAACATTGTAATTGGGCTGAAATGCGTGTTTGTACATTGGACCCCGTATCGTCTACCATGCATTCTTGCGAATATTTCTTCGCCGGTTCATTCGTTCCCAGAGAGGTGATTGCATGGTCCGCGGCGACTATACGAAGCAACGTTTCGTCGACACGTTTTTACGCATGTGCGATACGCAGAAGCTGTCGGACATCACCGTGACTTCGCTTATTGCAGAGGCCCACACGGCGCGCCAGACCTTCTATAACCATTTCGAAGACATCAACGGCCTGGTAAGCTACATCCCCATCAACTTCATGGAGGAGTTCTGGCGCCCCGCTTACTACGTCGAAACCGTACGCGAGGCCTATTACTACGCCTACGAGCACAAAGGCTTCTTCTGCCAGCTGCCCCAGCATGCCGGGCAGAACAATTTCCGCGACACCTTCATCGAGCATTACCGCGAGATTCTGCACCGTACGTTCGTGACCGACGACCTAAGCCCCGAGGAGCAAATCTACCGGAGCGTTGCTATCGAGCAGCTGGTGATAGGCGTTGTGGACACGTTCCTGGAATGGTGCCGGCAACAGATGTCCTGGCCGGTTGACGTGCTGGTACGCGTGCAGCACGATGCCACGCCGGCGTTCATCCGCCAGATACAGCACGGCAATGCCGAGCCGCCTGCGATGCACCCAAGGCCGAGGGAGATTCGCTAGGCAAGTGTCCGCCGCCCCGACAGACACGTCGGCAAGCTCCGGCCGCCGCGCCCGCGCGGTTCCGGCTTGCAAAGTAGATATTCGCCCGCGAATTGTCCACGCAGACTAGAAAGCCCGCCCGCCCTGTCTGTTGGAACGAGACCGCATCTTCCTTACTGTTTTGTATGACTCGAAACATACTGAAACAGGAGGACGTAAGATGCGAACTGAACCAGCTCGACTTTGCACGACCGACGCAGACTACAAGAGATTCGGCATAGCTAAGGGAAATCCGCAGCCTTTCGAGGACGACATGCGCTCGCCGGGCGGCAAGGGGTCGTTCGAATGGTGGTACACCGACGCCAACTACGACGATGGAACCACGGTAGTGGCCATCTGGTTCACGAAAAACTACTTCGACGTCGAAGGCCCTGCGTGGCCCACGGTGGACATCGAGATCACCGAGAAAGACGGCACCCGCATCAACCACAGGATGCAGGGCCCCAAGGGCGTTCCGCTGAAGAAGTCGGGCACCGCGTGCGATGTGAACATCGAAGGCAACACCATCCGCTACGTGGACGGCACGTACCAGCTGCACTACGACGACGGCTCCATCCAGTACGACGTGACCATGACCCCCACCATGCCCATGTGGCGCCCTGACTGCGGCATCTGGCTGTTCGGCGAAGGTTCGCGCGAGATCGAGTACGGATGGTTCGTGCCCTGCCCGACTGCACGCATCGAAGGCAGGCTTGTGGTGAACGGCGTTGAGCGCAAGCTTACCGGCAAGGGCTACCACGACCACAACTGGGGCTACACGGGCATCCAGAACATGCTCAACCATTGGTACTGGGGCCGCGCCCAGGTGGGAGACTACACGGTCATCGCCGTACAGAACGTCGCAGAGAAGAAGTACGGCTACAAGAGCCTGCCGGTGTTCATGATTGCCAAGGACGGCAAGATCCTGAACGACGACTCGTCCTCGGTGAAAATCGAACGTTTCGAGACTCACATCAACTCCTTCACAAAGAAGTTCATGGACGACGTGCTGGTGTACACACAGACCGTCAGCCCTGACGAGGAGTATGTGGTGAAATTCGTCCGCAAGCGCGACATCATGCCGCGCAGCCTTCTGGAGGTGGTGTCGCCGGCCAAGCGCTTCCTGGCGAAGCTGGCGCGCATGAACCCCACGTACATGCGGGTTATGGGAGACGTCACCGTGACCGTGAAGCGGAACGGCAAGACCGACACCGTGACGCGGGAAGGCCTGTGGGAGCAGTACTTCATGGGCAGCAACAAGCTGGCCACCATCGAAGGCGTCACCTACCCCTTGAGCAACTAACGGGAGCACGCGTTTACGAGGAAGGCGTTCGTGCACTCGATGCTGTCGGCCTTGAACCGCTCCTGCGCCGAGTTGCTGCGCGGCTCCCACGGTTCGTTCTCGCCGTAGCCCAGGAGTCGCCAATCGAGTATGAGGTCGATGTCCTCCGAGAAGCGCTCGATGAGCCCGAAAGCCTTCGAAAGGCTCGTGCCGCCCTTGAACACCATGGACTCGGCGAAGCCGCTTCTGTGGAAAATGTGGTCCAAGGCGTAGCACACCCAGAAGTCCTTCTCGACAACGGCCGGCGCAAGTGCCATCCTCTGCGCGGCGGCCTCGAAGACCAGCCTGCGCTCGTCGGTCGAGGCCCTAGCGATCCTGTCCATGCTTTGCCTCCCATATTTTCTCGCTCGCTGCGCGCTTTCCGGACGGCGGCGCCTCGCCGAGCCCGTTGAAGATTTCCATGACCAGGGAGAGCTGCCTTTGGAGGCCCGCATCGAGCTCATCGGCGTCGCACAGATGATCCTCAGTTACGTGGGCTTGAAGCCGTCGCCGTCGGGCCTCGTGGACCCCGTGAGGGAGTTCTGCCACCTGACTATGTCGACGGGCCTTATGTCGCACATGCGCATGTCGCCGAAGAACGGCAGGAGCTTGCTCTAGATGATGTTCTCCTTGGTGAGCCAGGTGTGCTCGCGGACCCTCGGCCTCACCTCCGCCTCGTAGACCTTGCAGAAGTCGGCGAAGGTCATGTCCATGGCGTCGTCCTTGAGGGCCTTGAAGTTCTTCTCCCACAGGAGCGCCTCGAGCTCGGTCTGGAACCCCTTCTTGTTCTTGTGCCGCCTGGCCCCGCGCGCGTCGCGGTAGTAGAACTGCACGTAGAAGAGGCCCGTCTTCTTGTCCTTATAGGCCGGCATCGTCCACCTCCGGGAAGTAGCGGGCCTCGAACAGGTCGCTGCGGACGCGCCCGCGGACCACCACGCGCCCGAGGGCCTCCTGTTCCCTGTTCATCTGGCGGATGACCTCGTAGGCGCTGCCTTTCTTGATCTTCAGGCGCTCCGCCACCTCGTCGGCGGTGAGCATGCCCGGCCTCGGCGTCCTCGCAACCGGCTGTTCCATCTTGGACCTCCTGTCTATCCGTACGAACATGTACGCTTATATTCACGAGAATAATCGTACGTATCTGTACTGTCAATAGAATTGCGTACAAACTCGTACGCTGATAGAATGGTCGCCGACGAAATCTATAGGAGGGCACATGGCGACAGGCGACAACATTCGGCGGCATCGCAAGGCGAAGGGCTTTACGCAGGCCCAGCTCGCCGATGCCGTAGGGCTTACCGAGGGTGCGATCAGACACTACGAGAGCGGCATCCGCGCGGTTAAGCCCGAGCTGCTCGAGAAGATCGCGAAGGCGCTCGAGGTCTCCGAGGGCGCGCTCAAGGACTACGGCGTCGAGACGTCTCGAGACCTCATGGCCCTGCTGCTGCAGCTGGAGGAGGGCTACGGCCTCGTCCCCAGCGAGGACGGCATGGGCCTGGCGGTCGACCCCAAGGCGCCGCATGCCCCCAAGCTCGCGCAGTCGATCAAGACCTGGGCTGAAAAGCGCGCTGAGCTCGAGCGCGGCGAACTCGACGAGGACGCTTACGCCGACTGGAAAGCCTCTTTCTGACATCTTCCCAGGTGAATTGACGTTTCCTTGCGAACAGCCTCCGGTTCTCCGGAGGCTGTTCCATTATTCCCGTATGAAATCGGCACCCCGGAAGCCCCGTTCGAGGAATAATTGCGCGCCAAAATACAGCAAGATACACGGCGTTATTCGGCGGCATTCGGGGTTGTCGAAACTGCGGAAACCGATTTCCGCGTTTCTTTATTCCCGTTTGTTGACCTGGGCAAATACAAGCGAAAAGGGCTTGAATCCGCCACGCAGTTTCAACTCAGTTTCACCCGCTCGAAATCGCCCCTCGGAGGACCCGAATTGTGAATTATTCCCGCAGGGCCCTATTATTCCCGTACCGCCGAGT
>UQVJ01000004.1 GCA_900544455.1 uncultured Eggerthella sp. | reverse complement strand
CACGCTCAATGAATTGGTGAAGGGTGTTCTGTTCGGCTGGCCAAGCTCAAGGGGTCAGGGCAATCCGTATCGCCCTGAATCGGCAGAGCGTGTAGGAAGCCTGTTCTTCCGTGACAGCTCTACCGACGAAGTGTCTGAGGTAAAACGCGCCAAGAACAGTGAGGGAATAACTGTTCCCGCAGGGCTGCTTACTGACATCGACCAGGAAACCTACAACACTATTTTCGCATTAACGAGCGATGAGCTCTTGCGTCTTGATCGCCATAACGAAGTAACGGCACACCTGCTTACCGCCGGCTCTGGTACGGGGTCTTCCCCTGCCCATGCACTTGATGAAGTGAACGAACGCATCAAACAAGAGCTTTCTCGTTCGGCTAAGAACCCGAATTCGGTGCCTAACCTGACCGAAGAGCGCCTTCGCCTGCGTGAGCTGGTTCATCAAGGGCGCGAAGAGGCTGATGCGCTGCGTGCGCAGGAGAAAACGCTTGCCTCGTGGGGCCCTCGAAGGGATTTGCTCGCACAAACTCAGCAGCAGCTTAATACGGAAATCGAAGGGTTGAAAACGTTACGTGCTCGTGTGGAGGAAATCGATCGCTCCATCGAAGAATCGCGCGCATCGCTCCATGAGGCGTTGCGCCTCGAAGACGAAGCTTCCAGCCATGAGGGGGAGCCGCCGCTCGAGCTCGCCGAGCTGGTCGGCTTGAGCAGAGAGGAGCAGTACCAGCTCGCGGACAGCCTCGATGATTTCGAGCGCCGTCGTGCGAAATTGGAGCATTCTTTGGATGCTGCGCGCATGGATGCCGTTCGCTCTCAGTCGGATTACGAAGTGTTTGCTGATCAGGCGAAGGCTGCTGACAGCAAGAACCAGTTCGCTTCACAGCGCAAGGTGAAGCTCGGTTTGGCTCTGGCTTTGACGATTCTCATGGTGTTCGGCGGTTCGTTTGTTCTGTATAGCGCCCCCGACCACGGAGGGCTTTCCTACCTGATTGCCGGCGTGGCATTGGTTGCGTTTTCTCTGGTAATCGGCGCTGCGGGTGTTTCTGTGGCGTTGAAGCCGATTCCTGGTGAAGATGAGCTTGATGAGGAGTTGAAGAAGCGCGATTGGGTGGTTCAGCAGGATAAGAAAACAGTGGAGACTTGTGAACGGTCCCTTAGCGATTTTGATGCCCAGGTTGTGAACTTCTTAGAGGCAAACGGCTTAAAGCCGGCTGCTGGCTCTCTTCGCCGTGCCCGCCGATTGCTCGACCAGCTTGACGATTACCGTACCTCGTGCGCAACGGAAAACCTGAACCATCAGGCGCGTTCCCTTCAGTGCGCAAGCCTTCGCAAGGAATTGGCCGAATGCAAGAACCAACGTGTGGAGCTGTGCCGCAAGGCAGGCTTCGACGATGGCGCATCGGTGGAGGCGATATCCCAAGCGATTGAGCGCAAAGAGCAGGACCGCGCTAAGACGGCGGCTATGGCCGCCGAGACCGACCGTCAGTATGGAGAGCTGTCGGAACGCTTGGCTGCCGCTCGAAGCTCAACCGATTTCGACGAAGCGAAATTCGAATGCGAAGAAGTGGAAGCCCGCCTGCGGGAAACGTACCGAAGGCTTTCGGTGCTGTTTATTGCCAAACGTTCCCTTGAGGCCGCCATTGCCGAATGGGAACGCAAAAGCCAACCCGAGGTGTATCGCACCGCTTCACGTTTGCTTTCGCAGATGACTGACGGCGCTTGGCGGCAGGTTCGCATGAACGCCCAGGGTGAACTGGAGGTGATCGATGCGGTTAAAACCGTGCGCCCACCCCATTTTCTTTCGCTAGGTACGCGTCAGCAGCTGTATTTGAGCTTGCGCATAGCCCTTCTTCTCTCGGCGGCGAATGTTGGTCGCGGGCTTCCCGTGCTGTGCGACGACATATTGGTTAATTTCGACGATGAACGGCGCGCTCAGGCTGCCCGTGCTTTGGCGGAATTGGCACGGTATCGGCAGGTAATCCTGTTTACGTGCCATTCGGACGTTGCAGCCTTGATGGGAACTGTTGATCCGCGAAGCAATTTGATTCAACTGTAGTATGATTTTGGTTGCTAGGGCTTGTTGCGCGCTTTGGCACGTTGCACCTGGCTAATTATTGAAACATCGAAAGGACCTTTCATGCCAAGCACGGTTCTCCTTGGCGCTCAGTGGGGCGACGAGGGCAAAGGCAAGATCACTGACCTTATTGCGAGCGACTACGATTATGTTGTTCGTTACCAGGGCGGAAACAACGCAGGCCACACGGTTATCCATGGTGATACCAAGTTGGCGCTTCATCTGATTCCTTCTGGCGTTATGTACGATCACATCACGCCTGTTATCGGCAACGGTTGCGTTATCGACCCGAAGGTTCTCGTTGAGGAAATGAACATGCTGCAGGGAGAAGGTTTCTCCTGCGACCGCCTGCGCATTTCCTGCGACGCTCATATCATCATGCCGTATCACATCGATCTTGACGGAGCATCCGAGCGCCATTTGGGCAAGCACAAGATCGGTACCACCAAGCGCGGCATCGGCCCTGCTTACGAGGATAAAATCTCCCGTTGCGGCATTCGTGTTCAGGATCTGCTTGATGAAAAGATCTTCCGTGAAAAGGTTGAGGCGGCCCTGTTCCTGAAGAACCAGATTCTTACTAAAATCTATGATCTTGAGCCCTATACGGTCGATCAGATCTGCGAGATGTATCTCCCCTATGCTGACGTTATGCGTGAACATATGGCTGAAACCACGCAGCTGCTGAACGCAGAGCTTCGCGCCGGCAAGAATGTGCTGTTCGAGGGCGCTCAGGGTACTATGCTCGACGTTGACCATGGCACCTACCCGTTTGTAACCTCCTCTTCCTGCTGCGCTGGCGGCGCACCCACCGGTTCCGGTGTGGGCCCGAAGGCAATCGGCAAGGTTCTGGGCATTGCTAAGGCATACATCACGCGCGTTGGTTCCGGTCCGTTTCCTACGGAACTTCATGACGAAATCGGCGAGCTTCTGTGCAAGACAGGCGGCGAATACGGTGTAACCACCGGTCGCAAGCGCCGCTGCGGTTGGTTCGACGCGGTTCAGGCGCGCTATGCGGTAGAGGTTAACTCCATGACGGACATGGCCCTTACCAAGCTCGACGTTCTTTCCTGCGTTCCCCGCATCAAGGTATGCGTTGCCTATGAGGCGGACGGTCAGCGTTATGACTACTTCCCCATGCAGCATTCGGTTATCTACCCGAAGAACGTAACGCCTATCTACGAAGAGCTTCCTGGCTGGGAGGGCGTCGATATCTCTGATTGCAAGAAGTTCGAAGACCTGCCCGCAAATGCGCAGAGCTACGTTAAGTACCTTGAAGAGGTTTCTGGCGTAAAGGCGTCCATCATCGCTGTTGGTCCCGATCGCAACCAGACTATCTTCAATGGCTGGGAGAGTCGCTAACGATATGGGCCTCACCCGGTAAAGCAAAACAAGCAAAGCACCTTCGCGGAATAATCTGCGGGGGTGCTTTTTGGCATCAAACAAGAAAGGTTTGAACCATGAACATTCTGGTTCTTGGCGGCGGTGGCCGTGAGCATGCTATTTCGTGGGCGCTTGCGAAATCGCCTCGTTGCACCGAGTTGTACGTGGCTCCTGGCAATGGTGGCACGGCAAACATCGCTCGCAACGTTAAGGATCTCAATGCTGAAGACGCTCAGGCAGTACTCGCATTTGCCCAGGCTCACAACATCGAACTGGTGGTAATCGGTCCTGAGGCTCCCCTTGTGGCGGGCGTTGCCGATGTTCTTCGTGAAGCGGGTATTCCTGTGTTTGGCCCCGATGCTCAGGGCGCTCAACTGGAAGGCTCTAAAACCTACTCCAAGCGCTTCATGGACGCCAACGGCATCCCTACGGCACGCTATCAGAGCTTTACCGACGCAGCTTCGGCTCGCGCATACTGCGAAGAGCTGGGTGCTCCATTAGTCGTTAAGGCTGATGGTCTTGCTGCAGGCAAGGGCGTTGTGGTTGCTGAAACGCTCGATATGGCGCTTGATGCCGTTGAGGCTTGCTTTGACGGCAGCTTTGGCGATGCAGGTCAAACGGTTGTTGTTGAAGAGATGCTTACTGGTCCTGAATGCTCCCTTTTGGCTTTCGTTTCCAACGGCAAGGCATTCTGCATGGCTCCCGCGCAAGACCATAAGCGCGCCTACGATGGCGACCTTGGCCCCAACACGGGCGGCATGGGTGTGTATTCTCCTGTGCCTATCGTTACTGAAGAAGAAATGGCAACCATGGTTTCCATCATGGAGCAGTCTGCCGCCGCTACGGCAAAGGCTCCGTTCGAAAACGACTATCGCGGCTGCCTGTATGGCGGGTTCATGCTTACGCCCGAAGGCCCGAAGGTACTGGAATTCAACGCGCGCTTCGGCGATCCTGAAACCCAGGTGGTACTGCCCCGCCTCGAAGGCGATCTGGTAAACATCATGCTTGCTGTTGCGGAAGGCCGTCCTGAGGACATCGTTCTTTCTTGGTCCGACAAATGGGCGGTAAGCGTTGTTTTGGCAAGCGAAGGATACCCAGGGTCTTATGAAAAGGGCAAGGTCATCCTTGGTGTGGAAGAGGCTCAAGATCTTGACGACGTTATTGTTTTCCATGCTGGCACGGCGTTGAACCCCGACGGTGAGCTCATTACCGCTGGTGGTCGTGTTCTGAATGTAGTTGCCCTGGGCGATACGTTCGAAGAGGCTCGCAACCGCGCCTATGAAGCATGCGAACTCATCAAATTCGAGGGCGTTCAGTATCGTTCCGATATCGGTCGCCGCGCACTGCAGGGCCGCTCTGCTTGGGAATAGGCTGTCTATTGAATCGAGGCACCCGTAATGGGTGCCTCGATTTTTTTTTGTTTGCGTTCGTTGGTGCCGCGATTCGTTACTTGTGTCCATCAGGGAAACAAGGTGATCTGAAAATCTATCTGCGAGTTGTTGTGTGTTGTGGTCGAAGCTTGAAATATTTGTTGCATAAAAGTCTTGACGTATAGAAGACCTATCGGTAATATAACAAATCGCGTCAGATATGATGCTTTCGGTTGGGTAGCTCAGCTGGTAGAGCAGCGGATTGAAAATCCGCGTGTCGCGGGTTCAAGTCCCGCCCCGACCACCACAATTCAAAGACCCGCTTCGGCGGGTCTTTTCTCGTTATAAGCACGATTACAGTAAAACGCCCCCCGAAAAGGGAGTTGATGCGCACCGTAGAGGCGCGGCGCCCATCCAAAGGTGACGCCCTAAGCCAATAACCAGCCTCCTTCGGCGAATAGTACCTGCCCTGTCAGATACGAGGACTCATCGGCTGCCAAGAACAGCACGCAGTTGGCGATATCGTCTTTGGTGCCACGGCGGCCGAGTGGGATCTTGTTGCACAAATCAATTTCGCGTTGCTTGTCGGCGTACAGGGCCGCATTCAAGTCGGTGGGAACACTGCCAGGCCCCACGGCGTTCACGCGGATGTTTAAAGGGCCCAGATCGCGTGCGAGCGTTTTGGTAAGAGTGACCACGCCTGCCTTGCTGATGTTGTATAGCAGGTTGTGCGGGATATAGGTAACGCTGGAAACCGAAGCGATATTCACGATGCTGCCGCCTGCGCCGTGCTCTCGGTTGTAGCGTGCGAACCATTGGCTGGCGAAGATCATCGACTTCAGGTTTGTGTCCATTACGCGTTCCCAATCGGCTTCGGTAACGGTTTCGATAGTCTCTCTTGTGAAGATTCCTGCATTGTTCACCAAGATGTCGAATGAGCCGAACTTTTCCACTACCGCTTCGAAGAATGCCCTGATTTGGTCGACCTGCGTCATATTGACGGGCTTTGCCATGATGCGGCTACGGTCGTCGCCAGCGATTTCCTGCATCAGCTCTTCTTTGCCGTTTGGTGAAATGCTGCACAAGGCAACGTTGGCGCCCGCCTCGTAGAATCGTTCTGCAATGCGCCGCCCGATGCCGCGTGCCGAGCCAGTAATGACAGCTGTTTTTCCCGAGAAATCGTACGTGATGGACATGCCTGTTCCTCCTGCCTTGAATGGGGTTGCTCTAAACGCTTCGCTTGCCTGGATCGTAGCATGCGACGTTGTTTGGTTTTTCTTTGAGGCATATTCATCTGACCAGCGGCAATAAGATCGTTTAAATGGCGTTTTCTATACAGCGACGGGGTAAAGGTGGCATACGTGTTGCCATTTGGTAAAATCGGAAGACCTATGAAAGAAGGACAAATGATCGATTTTGCCATTCAGGGGATCTACCCTCCCTCACTCCAGGCTCTGGTCGACGGCAAGGTTGCCAGTCGAGTTAGATGCAAGGACAGCTCTCTTTATGGCTTTTCCGAAGAAGCGCAGCAATGCGCCGCTGAATATATGGGATGGGCAACGCTGGCAAGTGAACCGCCGTGCCCTATCGACGAGATCCAGGATTTTGCCGACGAGATGATTTCTCGCGGCTTGAAAACGGTTATCCTCATCGGCCAGGGTGGTTCTACCCAGGCTCCGATGACGCTTACCAAATATAACAAGCCTGATTCTTCGCTTATTACGTTCAAGACGCTCGATTCGGTATCGGCGGTGCGTGTTCGTACCATCTTGGCTGAATGCGACCCCAAAACCACGCTTATCATTCAATCTTCCAAGTCGGGCGGCACCATCGAGCCCACCTTGGTTATGAAAGCGGTTCGCACCATCTTGGCGGAAACCTTGTCGGAAGAGGAAATTCCCTCTCATCTGATCGCCATCACCGATCCTGGCTCTGAGCTTGAAGCTCGTGCCAAGGAAGAAGGATGGGCTAAGGTATTCTCTGGCGAGCCCACGGTTGGTGGTCGCTATTCTGCTCTTTCCGTTTTCGGTTTGGTTCCTGCTGCTTTGGTGGGCATTGACATCAAAAAGGTTATGGAAAGCGCACGCAACGCTGAGGAGCTGTGCTCTACTGACGACCTGGACAACCCTGCATCGAACTTGGCAGCATTCCTGTTCGACAACTATAAGAATGGGCGTGACAAGTTTTCGTTCTTCACGCCAAAGCGCGGCCGCGTACTTGGTTTGTGGATTGAGCAGCTGGTAGCTGAAAGCTTGGGCAAGAACGGCTTCGGCATCCTGCCCAACATCGAGGTTGACTCGCTGGTTCTGCGCGAAGATCCCCACGATCGCACGGTTATTACCTACAACACCAAAACCGATCTGTGGGACGATCGCCAGAACTTCAGCCATGCGCTCGAGTTCATCGACCCCGCTATTCCGCGTATGAGCTTCAAAGTTCTAAACGTGGAGGAAGTGGCGGCTCACTTCGTTATGTGGGAATACGCCATTGCTATGGTTGGTTACCTTATGAAGGTATGCCCCTTTGACCAGCCCGACGTTGCGGTTGCCAAGAAGGAAGTACTGAACATCCTGGCCAACGGCGCTCGCAACCCTGAATTCGTGGAAAAGGGCCTTGCAGGCATTCCTATTGGCGATGTTGAGGTGCATGTGTCCGATGCTTTGCGCGGTTCTGTTGAGGACGAATCACTTGTTTCCGCATTGCGCGCCCTGTTTGGCAGCATTGAACCCGGCGATTACTTCAGCTTGAATGCGTTCCTTCCCTTCACCGGCGAAGGCCGCCGTGAAGCGTTGGAAGAAATTCGCCACTCGGTTGCCGACCGTTTGGGCGCGGCATCGTGCTTGGAAATTGGCCCTCGCTACCTGCATTCCACCGGCCAGCTTCATAAGGGCGGCCCGAATGAAGGCGTGTTCCTGATTATCTCGGCAGAAGAACCGAAGGATATTGCCATCGAAGACTCCCGCGCACAGAGCTTGGGCGAACTTGCAAAGGCTCAGGCTTCGGGCGACTTCGCAATTCTTTCTGACCGTGGTCGCCGCTGCGTTCAGGTGCATTTGCCTGACAACTCCGCGGTGTCCATTCGTGCCTTGGTTAAGGCGTTCAAGGAGGCAATCAACGCATGACGCGTGAAGCGCTTGATCTAAAAATATCTGGCGTAGTACAAGGGGTGGGTTTCCGCCCCTTTGTCTATCGTGAGGCAAAAAAACGAAATATTGCCGGCTGGGTTCTGAACGATGTCGAAGGCGTGAAGGTGCATGCTGAGGGAGAAACCCTGCCGCTTGACAGGTTTGTGCTGGCCCTTTCCGAAGAGGCGCCTGCTGCTGCGCAAGTAAGCGAAATCGAGATTGCAGAAGTGCCCGTACAGGGCTTTGATGCTTTTGAGATTCGTTTTTCCGATGCAACGGAACAGGATGAAACCACGCTCGTTTCGCCTGATTTGGCAACGTGCGACGCTTGCGTTGAAGAGCTGTTCGACCCGAACAATCGTCGTTTCCATTACCCCTTCATCAACTGCACCAATTGCGGTCCGCGCTTCACTATCATGCGCAAGCTGCCTTACGATCGCCCCGAAACATCTATGGCGCAGTTCAAGATGTGCCCAGCATGCCAGGAGGAATACTCCGATCCTGCCGATAGGCGTTTCCATGCACAGCCCGATGCGTGCTTTGAGTGCGGTCCTGAAATTGGCTGGATTGAATCGGGTTCTGCGGATGGCCTTTCGCTCGAAGGTGTTTCCTGGGCAAAAAACGTCGAGGAATCTGACGAGATTTTCCATCGTGCCGCAAAGCTGATTGCAGCAGGTGGCATCGTTGCCGTTAAAGGCTTGGGCGGGTATCACCTGGTGTGCGACGCTGCTAACGAGGCGGCTCTTGCCGCATTGCGTCATCGCAAGCATCGCCCCGGCAAGGCGTTTGCCGTTATGGTTGCTTCAGTGGAAGAGGCTCGCGTTTTTTGTGACGTAAACGACGCCGAAGCGCGTCAGCTTACGAGTCCTGCGCGCCCTATTGTGTTGCTGCGAAAGCGTTCCGATGCGATGCTTGCGAAGGGTCTGGCTGACAACTTACCCGAACTGGGCGTAATGCTGCCCACCACGCCCGTACAGCACCTGCTGCTTCACGAATGTGGTGGCATGCTTGTTATGACATCGGGCAACATCCACGACGAGCCTATCGTTATCGATGAAGAAACAGCCTTTTCCCAGCTTGCTGGCGTTGCCGATGCCTTCCTGGTGAACAACCGTGAAATCGTGGGGCGCTATGACGATTCCGTTATTCGTATCCTCAACGGCGGTGCTGCGGGCGACATCGTTCAGTTCATCCGTCGCGCTCGCGGTTATGCGCCGCTTCCCGTTTCGGCTCCGTGCCCCGAAGGCGCAAGCGAAGGGCTTTTGGCAGTAGGTCCCGAGCAGAAAAGCACGCTAACCTATGCGCGTGCTGGCAAGGCGTTTGTTTCCCAGCATGTGGGCGACCTGGAAAGTGCTGCGGTGTTCGACGCATGGAACGAAACGCGCCAGCGCTATGCTAGCTTGCTGCATTTTGAGCCTAAGCGCATAGTGTGCGACTACCATCCTGAATACCTTTCTACCAAATGGGCGACGAACCAGGGTATGCCCCTAACGCGTGTGCAGCATCACCATGCGCACATTCTTTCCGTTATGGGCGAAAACAACTTGGAAGGCCCTGTATGCGGTTTCGCGTTCGACGGCACGGGTTATGGGCTCGATGGGGCTATTTGGGGTGGTGAAGTTCTGCTTTCGAACCTTCAAGCCTACGAGCGCTTTGCGAACTTCGCTTACATTCCCCTGCCAGGTGGTGCGGCCGCCATCAAGGACCCTGCGCGTATTGCCTATGGCGCTCTGTGGTCGTTTGACCTGCTGGAACACGAGCAGGCTAAGAAGTTCGTATCCGAATGCGTTCCGAATGCCGAAGTGTTTGAGCAGATGATTGAAAAGGGCTTAAACACTCCCGAAACGTCCTCGGTCGGGCGCATCTTCGATGCGGCGTCTGCTCTGTTGGGTGTGTGCACTCACCCTTGCTACGAGGGCGAAGCGGCCATTCTTTTGGAGGCTGCGGCTCATAGGGCCCAGGTAGAGGCAGCGGGCTTGCCTATGGAAGACGAGCGTTACCGTATTGGCTTCATCAAGAACACGGCAACGGAAAACAGCACGGCAGCCGATACTTCGGTTTTGCTGATGGACGTAGCGCCGGTATTTGCCGCCATGCTCGACGACATGCAGGCGTCGGTTCCCACCCCCGTTATTGCCGCGCGCTTCCACGGCGCCTTCGTGGAGGCCATTGTGAATGTTGCCGAATTGGTGCGAGCCACCTACGGCATCGAAGTTATGGCGCTTGCCGGTGGCGTGTTCATGAACCGCTACCTAATGGAGCGCACGCTTGCGCGCTTGCAGGAGCGCGGCTTTACGGTGGCGCTGAATAAAGAGCTGCCACCCAACGATGCTTCAATTTCTTATGGACAGGCTGTGCTAGGATTGCAGGCGCAACATGAGGAGTGATGCAATATGTGTTTAGCTATTCCCGCCCAAGTTCGTACCATCAACGATAATAATTTGGCGGTAGTGGATATTCTGGGCGTTACCCGTGAAGTGGCGCTTGACCTTACCCCTTCTGCTCAGGTGGGCGATTTTGTCCTGGTTCATGCTGGCTTTGCCATCGAAGTGGTAAGCGAGGAAGACGCTCAGGAAACGCTCGACCTGATCAAGCAGATTCCCGAACTTGCCGACGTCGAGGGATTATAGGCGGGCGATTCCGATGGATTTGTCTTCTTTCAAAGATCCAGAGCTTGCTCGGGGCTTAATCCGTTCGATTGAGAAATGGGCGCCTGAGCACGCAACCTTGATGGAGGTGTGCGGCACCCATACGGTTGCTATTGCCCGTAACGGCCTGCGCACCATGATGCCCGAAGGTGTACGTTTGGCATCGGGCCCTGGTTGCCCGGTTTGCGTTACCAGCAACAAAGACATCGATACGGTAATTGCGCTTTCGCGCGTCCCTGGCGTTACCATTGCCACCTTTGGCGATATGACGCGCGTGCCGGGGTCGACTTCCAGCCTGCTGAAGGAGCAGGCCGAAGGGCGTTCGGTAAGTATCGTGTATTCTCCGCTCGATGCGCTGAAGCTTGCTCAGGAAAACCCCGACCAGCAAATTGTGTTCGTGGGTGTGGGCTTTGAAACCACCACCCCCTTGGTCGCCATGGCTATTAAACGTGCCAAGACGTTGGGTCTTAAGAATTTCAGTGTTTTCGTGGCGCATAAGAATATGCCCGGTGCGCTGGAAACCATTGTTTCCGACCCTTCGCTGCAGATCGATGCGCTTATTTTGCCCGGTCATGTAAGTACTATCATCGGCATGAAGCCTTATGAGTTCCTGGCGAAGAAGTACGGCATTCCCGGCGTTATCACCGGTTTCGAAGCGGTGGATGTGCTTCAGGGCGTTGCCATGATCATGCGCCAGCTTCACGAAGGACGCGCCGAGATAGAGATTGCCTATACGCGTGGCGTTGCGCCCGAAGGCAATCCGGTTGCCGTTGCCGCTATCAACGAAGTGTTCCATACCGTAGATGCAACATGGCGCGGATTGGGCGTTATTCCTGGATCGGGCTATGCGATTCGCCCCGAATTTGCCGAGTTCGATGCACTCCAGCGCTTCGAGCCTGAGGTTGAGCCCACGCAGGAGCCGAAGGGCTGTCGCTGCGGTGATGTGTTGCGCGGCATGATGGCTCCAAACGAATGCCCCTTGTTCCGCAAGGTGTGCACGCCCGAAAATCCCGTGGGTCCGTGCATGGTTTCCTCTGAAGGATCTTGCGCTGCCTACTTTAGGTACCTGTAGCGGTTCTGATGGCAGCATCTGCGATGGTGCTGTTTGCAAATATAGTTACGAAAATCCGCCTGTGCAACGGAGAAATGTTTTTTTCTTTCTCCGGTCTGCCAGGCGGTTTTGCTTATTTTGTTGAAATGCCGTTAAAAGCACGGATCGAGTCTTATTCACGTACGCATTGGGCGCTTCGGTGCAGCGTGCGTTATGCGACAATAATGCTAAAACCGATGATTAACTAGGGGATGGGAGCGTTATGCGCGCAGAGCCTCGGGAAAAGCTGAATCCACGCATCAAGGCAGTGTGGCGCATCAGCGATACGTTGATGCTTACCGTGGTGTGGCTGATTCTAGCGTCGCCGGGAGCCATCGCGTTGCTCGTCGACGCGTCGGAAGCATACTGGGCGGAGCCCTATGTGCTGGCGTTCACCGTTCTGTACGTGGTTTTGCTGGTTATATTCCTGCTTGCGGTAACGCCGCTGCGCTACATTCGCTGGCATTATGAGCTTCGCCCTGATTTCTTGGAGCTGAAGTACGGCATCATTTGGCGCAAACATATCGTGGTTCCTTTCATCCGTGTGCAGAATACCGATACGAAGCAGGGCCCCATTTTGCGCGCTTTCGGCCTGGCAAGTGTGACGGTTTCAACTGCTGCGGGGTCGATGGAAATCCCTGGTCTGTTAACCGAAGAGGCAGACAGCGTTCGTGATCGTGCTGCCGAATTTGCTCGCCTTGCCCGCGAGGACGTGTAGCTATGAGCTCCAACGGCCCCATTCCTCCCAATATGAACTCTGCGCCGTTAGGTGCTTCGGCTTACGAGCCCGAGCAAACGGGCGTGCGCCATTCGCTGCATCATTGCTATATCTGGCTGGGTGCGCTGCGCGCTGCGCCGGTCATTTTCATATGCGGGTTTTCTTCATTGCCAGGGCTTACGAAGTTGGCCGAAGCCCTTGGCTTCATTTCGGTCAATGCGTTTTTCGCCGCGGTGCTTCTGCTCCTTGCTTTTACGGTTCTTATTTGCGTGGTGGTGATGGGGGCCCGTGCATGGACGTACCGTTACACCTGGTACGAATTTGACGAAACGGAATTCAGCTTCTACTCGGGGATCTTGAACAAGCGGCGTACCCACGTGCCGTATTCGAAGATCCAGTCGGTAAACGAACGCGCTTCTCTTCTGCAGCGCCTGGCGGGCGTGCGCACAGTGAACATCGATACTGCGGGCGGTGCCAGCAACAAGGCACTGGTAATTTCGTACGTGGAGCGAAGCGCGGCAGAATATCTGCGTCGCGAGCTTTTCCGCCGTAAGCACATCGAAGGCGAAGGGGAGCGCATTGCAGCGGTTGCTCCAAGTTCTCTTGCTGGTCAGGGCAACGTGCTTGATGCTGCTGCTGCCGTTATAGACGATATTCGCGGCGTATTCGCTAAGGACGCAGTGAATACAGGTGTTGTTACCTGTGAATACCGTCTTGGCAACAAGGAACTGCTGTTTTCCGCCCTATGCGGAAGGGCGTCGTTTGGCTTGGCTCTTGCAACAGTGATGGCTGCGCTTGTCGTTATGGCAACCTTGGCCATCCTCGCGGTTTTGGTCGATAGCACAACATTTTTTGCAGCGACGGGTGTGCCCAAGAGCGATCTTATGCTGGCATGCGGTCTGACGGGTTTCTTGCTGCTGCTTTGCTTGGCTATGACGTGGGTTACCTATCTGGTTGGCGTGTGCCTTTCCTATGGCGGTTTCCAAGCGCGCCGTCGTGGTGGCCGCATTGAGGTTGAGCGGGGTCTTATAACGCATGTGTTCAACGGCATCGATGTGGACCGAATCCAATCGGTGCACATTCATCAAACTTTTTTCCAACGCCTTATGCGTTGCTGCTCGGTTTCGTACGGCAGGATTGGCGTAGCTTCTGGCGAAGAATCGTCTGGTTCCTCTTCTCAGTCAGAGACGGACAAGTTGGTTGTGCATCCGTTCTTGCCCATCGCTGAGGCATGGAATGTCGTTCAGGGTTTAACGCCCGAATACGCTCATGCTCCCGTGGCAAGCACTCCTATGCCGAAGGTGGCCCTGCGTCGCGCCATTACACGAAGGGCGATGCTGAAGGGTGTTGGGTTCTGGCTCGCCGTAGTCCTGCTTCTGTTGTGCGCCGCCGTTTTCGCTGCTGACGCAACAGCTGCTCGGGGGCATGCCCAGCTTGGTGGCCTTGTTGCAGCGATGCTGATGCCGGGCCTTTTGCTGTGCGCCGCCATTGCGGCTATCGAAGTGGTGGGTGCGTTCCTGTGGCACCGTCGTTCTGCGTTTGGTTTCGACGGTTCGGGAACCATCGTGGTAAACGGTGGATACTCTACCGACACGGTGATCGTGCCTCGGAAGAAAATGCAGTATGCCTGCCTGCGCACGAATCCGTTGCAGCGCCATGCTGGCGTTGCAACCGTTTTGGTGTGTACTGCGGCGGGCGTGCGCGGCCGGGACGAGCGGCTGATCGACGTCCCGATTGCAGAAGCATCCGCCTGGCTCGACTGGGCTCAACCGGAGGGTGACCTCGCAGTATAATCGCACTATCAAGCTTATGAACGTGTTTCGCTGCTAGACTGCAGTGAATGTAGCGCCCCGAATAGGGCAGTTGAAGGGATAACAATGGCACAATCGCAGGCTCCCTCAAGGGAATGGACGCCCCGCCAGTTCAAGAAGCGCGATTCGGAGAACCCGAAACGCTCCAAGCGTGAAAAGAAGAAGGACGGCGCTGGCGTGCGCAATTCCCGCAAGGACATTCGCGCCTATTCGCTGGGCGAAGAGATTGCCAACTCGATAACCCACGGCGTTGGTGCGTTGTTGGCCATCGCTGCCATTCCGCTCTGCGTTGTTGCGGCTGTTCGTTCGGGCGGCGGCCTGCATTTGCTTGCTGCACTGGTATACAGCATCTTCATGTTGTTGGAATATGTGATGTCAACGCTGTATCACGCTATAGCGGTTGAAAAGGCCAAACGTGTTTTCAAGGTGCTCGATCACAGTTTCATTTACCTGTTCATCGCGGCTTCATATAGCCCGTATTGCTTGGTTACCCTGGTTGATTGCCACGGGGTTGCCCTGTTTGCGTTTGTTTGGGCGGTTGCCATTATCGGAGTAATTGCTGAATCGTTTTGGGTGTTCCGTCCGCGCTGGATTTCGGCGGTACTGTACCTGTGCTTGGGCTGGTCGGTTGTGTGGTTCATTCCGCAGCTGTGGGCGCTGCTTCCCGCCCCGGGCTTCTGGCTTTTGCTTGCGGGCGGCCTTTGCTACTCCATCGGGTGCATTTTCTACGTTCTGAAGAAGATCCCGTATATGCATTCCATTTTCCATGTGTGGATTCTGGCCGGTTCAGTGTGCCAGTTCCTTTCCATCTGCCTGTTCGTTTTGTAGGTGCTTCCTTTAACATTTTCCTGACGAAGTAGTTGACTTGTCTTTTGTTGCTGTTAAATGGGGAGAGTTGGAAGGAGCAGCGTGGCAAAGGACGAAAAAAAGGGATATTCCCTGTTTAGTCAGCCAAAGTCTCGGCCGGCGCTAACGCGCGGCGAAGACCGAGTTATCGCTGGCGTCTGTTCGGGCATTGCCGAGCGCATCGATGCCGATGCGGTATTGGTTCGCGTCACGGCTGCGGTGCTGCTCATCTGCACTTTCGGCTTGGTTACCGTCCCCTATATTGCTTTTGCGGCGTTTCTTCCCTCTTCGGGCGGGGAAGGCAAGCCTTTGAACGTCAGCCCGCTTGACGTATGCTCCGACCGCTATCACCGTGTGGTTGAAGCGGGAGTGGCTAGGGTGGAAGCGCTGCGCAATTACGGTATTCATGCCGATGCGGGCCATATACCTCCCATGCCGCCTGTGTCTTCAGGGGTTTCGCGCCCTATTTCGGCTCCTGCGCAAAGCGTGGTGGTTAACGACGCCAATAAAGCGCGCAAACGAACACCGGTGGTATTGGCCCTGGTGGTGTTAACCACGCTGTTTTTTGTTTTTGTTGCCAACTACTGGGTTTCTCGCATTCCTGGAGTAAGTTTTTGGGGCTTTTGGCCAGTCCTGCTGATTGTCGCGGGCACAACCCTTCTGGTGTGCTTCGCGGATAAGGCTCCATTGCGCCTTCGTCTGTGCGGCTTGGTTGTTTGCATCGAGCTCTGCATTGCCTTGTTGCCCTTTACTCTTGGTATTTGCCCGCCCCACAGCTTGGAGCGGATCACCGATTTGTCGGCACTGATATGGCTTTCGGTGGCAGCCTGTTTCGTTATCGCTTGCGCCTTTGATCGCATTGATTTTTTGGCGCTGGGCGTTGGTCTCGTTGCGGTTGCTTTGGTGGTTTCGTACCTTGATGTGGGTGTGTTTGACCGCTTGGTGGCGTTTTCATCATATTCCCACCACAATACTGCGTTGTCGCTGATCAGAAGCTGATTTGGAACAAGTTCAGAGCCTTTATAACAGGGTAACCCCAGGACTTTTACGCCCGTTTGCCGATGGCCAAATTTGGAGCCTTTCGCGTAGGCAGGTATAATAGGCCTTGCGCTTTTGTGTGCTTATTGCGGTCTGCCGGTTCTGATCTCGGTGGTTCTGCAAACAAGAAGGCCCGCGCCCTTTACTTCCCAAAGGGCACCGGCGAAGCTTCGGCATTGGAGTTTTTTGGCTAAAGCCAGCGTACATACCAAAAGAAGGGTTGCGCCGTTTTTCATGGTTTGCCTCGTGCTCATCATGGCTATGACGGTGGTTGCCTTTTGCTCTGTCGGCCAGGCGCAGGGTTCCAAGCAGGAAGATTCTTCCACTCTTGGCTTGGGCTCTTCCCGTGCGCAGGCCGCTGATACCCAGCAGCTTTCTTCGGCTCAGCGCGCTTCCGGCGTGGCCGATGCCTCTTCCAGCGTTGACGGGGTAACCGTCACCGAAGCAGCAGATGCCACGGAAGCAACCCAGCGTTCTATCACGGTTAAAGATCCCGACCCGGTTGTGGTGCCCGTTGCGGTAGACGAAACCAACGCCTTGGCAAAGCAGAAGGCGAACGAGGTTTGCACACTCGATCCGCTGCCCACTGCACCTCGCGTTGCTCCCGACGTTAACGACGGCACTTGGCAGAGCGGCGTTGCCTCGGCCTATTCCATTGAAACCAACGACGATGGTCAGGGCAATTTCGGCGTAACCAACACCGCCTCGGGCATCGCGCTTACGCACCAAAGCGTTACGGTTGCCGTTCCTGAAGACAAGTCCTATCTGATAGGCGGCATTTGCGAGATTTGCTACAACGGCAAGGTTGTTATCGCTACGGTTACCGATACTGGTGGTTTCGCCAAGTACGGTCGCGCGCTCGACTTGGCGCCAGGTGTTTACAAAGCCTTCGGTGCCAGCAGCTACACCGACTGGGGTACGCGAAACGTGTACTACCGATTCATTTAATGCCCAACGCCGGCCTGCGGGTCGGCGTTTTTTATTTCTTTGGCGCATTGTTTTCGCTTGTTGTAGCGGGTTGGCTTTGAGTTGGGTCCTCTGATCTTCTAAACTATCCAGCAGGAGTGGCGCGCTGTAGGAACGGTTGTTTTCTCGTGTGCCATTCTAAACGGGCGGCGCCTTCTTCCGCATGCTTATGCATGCATTGGTTAGCGCTTGCCCAAGCAATAAGGACAACCGAAATTAGCAGTAGCTGTGTGCGGCATTCGCTTTGCGGATGGGCAAGCAAGCCCGAATAGCCAAGTTGTTGCTTGGCCGAAGGGACATAAAGCCCGTTTACTGCGAGGGGTTCACGCAGGTTCGCTGCGGTCAAAATGGAGGCGTGGCGCGCATGGGGCGTCGCGATAGATGTGAGCGACATTATTATTGTGGGCTGCGGCCGTGTTGGTTCGCGCTTGGCCCTGATGCTCTCCGAGCATGACAACAACGTATGCGTAATCGACCGCGACCCTTCGGCTTTTGCCGCGCTGGGCCGCGATTTCAATGGCTCAACCTTTGTGGGCGTGGGCTACGATGAAGAGATTTTGGTGAACGCCGGCATCGAGGAATGCGACTTTGTGGCTGCGGTAACCCAGAGCGACAATGCCAACCTCATGGTGGTGGAAATTGCCCGCCGTCTCTACGATGTGCCTCATGCTGTGGCGCGTTTGTACGATAGCAGCCATGAGCGAACTTACTTGCAGCTGGGTATCGACTACGTATGCGGCACCACGTTGGTTGCCGAGGAGATATTCTCGAAAGCCATATCGGGCATCGGCGATCATATTGCTACTTTCGGCGATTTCGAGGTGCTTCAGTTCGCCCTTAACCTTTCCGAAGTGGGGCAGAAGTCCATCAAGGTTGCCGACTTGGAAAGCCGTCACGGCATTCGCGTATGTGCCTTCGAGCGCGCCGATGGAACGGTAAGCTCCATTCCTTCGCCTTCAAGCATCTTGTATCACGGAGATGCGGTGCTTGCCGTGGTTTCTCATGCGATGCTTCCCGCTATCGCGAAGTACGCACAGGATTAGGGGGTTGCGGTGTATATCGTTATTGTTGGCGGCGGCAAGCTTGGCGCATATCTTGCAGGTACCCTTTTGCGCGAAGACAACCAGGTTGCCTTGATTGAAAAATGCGATGCTCAAGCCCGTCGCCTGGCGGAAACCATCGACGGCTCTTGCCTGGTTATCAGCGGTGATGGCTGCTCGGCTTCCGTTCAGGAAGATGCGGCTATGCAATCTGCCGATGTGTTCGTGGCGGCAACCGGCCAAGACGAAGACAATCTCGCCGCGTGCGAGATTGCTTCGCGCGTGTTCGATGTACCGCGTTGCATTGCTCGCGTGAACAGCCCAAAGAATCTGCGAATCTTCCGCCGTCTGGGCATTGAAAGCGTTTCTTCCACGGTAATGATCGCGAACATGATTCAGGAAGAGGCCATGCTCGGATCTATGGGCGTTGCCGTTTCGCTTTCTAGCGATCAGATCGGCTTGCTGGACATCAAAGTTCCCACCATGCGCAACCACGACAACTACAAAGGTGTGCGTGCGTTGGACATTGAATTCGATGAGGGCATCCGCATGATTGCCGTTTCCCATCAAGACGATGTGGAAGTAGTGAACAGTGAAACGCGCATTTTCCCAGGTGATCAGGTTATTGTTGCAGCAGACACCGATCTTTTGGGCCGCGCTCGCGAAATCGTGCGTTCGTTGTAACGGTTGCCGTGGACGTTCGCGTGTTTTATGTTGGTAGAATATGGTCTCAGTCATTTGCCTGGTAAGGCATACGTAAAGGGAGGAATCGAATGATCGGTCGCTACACCCGCCCCGAAATGGGTGCTATTTGGGAGCTCCAGAACAAGTTCGAGATCTGGAAGGAAATCGAGGTTTTGGCATGCGAAGCCCAGGCCGAATTGGGCAAATCGGGAATCACCAAGGAAGAGGCAGCTTGGATCCGCAAGCATGCAGATTTTACTGTTGAGCGCATTGACGAGATCGAAAAGGTTACCAACCACGATGTAATCGCCTTCACCACCAACATGGCGGAGTACATCGATGCCGATGTTCCCGAGGGAACCGAGCCTCCCAGCCGTTGGGTTCATTACGGTATGACTTCTTCCGACTTGGGCGATACGGCTCTTTCCTATCAGATTACCCAAGCGCTCGACATCATTTTGAAGGACGTTGCTCTGCTGGGTGAAACCTGCAAGCGCCGCGCTTTCGAATTCCAGGAAACCCTGTGTGTAGGCCGCACCCACGGCATCCATGCTGAGCCCATGACGTTCGGCATGAAGTTTGGCAGCTGGGCATGGGCCCTGAAGCGTGCTCAGGTGCGCTTGCAGGAGGCTCGCAAGGTTGCAGCAACGGGCGCAATCAGCGGCGCTGTTGGAACTTACTCCAGCATCGATCCGTTCGTAGAGCAGTATGTCTGCGAAAAGCTTGGCCTTACCCCCGATCCGCTTTCCACTCAGGTTCTGGCGCGCGACCGCCACGCTCAGGTTATGACGGCGCTGGCCGTTACCGCTTCCACGCTGGAGTCCATCGCTATGCAGGTGCGCCTGCTTCAGCAGTCTGATGTTATCGAGGCTGAAGAGCCGTTTGCCAAGGGACAGAAGGGTTCTTCGGCAATGCCCCATAAGCGCAACCCCATCACCGCGGAGCGCGTATGCGGCCTTTCCCGTGTGGTTAAATCTAACGCTCAGGTAGCGCTTGATGATGTTGCGCTGTGGTACGAGCGCGACATCAGCCATTCCGGCGCAGAGCGCGTTGCCCTGGCGGATAGCTTCATTGCCCTGGACTACATGTTCGGTAAGATGCAGTGGATGCTTGATGGTCTGCAAACTTACCCCGCCAAGATGGAGCACAACTTGTGGCGCACCAAGGGCCTTATCTTCTCTTCGAAGGTGCTGCTTGCCCTGGTTCAGACTGGTATCACGCGTGAAGATGCATACGTTATCGTTCAGCGCAACGCCATGAAGGTATGGGCCGACATCCAGAACGCTGTCGATGGCCCCACCTATCGTGAGAACTTGGAAGCCGACCCCGAGGCGAAGCTTTCCAAGGAAACGCTCGACGAGATCTTCGATCCGTGGGACTTCCTCACGCGCAAGGACGTGGTATTCGATCGTCTGAAGGAACTTGAGTTCTAAAGTAGGCGGGATATCGTTTGAAAACAAAGCGAGGACATCCGAGACTGGATGCCCTCGCTTTTTTCTTGCAACGTTGTAGCGGGCTGCTTTTGCGATGTCGCTGCGGACCGCCTCGCGGGACAGCCCGAGGCCATCTTGTACCGCCGGTGCGCAGGCCCGCCCCGAGAACGCCGTTGGGGCTGAGCCGACTCGTCCCTGCTCGCATCGTCGCCCTTTCGGGTCTGCTTCGGACCCGTCTTGGAGCAGTCCCCGGAGGCCCAAAAACAAAAAATCGGCTCGCAGTGCAACTTTTTTGCGATTAGGGATTGTTTGGAGATTCCCGATTGCGGATTGAGACGCAAAAGCCCAGGTAATTTGCTGCACTGCGGTCCGATTTCTCTTTTTGGAAATGGAAAAGAGTCCACAATCGCAAAAAAGTTGCAAAAATGTCGGGATTTTTGTTTTTGCAGCGGGCTGATCGTCGAAACGAGGCAGATTCCGCGAGAGGAACATGGGGTTCTGCCAGTTAAGGCGGCAGCGCGCCATTATCGGCGCTACTAAAACGCATTATCGATGCTGCCCTTGATGGGCGTGAAGACGCGCACAAGGGCATGGTCGTTGCCGCTGTCGTTGTCGTCGGTGATTTGAGAAAGACCCACAAACGAAGAGCGGGTACCCGTGGAAACCAGATGCTCGCCATAGGTGTCGCAGCCGCTTGGTGTGTCGATGGCGAAGTAACTTTTGCTGCCGAAATTAACGCCGCACAGGGCAGTGGTGGATTTCACCACGAACCATTCTCCCGACCAACAGGGGGCGGTAATGGGCGAGCGCGAGAATCGGAACCACTGCAGGCCGTCGTAGTTATAGGCATTTGCCGCCGAACGTGGCGTGTAGGTGCCTAGGTTGGCAATGCCGCCGCCGAAATTGTAGATGCTGCTGAATCCAAACGAAAAACCGCTGCGGCCGTAGCTGGCCAAGTCGGGCGTCATGGACGAAGGGAGCGTCATCTGGTCGACGGTGGAATTGTCTTTGGCTGAAATTTTAGTGAGCTGGTAATAGGTTCCCTGGGCTTCGGCGCGCGGTGTGATTACCACGCCATCGTCGGCTGAGGTTACGCGTGTGGCGAAGGCCTTTTTCGAAGTGTAGGGAACGGCTACGTCGCCGGAGCCGAAGCGCGCACTTTTAAGGGCGCTTCGCTCGGCAGCCGATTCCCCCGAGGTGTTGGGGCATACCTGCCAAAAAGCGGTTTCGCCCACGGCGGCAATGGACGGAATGAGCCAATTGCCATCGCCTTGGTCAACCTGGGTGATAGACGCGGCGCTGCCGTTGGAAAGCTTTGCGGTGTACACGCGCCAAGCGGATTCATAGGCACTTGATTCCGTCCAAATAAGGCCGTTTTCGCTGCAGCGCACATCGACGATTTCGTATCCTTCGTTGGCGCCCTGCGCAGCGGAGAGTATTGAAGCGGTTTTGCCGTTGGAAAGGTACAGCAGGCTTACCGTGTTTAACGGGCTTGCCGATTCACCGGGCACCAGGCAGGCGGCAACGGTGTCGTTGTCGGCCCATACCAGGGTTCCGTACGTAAGCTTGTAGCTTCCAGCAGCCTTCACGTGCTGCGTGTAGTCGGCTTGGCTGTAATCCGAAAGGGCATTCACCGCATCTTCAGGGACGCTGATGCTGTTCACGGTGGCTTCCTTCTTGCCTTCCAGCGCGTTGGTTGCAAGGGAAAGGCCGCCGCCCAAAGCGGCAACGCCTGCGATGACGCCCGCTCCGATAAGCAGGTTCCTGCGTGTAAGCAGCACTTCGGGGCCCGATTTCTTTGCGGAAACGCCGCTGGCCACTTGGGTAAATGCGGGGCCGAAGCCATGGGTGGAAGCGTTGGAGAATCCGCCTTTTCCTTTCGTTTTCGCAGACGGCCCGAACGCCGAACGGCTTCTGGGCGCAGAGGTGGAAAAGCCCTGCGGAGCTGCCTTACGGGCAGAATGAGCGCCGCGCGTGCTGCCTCCGCGAACCCCTGCACTTCGGTTGTGCGAATTGCGGGAGGGGCGAGGGGCTTTGCCGGGGATATTTTGACTGCGTTTAGTGGGCACGTATTCTCCTGATGTGGTGCTTTCCCGCACAACGGTTAGGCGGGTACTGCTGAGGGGTATTGTGACATTTGGGTGTCCGCTTATGGCTCCTGTTCTGGCAATTGATACAATAATTGCAAATGGCGCCTGGACGCTCTGATGCGTTGCGCGCAACAGCGCATCGTATTGGTTGGCTCCAGTGCCCGCAGCCGCTTTGTCCGCTTTTGGCTGCGCTGCATGTGCAGATAAAGCCCGTACGGGCTTTTCGATACCTGTCAGGAGGCATTGATGACTTCTTCAATGAACGAAAGCACTCGTCGTATCCTTCTTGTGGAAGACGAAAAGGCCATTCGCGATGCGGTGGCAGCATATCTCGAACGCGAGAACTATTGGGTTACCGCCGTGGGCGACGGCCAGGAAGCTTTGGAAGAGTTTTCCAAGCACCACTTCGATTTGGTTGTGCTCGATCTGATGCTCCCTCGTGTTCCCGGCGAGCGCGTATGCCGCGTTATCCGCGACAACTCTGACACGCCCATCATCATGCTCACCGCTAAGGGTGAAGTGGAAGACCGCATCATCGGCCTCGAGCTGGGCGCAGATGACTACCTTATCAAGCCCTTCAGCCCCCGCGAATTGGTTGCTCGCGTACGTGCCCTTTTGCGCCGCGTGCATTCTGAGTCTGAGCCTCAGCGCGAAGTGCTGGAGTTCGGCGAGCTCACCATCGACATTTCGGGTCACAAGATCCTTGTAAGTGGCGAAGAGGTAGACCTTACCGCCAGCGAATTCAAACTGCTCACCACGCTGTGCCGCTACCCTGGCCGTGTGTACTCGCGCATGGAATTGGTCGAAAAGGTTTTGGGCTACGACTTCGAAGGCTATGAACGCACCATCGACTCCCACGTGAAGAACCTTCGCGCCAAGATTGGCGACAATCCGCGTAATCCGAAGTGGCTTCATACCGTGCATGGCGTAGGATACCGTTTTGAGGATCCCACGAAAGCCAACTAGTTTCCTTGGAACCTGCAGCGCGTTCTGCTTTCGGGCGGGGCGCGCTTTTTTATTGGGGCCGCCACAGAAAGGAGTTGCTGATGGCTGCGAATTCGACCGATGCCGCCTGGAGCCAAGCGAACAGCGAGGAGCCAGATGGAAGCTCGGGAAAGAAGAAGGGTCTGAACCTTTCGTTCAACAAGCGCATCGTGCTGGTAATGCTGGCCGTTTCCTTAATCACGGTGCTTTCTTCCATTGTGGTGCTTTCCTTTGTATGGGAGCAGCACTTCCAAACCTATACGCGCGAAAATGTGCAGCGCGTTGCCGATTCCACGGCCGATTCCATAGCGCAGGGCTATAAGGCCGCCCATGGCGATTGGTATAGCGGAGCCCTGAACGCTGCATCGTCGGCGAGCATTCTGTACGATTCCATTAACGTGCAGGTGCGCGACGAAAATGGCGCCATCGTGTACGACGACTCCACCGACAAGGCTTTGGGCGCGGCGGCCATGAAGGAATCGAGCGGCAATGTGGCTAAGGCGGCCATCAATGTCGACGGCAATCAGGTTGGCACCGTGTTCGTGCGGGTGCATGGCTCCGATACGCTGTTAACCCAGACCGATGCCGAATTCCGAGAAAAGTCGTATCAAGCCATGATCTTTGCTGCATTCATCGCGATGGCCATTTCGGTTGTGGTGGGAGTGCTGTTCTCCCGTGCGCTTGCCGCCCCCATCCGCCGCATTACGAATACGGCTAAGGCACTGAAAGAGGGCGATTATTCGGCGCGTACCGGCATGAAGGGTACCGACGAAATTGCCCGTTTGGGCAATATGTTCGACGCCATGGCCGATTCCGTGGAGCAGAACCGCAAGCTGGAGCGCAGGCTGGTAACCGACGTTGCCCATGAGTTGCGCACGCCGCTTATGGCTATCCAGTCTACCGTTGAGGCGATGATCGATGGCGTGTTCGAGCCTGATGCTGAGCGTCTGGAAACGCTGAATTCCGAGGTGCGCCGCCTTTCCCGTTTGGTTGATGCGCTGCTGAAACTCTCACGCCTAGAGAGCCGCGCCAAGGCCATCGAGCGTCAGAAGGTCGATCTTACCGAAATGCTGTCGGCGGTTGTGGCAACGCATCAGGCCTACATCAACGAAGAGGGGCTGAACCTGGAATTCGAGTACGATCCGCATGTGTACGTGTACGGCGATGCCGACCTGCTGCGCCAGGCTACGGCGAACCTGATTTCCAATGCCGTTCGCTATACCCCAGAAGGCGGCACCATTACCATCACGGCTCGCAAGGGCGAGCTGATGGGGCAGATCAGCGTTCGCGATACGGGCATCGGCCTTACCCCCGAAGAAGCGAAGATGGTATTCCAGCGCTTCTGGCGCGCCGATTCAGGCCGCGCCCGCGCAACGGGCGGCTTGGGCGTTGGCCTTTCTGTGGTGAAGGAAATCGTGGATCAGCACAATGGCTGGGTGCGCGTTGAGGGCCGTCCCAACGAAGGGGCGTGCTTTACCATCTACGTACCCCTGTACACCAGTGAATCTGAAAAGAAGAAGGGCAATCGCCCCCGCTTCGGAACGAACTAGCTTTGGAGGGCGCCCGCATGGGCGCCTTTCGCGCGTTCTGCACCCAGGCTTAAATCGCAGTAGTTGTGAATCGACGCAAGTAGTGCTTCTTTTTCATGCGTTGCTGCGCAAGATGTTCCATAATAGAGTTCTGTCAACAAACTCAGACGGAAGGACGGTCATGTCTGTAATCGACATCAAACCCGATGCACAGGGAAAGGTGCGCGATCTGTACGATTTGGGCGACAAGCTGCTGCTGGTCGCATCTGATCGTATTTCTGCTTTCGACTATATTCTGGAAGACGAAATTCCCTATAAGGGCCAGGTGCTCACGCAGCTTTCTTGCTTCTGGTTCGACCTTCTTTCCGACGTGGTGGACAACCATCTTATTTCTGCCGACGTTGCCGATCTCCCCGAGCAGTTCAAGCCCTATGCCGATAAGCTCGCTGGCCGTTTTATGCTGGTAAAGAAGGCCAACATGTTCCCCGTAGAGTGCATTGTGCGCGGCTACCTTACCGGTTCTGGCTTGAAGGACTATCAGAAGACGGGCGCTGTATGTGGCATTCAGCTTCCTGAAGGCCTGGTAAATTCTTCCAAGCTGCCCGAAACCATCTTCACTCCTTCCACGAAGGCTGAGATTGGCGACCACGATGAGAACATCAGCTTCGAGCAGTGCGAAAAGCTCATCGGCGCCGAAGATGCTGCCGCCATCCGCGACCTGACCATCAAGGTGTACGAAACGGCTGCAAGCCACGCGAAGGAACGCGGCATCATCATCGCCGACACCAAGTTCGAGTTCGGCGTATACGACGGCAAGATCATCTTGGGCGACGAGGTTCTGACCCCCGACTCTTCTCGTTTCTGGGCAGCTGACACCTATAAGGTTGGCGAAGAGCAGCCCAGCTTCGACAAGCAGTTTGTGCGCAACTGGCTCAATGCCAACTGGGACCGCACTGGCAACCCGCCGCGTCTGCCCGAAGATATCATCAAGAAGACCAGCGAAAAGTACATTCAGGCTTACGAGAAGATCACGGGCAAGACCTTTGTAGCCCAGTAGGCCCCGACAAAACACAACAAGGAGAATCAAGGGATGTCTCAGCGAAACCCCATGAACGAGCGATACACCAGCGACCAGAAGCGTGGCGCTACCCGCAAGAGTGCAGCTTCCGCTAAGCCGGTTTCGAAGGCTGCGTCTTCGGTGCGTACCACATCGGCCAAGCCCGAGAAGAAGGGGTTGTTCGGCGGCTCCAAGAAACAGGCGCCGGCTCCCGCGAAAGCTCCCAAGAAAACCCAGGCTGCTCAGTCTTCGGCTAAGGCCGAAGAAGTCCCTTCGCTTTCCAAGGAAGAGCAGAAGGAGATTGAAAAGCACAACAAGAAGGTTAAGCGCGCCGACCGTGAGGCCCGCCGCGAGCGCAACAAGGAAGTTAACCGCTTCGTTCCCGACACTGCCGAGTTCAAGCGCCTGAACCGAAAGCGCATGGTTTATTCGGGCGTTGGCTTCGTGGGCATGATCGTTGCCATCGTGCTTTCGCTGCTTATTCCTCAGCAGCCGTTCATTTCGATTGGCCTGATGATTGCTTCTTGGTTCTTCTTCTTTATGGGTATGCGCATCGACACCAACCAGTTGCGTCCTCTGCGCGAGCAGGGATACGACAAGGCTGTGCGCCAAGCCCAGAAGAAGGCAAACAGAAAGAAGAAATAGCTTTGATGGAAAAGGGGTTTTGCCCCTTTTCCTATTCAGATTCGTCAGAAGCGGCAAAAGGGGTATCCTCTTTTGCCGCTTTGGTTGAAAGGTGCTTTTATGCGATTGGTTTCCTGGAACGTCAACGGTTTGCGCGCCGTTATGAAGAAAGGGTTCATGGATGCCTTCGATGAGCTTGATGCCGATGTGTTTGCGCTCCAGGAAACGAAACTGCAAGAAGGCCAGATCGAAATGGACCTTCCCAGGTACCATCAGTGCTGGAGCTATGCTGAGCGCAAAGGCTATTCCGGCACAGCAGTGTTCTGCAAGGAAGAGCCACTGCAGGTGATTCACGAGGTGGGCGTGCCGGAGCTTGATACAGAAGGCCGCGTGGTGATCTGCGAATTCGAGCAGTACTGGTTCGTAAACGTGTACACGCCTAATGCCCAAAGCGAGCTTGCGCGCCTTGATCATCGTATGGCCTGGGACGATAGGTTCCGTGACATATGCAAGGGCCTGGAAGAGGGCATGCTTCCAAACGGCCAAGCCGGAAACGCAAAGCCCGTGGTAATGTGCGGCGACTTCAATGTGGCTCATCAGGAAATCGACTTGAAGAACCCGCGCTCCAACCGCGGCAATCCTGGCTTTTCCGATGAAGAGCGAGCCAAGTTCACCTGTCTTTTGAATGCAGGCTTCGTCGACACGTTCCGCTACCTGAACCCTGCAACCGAAGGCGCCTATTCCTGGTGGAGCTATCGCTTCCATGCTCGCGCCAACAACGCAGGATGGCGCATCGATTATTTCCTGGTGAGCGAAGCGCTGCGCGACAAGGTGCAGATGGCCAACATCTATTCCGAGATTATGGGATCCGACCATTGCCCTGTTTCGGTGGAATTGGATCTGTAGGTTTGGCCTGTTGCGTTCAGCCCGTTGCGGCAGCTTCGCCCGTCGCAAAAACAAAAATCTCGGCATTTTTGCAACTTTTTTGCGATTAGGGGCTCTTTTTTCGTCGCTGCCGGGTGGTAATAGGCCGCATCACGGCCAATTGCCTGCGTTTTTATGCCGCGATTCGCGATTGGAGGGTTTGGAACAATTGCTAATCGCAAAAAGTTGCAGTCTGGGCCGATTTTTTGTTTCTGGGCCCCAGGGGCAGCTTAAGGGCGGTGCTATAAGCGAGATGGGCCCGATGCGGCGTGCGGGGCGGGCCTGCGGCGGTGGCTCCAATGTGCGGGGCGAACCTGCTGTGGCGCGATGGGGCGGGCCTGCTCTGGTGTGGCGATGCGGGTCCGAGTGCTGCGGGCGGTTGGGTCGGTTTCGGGCGGGCCGTCATGCTCGTGCCAATATGAGGCATGGCTCTTCGCTGTAGCGCATAATCGGGTAGACGCGCTACAATGGTTCGATACATTTTCTATTGGCTGGAAGGCAATGATGGCAAGTAACGATATGGATTTGGCAAAGATAGAGCAGGGCGTGCGCCTGATTTTGGAAGGCGTTGGCGAAGACCCGAACCGCGAAGGGCTGCTTGAAACCCCGGCGCGCGTGGCCCGTATGTACGAAGAATGCTTTGCTGGCCTGCATCAAGACCCGGCCGTTCATTTCGAAACGCTTTTCGACGAGCACCATGATGAAATGGTAATCGTTCACGACATCCCGTTCTTTTCCATGTGTGAGCATCACTTGGTACCGTTTTTCGGTAAGGCGCATATTGCATATCTGCCTTCCGAATCGGGCAAGATCTGTGGTATTTCCAAGCTGGCTCGTTTGGTCGAGGTGTATGCTCGCCGCCCTCAGGTGCAGGAGCGTCTTACCTCGCAGGTGGCCGATACTCTGGTTGAGCAGCTGAACCCCCGTGGTGTTGCCGTGGTAATGGAAGCGGAGCATCTGTGCATGAGCATGCGCGGCGTTAAGAAGCCCGGTGCGAAAACGGTTACCAATGCCATGCGTGGTATATTCAAGGAAGATGCTGCGACGCGCGCAGAGGCGCTGTCGCTTTTGATGGGACGCTAAGTTCCAGCAGGTAGGCCGAAGCTTTCGCAAGGAGCGGAAGCAAAGCGAAAGGAATCTTTCATGCGTTGTGTTATCTCGGTTTTGGGTAAAGACCGCGCCGGTATCGTAGCTGGCATTTCCGGCGTCCTGGCAGAAAAGGGTGCAAGCATCGACGACATCAACCAGACTATTCTGGATAACATCTTCAGCATGACCATGCTGGTTCGTCTCGACGTCGACACCGCTGGCTTCAACGAGGTCCAGGAAGCACTTACCAAGGAAGGCGAAGAGCTGGGCGTTCAGGTAATTGTTCAGCGCGAAGACGTATTCCAGTTCATGTACAAAATCTAAACAGGAGGCGAAGCTCAGTGAGCGAAAACCGTCAGACGAGCGCAGGGGAAACGCAGCAAGGCACCTCGTGTGCGCCATTGGCAGGTGAAACGTTCGCTGCTTTCGTTGACACCATAGCTGCTCTGCGCGCTCCGAACGGCTGCCCGTGGGACCGCGAGCAGACCCATGAATCCATCGCCCGCAACATGATCGAAGAAGCGTACGAGGCTGTCGATGCCATCGAGCAGCACGATGCGGCGCATCTTCGTGAAGAGCTGGGCGATGTTCTTTTACAGGTGGTTCTGCAAAGCCAGATTGCCGCTGATGCGGGCGAATTTACCGTGGCTGACGTGTGCCGTGATGTGAATGCGAAGATGATTCGCCGTCATCCGCATGTGTTCGGGCAGGCGGCTGCGGGCTCTGCCGAGGATGTGCTTTCCATTTGGGACAACGTGAAGCTCGCCGAAAAGAGCGCAGCCGACGCCCAAGCCGAAGAGCCCGAAGGGCTACTCGAAAGCGTGCCCGTCAGCTTCCCTGCGTTGCTCCAGGCCTATAAGATTTCCCGTAAGGCAGTTGCCGCCGGCTTTGAATGGGACTCCGTCGAAGACGTGTGGGCCAAGGTGGAAGAGGAAATCGCCGAATTCAAGCAGGCATGCCGCTCCGGCGATGCCCAGGCGAAGGAACTCGAGTTTGGCGATGTGCTGTTTTCCCTGGTGAACGTGGCACGCAAAGAAGGCATCGATGCCGAAACTGCCTTGCGCGCTACGTGTCGCAAGTTCCGTGAGCGCTGGGCCTTTATGGAAGGCGCCGCATGGGGCCAGGGCAAGCGCATCGAAGAGCTGGATATGGATGAAATGCAGCAGCTGTGGGATCAGGCAAAGATGCTGCACGTAGGTGAAGCTTGCCATGACTAAGCTCTATTCGCGCACGGTGCCGCTGAACACCGATATCGTTGACGCGTTCTGCGTGCTGCAGAAGGGCTTCACCGATCAGTTCGTGTACTACGACAAAGAACGCCCCATACGCTATTTGGGGCTGGGCCGCTGCATTGCCTTGGCAACATTGGGTGAAGCCGATGTGGTAAGCCAGGATGCCGGGTTCGCGCCGGTGTTCTTTTCGTTCAACCGTTTCGACGCCGAAAACCCCAAGCCAGCCGACGACATGATGACCGCCTTTCCTCGCTTGCGCTTGATGCTGCCCGAGTTGGTGCTTATCCAAAACGAGCAGGGATCGTTCTTGCAAGTGAACAGCTTGGGTCCCGTGTACCAGGGCAGGGTTGACCGTTTCGTGCGCCATGCCGAGGAAGCCAAGCCTCGCACTCGTCGCACCATGGCATATTCGTTGCAGCGCGACTCGTTTGACGAGTGGCAACGCATCATGGATATGGGGCTTGGCCGCATTGCGTCGGGCAAAATCGAAAAGCTGGTGCCTTCGCGCCGCATCGAGCTCAAGGCCGAACAGCCGTTTTCGTCGAAGGACGTGCTGGTGAACCTGATTGACGGCAGTGCTCGCGGAACGGTGTTCCTGTATCGCTACGGCGATGTGTTCTTTTGCGGATGTACACCTGAGCTGCTGTTGCGCAAGAAGGGCGCGCACGTGGAAAGCATGTGTCTTGCCGGCACGTGCCCGCACGGCGAAACACCGGAAGAGCAGAAGGCACTGGCAGACGAATTGCTTGCCAGCGAAAAGAACCGCCGCGAGCACGAATACGTAGTGAAATTCATGCGCGAAGTGTTCGCGCGCAACTGCTATAACGTTGATATTCCCGCAACGCCGCAGATCAAGGTGCTGAAGCATGTGCAGCATCTGCATACGCCCGCAGCGGCGCAGGTTATGGAGGGCACCACGCTCATGGGCCTTGCCAGCCAGCTGCATCCCACCCCGGCGCTTTCCGGCACTCCAGTAGGCGAAGCGCTAATGACGCTGCGTGAGGCCGAGAGCTACAATCGCGGCTTCTTCGGGGGTGCGGTGGGCTACGTGAACGCCGATGGCGATGGCGAATTTTCCGTGGCTATCCGATCGGGTGTGTTCGACGGCGAACGCGGCTGGCTCTATGCGGGGTGCGGCATCGTTGAAGGCAGTGATGCCGTTGCGGAATTCAACGAAATCGATTTGAAGCTGAAAACCATCTTGAGTGCGTTTGAAGCGCCGGGGGACGAAGGGGACGAATAGGCCATGGCGGAAAAGGAAGCGGAAGCGCTGAGCGGCGAAAAAGCGGAAGCGCTGCGTGTCGAAAAAGGTGACGCGCCAGTTGGCGAAGAGGGCCAGGCACCCGATGCGACAGATGCGCCTGAGCTTGCTGCTGCGCAGAAGAAGCGCGCATTGGGCGCCTATGTGGGTGCGTTCTTCGATGAGCTGATGCGTGCGGGCGTGCGCGATGTGGTGGTAAGCCCCGGCTCGCGCTCCACTCCTCTTTCGATGGTTGCCCACGAGGCGCATGCGCGATTCGGATCGGCATTCAACCTGTATCTTGATATCGACGAACGTGGCGCCGCCTTCTTTGCTTTGGGCATTGCCAAGGCAACGGGGCGTGCCGTGTGCGTTATCTGCACTTCGGGGACGGCACTGGCAAACTACTATCCTGCGGTGATGGAAGCGGAGATTTCCCGCGTGCCCCTTATTGTGCTTTCGGGCGATAGGCCAGCGCGCCTGCAGGGGCTTGGCGCTCCGCAAACGTGCGATCAGAACAAGGCGTTTTCCGACCACGTGCGCCGCTTCTTCGCTATGCCTGAGCCGAACGACGCTCCTAAGTACATTGCCCACGTGCGCCAGGTTGCACGTGAAACGGTTATTGCCGCAGCTCCGGGGACTCATGCCTCGGCTCCCGTGCACGTGAATTTCCCATTCGATGAGCCGCTGGTGCCCGACACTGCTATGTCCGACCTGTTCGATGCGGGTCGCGTTGCCTCGGCTGACGATCTTCCTGCCCTGGTGCGTACGGAACACGAGCTCTCTTCCCGCGATGCGGCAACCCTGGTGGATTTCCTTGATTCCCATACTGTGGTGGTTCTTGCTGGCGAAGGAACGTTTTCTGCTGAAGCGGTTGCAGACAGCACACGCAGGGACAGGGAAGCGCAGGCGCTCCTTGCTTTTGCCGAGCGCTTCGACGCGCCTTTGCTGGCCGACCCGCTTTCCCACTTGCGCACGTACGGACATCCCGCTGTTATCTGCGGATACGATCGCATCATGGGATCGGACGAAATGCCCGCCTTCGATGCGGTGGTTCGCTTTGGGCGCTATCCGGTGTCGAAGCGTGCAACGCAGGCAATCGAAGCTTGTCAGGCTGCGCAGATCGTGGTTGATCCGCTTGCCACACGCGATTTCAATTCGCAGACCACCACGTTTGTGGCCGCAAATCCGCTCGATTTCGTAGTGGCTTTGTTGGAAGCGGGAACCGTTCCCAATCCAGAAGAATCTATGGCCTACGCGCCCTTGCCGCAAAACGTTCATGAGTGGGGGCTTATCGATCGTGCCCGCACCGAGCGCATATTGGCAACCGATTTTGCTGCTGATAGCCAGTTCGAGGGTTCCTATTTGCGTGCGATGCTGGAAGAGATTCCTGCAGAAAGCCTGCTGTTCACGGCGAACAGCATGTCGGTTCGCGCACTCGATGCCTTCTATGTAAGCCAAGCGAAGCACCTTACCGTGCTGGCAAACCGTGGCCTTAACGGCATCGATGGCACCGTTTCCACGGCATTGGGTGCGGCGCAGAGCTTCAAGCAGACTGTTATGGTCACGGGCGATTTAACCCTGCTGCACGACCTGAATTCGCTGGCGCTGCAAGGGGAAATGCTCTTGCGCGAACGCCAAGGATCGCCAAGGCCCAGCATCGTTATCGTGCTCTTGAACAACAACGGCGGCGCTATCTTCGATATGCTGCCGCAAAAAACTGAGGAATCGTATTTCGAGAGGCTGTTCCTAACACCTCAGAAGGTTGATTTTGCCGCTGCGGCAGGTGCCTTTGGGGTACCCACGGCTACGGTGCATACGGTGGCGGAATTCAAGCAGGCATTTAGCGGTTTCCTGGGTGAACAGGGTATATCCTTAATAGAAGTTCCCTTGCCCCTGACGGGAGTGCGGGAACGCTACGATCAGTATTGGTAATGCGCATGTGCGCACGTGCTTAAGGGGAGCAACCGATGCACAATCACACTTGTGGCTGCGGTCATCACGAAGGGGACGCCGGCTGCGGCTCCCACGAACATCATCACGGCGAAGCATGCTCGTGCGGCACTCATCACGGTTCGCCTGAAGTTGAGCCTCTGGCGTCAGCATGGGGCATGTTGGGCAAATCCGCTCAGGAGCAAACGGTGCCGCCCACGCGCGAATTCGACTTTGACTGGGAAGGCCAGAAGATCCATGCATATCAGTGGGGTAAGGCCGAAAACATCCCCGTTGTTCTGCTTCATGGCTTCATGCAGACCGGTCTAAACTGGAGCATCATTGGCGCCGCCCTTTCGGGCAATCATTGCGCCTACGCGCTTGATTTCTTGGGGCATGGCAGAAGCAGCAAGCCCGATGATGTCGAGCTTTATCGCTACGGCGCCATGGTGCGTATGGTGGAATCGTTCTTGGAGCAGGTTGCGTGCGTGGGGCATGAAGGCGCCAAGCGCCGTGCCCACGTTATCGGTTATTCCATGGGCGGGCGCGTTGCCCTGGGGCTGGCCTCTTCCGAAAAAGACCTGCTGTATTCGCTGATCTTGGAAAGCTGCAACTTCGGGCCCGAAGGCAACGAGCAGCGTGCTGCCGCCGAAGAGCGCAATGTTGGCTGGGCGCAAAGGCTGCGCACCGACGGCATCGAAGAATTCGTGGAGTACTGGGAAACGCTGCCGCTCTTCGAATCGCAGCGCGAAATGGGGCTTGATGAAGAGCTGCGCCCTGAGCGTTTGGCCAACGATGCTGAATCTATGGCGTTGTGCTTGGAAGGCGCAGGAAAGCACGCCATGCCCGATGCTTCTCAGTCGTTCGCCGTGGTGGCAAACACTTGGGTGCCCGTTAAGTACCTGTGGGGTTACGACGATTGCGGAAGCGAAGCGGTAGCGCATCAGTTGGAACACGATGGCATCGATGTGACCTCGTTTGGAACGGGTCACAACGTACACTTAGAGGCACCTGTTCTTTACGGTACAGTAGTGCAGGAATTCTTGTCCGGCATAGAACCCAGGGGTGCGGCCCCAGAAGGTTCCGGGCACCAACAATAAGGAAGGACATCTATGAGCGATTTCCCTTGGGAAAAAGTTAAAGATTACGACGAGATCATCTACGAAAAGTACGATGGCATCGCCAAAATCACCATCAATCGCCCCGAGCGCCGCAACGCTTTCACGCCGAAGACGAACGTCGAGCTGTTCGATGCGTTTTCCCTTGCGCGCGACGACCAGGAAGTGGGCGTTATCATCCTTACCGGCGCCAACCATGACGGCAAGGACGAAGACCAGGCATTCTGCTCCGGCGGCGACCAGAAGGTACGTGGCAACGGCGGCTATGTGGGCGAGGACAACATCCCGCGCCTGAACGTGCTTGATCTGCAGCGCCTTATCCGCGTAGTGCCCAAGCCCGTTATTGCTATGGTGAACGGCTATGCTGTTGGCGGCGGCCATGTTCTTCATATCCTGTGCGACCTTTCCATTGCGGCGGAAACCGCCAAGTTCGGCCAGACCGGTCCGCGCGTTGGCAGCTTCGACGGTGGCTACGGTGCTTCGTATCTGGCTGCCATCGTCGGCCAGAAGAAGGCTCGCGAGATTTGGTACCTTTGCCGTCTGTACACGGCAGCCGAGGCTCTGGACATGGGCCTGGTGAACAAGGTTGTCCCCTTCGATGAGCTGGAAGCCGAGTGCGTTTCCTGGGCGAGGGAAATGCTTCAGCTTTCGCCTACGGCCCTGCGTTTCCTGAAGGCATCGTTCAATGCTGCTACCGACGGCTATGCCGGTTTGCAGCAGCTTGCGGGTGACGCCACGCTTCTGTATTACACGTCTGACGAAGCGAAGGAAGGCCGCGACGCCTTTAAGGAAAAGCGCAAGCCCGACTTCGACAAGTTCCCGAAATTCCCCTGATCTGAAATTCCCTGATAAAGGATGTGACGGCAATGATTGCCCAATTGGCGGAAATGGCCTATCGCAAGGCCGGCCAGATGTTCTTCTGCGTGCAGAAGGATGCGCGCTCAGTAACGTTTAGCTATCGCCGCGCCCGCTTTGCTGCTGCGGCTCTGGCTCAGCAGCTTGCCAAGCACGGTTACGGTCGCGGCACCACGCTTGCGTGCAATCTGTACAACGGCGCCGAGATCGTGATCCTTTCCTTGGCGGCGGCATACGGCGGCTTCACGTTGGCGCTGCTGAATCCGCGTCTTTCCTACGAAGAGCGCAAACTGCGCATCGTGGAGCTGGAAAACGCCACGGGCGAAGCTGGCATCGATGTGCTGGAACAGTCTGCGGTTGAGCGCCTGATGATCGATGCGACGGGCTACGGCCTGGCCGATTTCGCCGCTTTGCCGGAAGGCTCTGTGCCACATGCCACGCAGTTCGAGGCGTTCGCCCGCGAATGCGAGCGGGCATGGGATGGCCAAGAGGCGGGCGTTGTCATGTTCACATCGGGTTCTTCGGGAACCCCGAAGGCCACGCTTTTGCCGTGGAACTGCATCATTGGTGCCGCTACCGCGGCAAACCGCGTTCTGGCATTGGAGGATGGTCGTAGCGTATGGCAGCTGGTTCTGCCCATGTGCCACATTGGCGGCTTCCAGATCATGGTGCGCTCTCTTCTGAGCGGTGGCTCGTTCATCGTGTACGAGCGCTACAATCCCATGCGCGTGCTGAATGATGTGCTGAGCTTCCGCGTTACGCATATTTCTGTCGTGGATAAGATTCTGGCCGATTTGCTGGAAAACGATCGCGATAGGGTTATTGGGCAGTACGCGTGCATTCTTTTGGGCGGCGCGGCGCTGAACGAAAAGACGTTGCGTATGGCCTTGCGCGCAAAGGCAAACCTGTATTCCAGCTACGGTATGACAGAAACTTCCAGCTTCATTGCCGCGGCTCCGGTAACCCGTGGCTTTGATGGCGGGCTGGAGCTTTTGCCCGGCTATGATGCTCGCATCGTAAGCCCCGATGCCGATGGCATTGGCCAGTTGCACGTTGCGGGTCCTGGCATCTTCGAGGGCTACCTGAATGCCCGTAAGGCAATGAGCGCCGATGGCTATTTCGTTACCGGAGACAGGGCGTCTATCGACCGCAACGGTCTTTTGCGCGTGTATGCGCGTACTGAAGATCTCATTATTTCGGGTGGGGAAAACATCTACCCAGCCGAGGTTCAGGATGTTCTGCTGGGCATTCCCGGTGTGAAGGACGCCTACGTGTTCGGCACTGCGGATGAAACCTGGGGGTATCGCCCCGTGGCGTTCATCGAGGCCGATTATTCTGCCGAAGCCATTGCCCGCGACGAAGAAGAGTTTGGCATCGACCCTGCTCAGAGCTGCATTAGTCCGGCAACGTGTCCGCAGGAATACGCTCATATGGTGCACGATTACCTGAATGGCTGCATGTCGAAGCTTCATCATCCCAAGCATATTTTGGTGATGGACGAATTCCCGCGCACCATCGCCGGCAAGGTGGATCGACGTGCGCTGAAGCAGCGCTACGACAAGCGCATCGACATCAAGTCGCTTACCCTGTATCGCGTGAAGCAGCCCTTCTCCCATCCTGTGAAGACGGCCAAGGGAAACGTCGATTTCCGTGAATCGTTCTTTGTGGAAGTGGAAGACTGGGCTGGGCGCACGGGCATTTCCGAGTGCGTTTCCTTTGCCACCAATTGGTATTTGCCCGAAACCATCGCAGAAGATTACGCCGTAGTGCGCGATTCCATTGCCCCTGTGGTGCTGGGTGAGCGCTACCTGCATCCCAGCGAAGTGTCCGCTTCGCTTGCCACGTTCCCTGGTTTGGCAAAGTATCCCATGGCGAAAGCTGCGGTGGAGCCTGCCATCTGGGATCTGTACGGCAAGATCGTTGGCCAACCGCTTTCGAAGATGATTGGTGGCTCGAACGCCGAGAAGATCTTGGGTGGTGCCGTGGTGGGCATCGCCCCTGTTGAAGAAGTGCGTGCGGCGGTAGACAGCCTGGTTGCTCAAGGATACACCCGCGTGAAGATGAAGATCGAGCCGGAAACTGCGCTTGAATGCGTGGCTGCTGTGCGCGCCGATCACCCCGACTTAACGCTGATGCTCGATGCCAACCAGTCGTTCGATGAATCGTACCTGGACGTGCTGTGTAAGCTCGATGCATTGAATCCTGTATGCATCGAAGAGCCCTACAACCCGAATTACGTTCCCAACAGCGGCGAGCGCAACCTATTCGTGCGCCTTTCGCTGCTGCAGGATGAACTGAAAACCATGGTGTGCCTGGACGAATCGGTGGTAACCGCAAGCGATATGGAAGCGGCCATGGGGCTGGACAACCTTCGTTGCTACGCTTTGAAAATTGCGAAGTTCGGTGGCATTCAACCCACGCTCGACTTCTATCACTGGATGCGCAGCCTTGGTAAAACGGTTTGGATGGGCGGCATGTTCGATACGGGCGTTTCAAAGCGCATGCATGCGGCTTTCGCAACCTTGCCGGGCATGAATTTGCCGCCCGATGTTTCGGATTATTCGGCATACTTCGCCCACGATACCGCCCTTCCTCCGCTGGAGCTTAAACACGGTGAACTGGTGCTGAATGCACCCAAGAACCCTGTCGGACTCGGCTGCATCCTGGACAAGGAATACCTGCAGTCCATCGCAATCGATGAAGTAACGGTTACCACCGAAGGGTAGAGTTTTTGCCATGCGAAAAAAGCTGCTGGTTGTTGTTGCCGCACTTGCTTTAGTGCTCTGCATGCCCGCCGTGGCGTTTGCAGCCAATTCGGCGTTCGACAAGGGAACGGCGGAAAGCACGAGCTACGTTGACACCTATACGGGAAACGCTTTCCTTATGGAGCGCGATGCGCTGAATCTTACTGTTGAGCGCGACCTGTACTGGGCGGGAGACACGTTGAACGCCAGGGGCCTTGAAGTAGGCGGCGGAACCGGCGGCAGCGCTTTGCTTGCTGGCAGCACGTTGAACGTGGCTTCTTCTGCTATTCACGGTAGCTTGCGTGCGGCAGGCCAGACTGTCAACGTTTCTTCGACGACGGTTGGGAACAACATCACCGTTGCTGGGCAGAATGTGTCTATCGCATCCGATGTTTCCGCCTGCGGCGTGTACGCAGCCGGTTCGATTGTGAACGTATCGGGAACCTATGAGGGCGCGGCTTTTGCTGCAGGTACGGTTAACCTTGCCGGATTCTATGCAGGTGATGTTAACGTTTCGGCGGGTACGGTAAACGTTTCGAAGGGTACCACGGTGGGCGGCACGCTTAGGGTGCCGAACAATGCGCAGGTTACCATCGAAGAAGGCGCCAACGTTCCCAACGTAAGCTATGTTGACGACGCCCTGGTTTCTGCCGTTTCTGAAGAATCGGAACCGAACTCGTTTTCCGTGATTGGGCCGCTGCTGTTTTCGTGCATTGCCCATGCCTTTCTGGTGCTGCTGTTCTTCTTCTTGATTAAGGGCGCAATGGAAGGCGCCGTCAAGCTTACGGAAACGAAGCTTTCGCGCATGTTCATGTTGGGCTTTGTGGCGTTTTTCGTGCTGCCCCTGTTGGGATTCTTCCTGCTGTTCCCGCTTGTTACGGCCCCCATTTCTGCGCTGATATTCATTTTCATTGCGGTGTTGTGGATGTTTTCCATCCCGTTTGCCGGCTACGTGTTGGGGCGCCGCCTGTTCGGGGGCATGGCGCCTTTGGGCGCGGGTGTGATAGGAACGCTCGTCCTTACCGCTGTTTGCTATATCCCATATCTGTTCTTCGTGGTGCCAACCGTATGCTCCATTTTCATTGCGGGCTACCTTACGCAAAGTTTCTTGGACAAGCGGGTGGAAAAATAGGGCCAGGTACCAGATTCCCGTTCTCGGTTTTGGGCCGCTGCCAACAATGAGCGTTTAAGGGCTGTCGGATTTCCGGCAGCCCCTTTTAGCGGGAACCTGGTACCTGTCTCCATCTCCCATTTTTAGCGTGAATTGGTCTTTAGTCCAAAAACATGGCGCGTAACCCAATTTTTTTGGCCAGCATACCATTTTTCTTGCTATAAAGAGGAGAGGAGTTCGTATATACGACCATTACGAACAGGCCCGATATCTGCGATGATTCAATTGAAGTGCCCTTCTTCGCACGGAAAAAGTGGGTTGGACGGTACGCAGATATCCCTTGGTGTTGAAAGCTCGGCAGCATCGGGAGAGGCATTCTCTAGCAAACGAAAGCAAGATTGGGGATCAACGATGAAGCGAAACGACCATTACTGGCAATGGCCTTAGCGCTTGCTCTTATATGCTTGGGCGGCAGCTTTGCCTTTGCAGACGACGAGGGCGGCAACCATTCCATGCGGGGGGGGGCGGCTTCCGTGGCAGATCCGTCTTCCATGGACGATTGGGCAGCAATTCTTGGCGGCGAAACGCCTAACACCGCAAACATCGGTCGAATATGGACGGACAAAACCGTATCAACCGACACAATTACCACGAGCAGCGGAAGCGTCATTAATCGCGGGGATGATTCAGCGTTCATAACGGCTCTTTCGGCGCTCTCGTCCACTTCGAATGTGAAATCCACGTCCACCACGCCGCTCGACATTGTGCTGGTGCTGGATGCTTCGGGGTCGATGGATGATCCCATGAATCGCAATGACAATACGAAGCGCATTGACGCATTGAAGGACGCGGCAAATGACTTCGTGACCACGATTGCCAAGCAGAACCAGAGCATCTCCGATTCATCAAAGCAGCATCAGGTTTCCATCGTGAAGTTTTCGGGCAATAAATCTGCTGCTGTAGGCAACGACACGTACCGCGAAGGTGGATACACATACAACTACAGCCAGGTTATGAAGGCCATGTCCCCTTGCACGGATGCGGCCGCATTCAGGAACACCATTAACTCCATCAACCCCGCCGGTTCCACGCGTGCCGACTACGGCTTGCAGCTTGCCGATAGCCAAACCTCTAACCGCGAAGATGCCAAGAAGATCGTTATCTTCTTCACCGACGGTTCGCCTACTTCTTCTAGCGGATTCGAGTCGGAGGTTGCCAGCAGCGCGGTATCCGCAGCGAAAGCCATGAAGGATAAAAAAGCCACCGTGTATACCGTTGGCATCTTCAGCGGTGCAGATCCCTCTGCTGATCCTTCGGGAGCAAGCAACGAAAACAAATTCATGCATGCGGTTTCCAGCAACTACCCTGAAGCCGCCTATACCCAGAACAGCGGATTCTGGGGAGGCTGGGATTGGAACCTGGGTACGCGTCCCGATGGTTCCGACTTCTACAAGTCTGCCACGAACGCTGATGAGCTGAAAAAGGTATTCGATGACATTTCTTCCGAGATAGTTAAGGGGTCGGGCTACCCGACGAGCGCCACTGAGGGCGCTGAGCATACGAGCGGCTACATTACCTTCGATGACGCGTTGGGCGCCTATATGCAGGTTGATAGCTTCAAGGCCATTGCGCTGAACGGGCAGACTTTCGAAAATCCCACGAAAACCACTGCAGGTAATGTGGATACGTACGCCTTCGACGGCACGGTAGCCATGGGCGACAAGAGCGTAAACTTGGACAACGTGGTGATCACGGTAACCAAGTCTACTGACCTTGCCGTCGGCGACAAGGTTCAGGTGAAGGTGCCGGCAGCGCTGATCCCCCTGCGTAGCTACAACGTGGACCAAAAGTCTATGACCATGACAGTTTCGGACACCAAGCCGATTAATGTTGTGTACACGTCGAGCCTGAAGCCTGGGGTGGAAAGCCTGTTGGCAAACCCCGATGACGCCATGTCGGAGTACCTGCAGGCGAACTCCCAGGAAGGCAAGGCTTCGTTCTACAGCAACGACTGGAAACAGGGCTACCTGGGCAACACCATTGCGAACTTCGAGCCCTCAAACGACAACATCTACTATTACTTCACCAGCGACACGCCTATCTATACTGATGAATCGTGCACTCAGCGCGCCCATCAGGTGGTTGCGGGTAATACCTATTGGTACAAGTGCTCGTACTACGAAATGACGGATGCGGGTAGCGGCGCCGTGGAGGAGAAGGAAAAGGTCATAAGCTTTGACGGCGCTGATGCCGAGGCTATCGAGGGCTCCATCGGGGTGAACAACCAAGGTGCCTACTTCAAGGCCGGCACTGCTCGACTGACCTACCTTAACAACCTGTACAAAGCGAAAGATAACAACGCCACGGGAACCGCCAATGACGTGCTGAACCCGAAATGGGTTGGTGCAGGCCAGGTTGGGGCCTACTTGGGCAACAACGGCAAGCTTTCCGTTGACCTTCCCGGTACGCTTGCAGTGACCAAGCAGCTGGAGGTACCCGAAGGGTACAGTGCTGACGACTTCGCAAACGATTCGTTCGAGTTCACTATTAATATGCCCGATGCCGCAACCAAGAGCTTTAGCGCTGTGGTGAAGAACGCCAACGGCGAGCAGCAGGGTGACGCATTTACCCTGCCGTTTAACGAAGAGGGCAAGGCAAGCCACAACCTGAAGGCAGGCGAAACGCTGTACGTGTATGGCCTTGCTGGCGGTTGGAGCTACACGGTTACCGAATCTGATCGTGCTGGATTCACCCAAGCTGGAACAGACCTTACGGGCACTATTACAGCTGGTGGAACGGTAAATGCGAAAGTGGTGAATACCTACAGCGCATCGGGTACGCTTAAGGGCGAGGATTCCCTTAAGGGCGAAAAGGTGCTTACGGGCCGCAGCTGGAACAGCACCGATAAATTCACGTTCCTTTTGGAAGCATCTGTAGGCTCCGTCGGTGTTCCTATGCCTGAAGGTGCCATCGACGGTAAAGCAACCGTTGAGGTAACCCAGCCCGAAGGAACTCCGGCTGATACTCCGGTTTCGTTTAGCTTTGGCGACATTACGTATACCAAGCCTGGCGTATACACCTACGAGATTCGTGAATCGAAATCACTCAGCGTATTAAATCCTGGCGTGAGCGCATCGCGAGCGCTGTATGAGGTTGTTGTGACCGTTACCGATGAAAACCACACCGGCGAGCTGAAGGTTGAGTCCCAGCTGACCAAGAAACTTGCCGACGATGGCGTGCAGCTGAACAACCCTGAAGTTACTGATGTTGCGAAGTTCGTAAACGAATACAACACCCAGGAGGTGAAATGGACTCCATTTGGTGAAAAGCTGTACACGGACACTACTGGTTCCCGTCCGCTTGAAGCGGGCATGTTCCATGTAATTGCCTGCACGACCGATGATAAAGCTCCGCTGCCAAAGCAGCCTGGCGCACAAACAGTGGTGAACGAATACAAGGGCGAAACGTGGTATGGTGCGCTCACCGAAGTAGAGGCGGACGGCAGCATTGCGTTCCCGCAGGCAACGTTTACCTTCAACGATCTGGATCCGGTTACGCATGAAGCGACATTCGAATACAAGATCGTTGAAGTAGTGCAGGTTGACGGCAAATGGCGTGCTGTGCGAGACGTTCTGGCCGACCAGAGTTTTGATCCTGCGGGTGTGGAGTACGACAAAACCGTCTGGACGGTAACGGTGAAGATCAAGGACGACAACGGTACGCTTGTTCTGGATGCTAAGTACAGCAACAATCTCCTCGCCGCTGCCCCAGGCGAAGGCAATACGTCCATGTTCCGTTTCAGCAACAGCTATGCGCCCGCCGCTGCAACGGCTGTCATTAACGGCTCCAAGACTTTGACGGGCCGCGACATGGCAGCTAACGAAACCTTCGGATTCGAGCTTTCTGCTGCCGATGCAGCCACCCAGAACGCGGTAGACGCTGGCACCGTAAAGATGCCCAGTGCGGCAACTGTATCGGGCGCCCAGGCCGATGAAGCGAAGGGCTTCAGCTTCGATGAGATGACCTTTACCAAGCCGGGCGAATACACCTTCAACGTGAATGAGACCACGTGGAAGGGTGAGGCTGTTCCTGCTACCGATGAAAAAGGCATGCAGTTCGATCGCAGCACCAAAACGGTGAAGGTGACGGTGACCGACGACCATACCGGTTCGCTCAAGGCCGAGGTGGCCTATCCGAATGGTGCGGTAGCGTTCACCAACAAGTACGCAACGAGCAGCACGTATAACGGCATTCAGGTTGAAAAGACTTTGACCGGCCGCGACATGAAGGCTGGAGAATTCAACTTCGTTATTGAAGGCAAAGACGATGCTTCTGCGACACTTCTTGCTGACAGCGACAAGCAGTTCACCAACCCGAATGATCGCGCCGAGGGCATTGCCGATGTGATGACAAAGATCGCGGGACACACCTTTACCCAGGCCGATAGCGGCAAGCACTTCGAGTTCACGGTTAAGGAAGTAATTCCCGAAGGAGCAGTTCAGGACCAGGCAACAGGGCTTTGGTACGTTGAGGCTACAGGCCTGTACTACGACGGGGCGAACCATGTTGTGACCATCGATGTTGCCGACGACGGCAACGGCCAGCTGACGACAACCACCAAGGTCGACGGCCAGGAAACCAACGTGGTCTCTTTCGCCAATAAGTACCGCGCTCAGAATGTTTCGTTCGATACGGCAACTGCTCATCTGAACAAGATCCTGCAGGGCCGCGACTGGATCGAAAACGATTCCTTCGACTTCACCATCACCGCGCTTGACGGCGCGCCGATGCCTAAGCGTGATGGTAACGAAGTGTCTTCCGCAACGGTGAAGTCGCCCAATTCGAAGGATGGCGATTCGGTATCGTTCGACTTTGGCCAGATTGAGTTTACGTCCGATATGGTGAAGGATGCTCCTGGTCATAAGCGCACCTTTACCTACGAGGTAACTGAAAACGCTGGTGATCTGCCTGGTATTCAGTACAGCGACAATAAAGCTGTTATTAAGATAACGGTAAGCGACAATGGCCAGGGCAAGCTGGTTGCGTCTGCCACCACGCAGAATGGCACGTTTGTAAACCGCTATTCCGCTGAGCTGAATTACACGGCAGCGGGTGGCTTGAACCTTGCAAAGAAGCTGACTGGTCGCGATATGACTGATGGTCAGTTCACCATTAAGATCACGCCTAATGACGAGGCGTCGGCAGGCCTGTTCGGTTTGTCAGGGGAAGGCCGCGAGGTTTCGATGCCTGCGGCTAACGATAGAGTGCAGGTTACGAAGTCTGCGTTGACTGGCGATGTAGTGCTAACGCAGCAAGACGCGGGTAAAACCTACAGCTATAAGGTGGTCGAGCAAGGCACGGCGCCTAGTGGCTACACCTACGACACGGCAGAACGCACGGTAACGATTACCGTTGAGAGCGATCCCGCGAATGGCACACTGAAGGCAACCACGGTTGTGTCCGGTGGCCCCGATGGCACCAAGACTTATGTGTACAGCAGCAATGCCGTTGGTACGCAGAAAAAGGCAGTTGTACCGTTCAACAACAGCTATGCAGCTTCGGGCGAAGTAGGCATTACTGCTACCAAGAGCCTGACTGGCCGTAGCCTGACTGACGGCGAGTTCGATTTTGCGCTGAAATACTTTAGCGGCATTGAAGATGTGGCTGCGGCAACCAACGACGCCAGTGGCAACGTTGATTTTGGCAGCATCAAATACACCACCGAAGGCCTTGCCAAGCTGGTAGCGGATGGCCATGCCGTAAAGACGGTGAAGGACGGTAAGCCTGCGTGGAAGATTGATTACGTAGCTTACGAAAAAACCGATGTCTTGCCTGGTGGCGTTTCCGCTCAGACGCAGCCGATTGTGTTCACGGTGATGGTTGTGGATAACGGTGACGGAACACTTGCCGCAACGGCTAATATGGGCAACGGCCTGGTGTTCGAGAACGTGTACTCCACAGGCGGTCCGATTGAGATGGGCCTTTCCGGCATCAAGAACCTGAAGGCCGGCGAGGGCTTGACCCCCGCAAGCATCGAAGGCAAGTTCACCTTTACGGTGACGTCCGATGATGCTGCGGCTCCTATGCCTGAGCACGTTACGGCGACCAACGATGCCAACGGCAACGTTGATTTTGGCAATATCAAATTTACGCTTGATGACCTGAACAAGGCGTTGGGCACGAACGGCACGCGCGCAGCCGATGCCGACGATGAAACGAAGGGAGCTTCCAGCGAGGAGGCTGCCACCGATGCTGCTGGCCAGAGTGCGTCCGATCAGGGAAGTGCTGCAGGTGCCGATAGCGAAGAGCAGGGCAACGCGGCAGCTTCTGATGGCACCGAGCAGGGCCAGGGTGTTGCAGTAGTGACGGGTGAAGGCACGGGCGCAGCTTCCGTTTCGACGGCTGCAAATAAGGTTGCTGGCGCCGAAGATGCCGACCAGGCATCTGCTCAAAACGATGAGCCTGCCACCAGGGCTGGCGTTGTCCGTTCGCATACCTTCACCTACAAGGTGACGGAAAGCGGCTCTGCAGATGGCGTAACCAACGACACCGAAACGAAGACCGTGAGCTTCAAGGTGACCGACGACGGCAACGGAAAACTGACGGTGGAGCGCCTGGGTGCTGCTTCCGACCCGGCGTTCACGTTCACCAACACGTATTCGGTACAGCCGGTTGATTCCAGTGTGACCGATCAGGTTACGGTAACGAAGAACCTTACGGGTCGTGATATGAAAGCAGGTGAATTTGAGTTCCAGCTGCTCGACGGCACCAATGTGGTGGCAACAGGCACCAATGATGCTTCGGGCAAGGTGACGCTGAGTCCGATTACCTACACCAAGCCGGGTACCTATAACTACACGTTGTGCGAAGTAGGTGGCGGCAGCCAGAAGGCGGGCGTTCAGTATGACGGCAGCACATTCGCCGTTACCACGACTGTAACCGACAATGGCAACGGCACGCTGTCGGTGGCTCACAAGGTGGACAACGATGCAAATACGGTTGGGTTCACCAATTCGTACACGCCGGCAGCTACCTCGGTGACGCTGGGTGCCTCGAAGGTGCTCAACGGCAAGAGCCTTGATGCCGAAGAGTTCACCTTCGTTCTTACGGACGAAGGCGGTGAGCAGGTTACCGCAACCAACGATGCGAACGGTATGGTAGTGTTCCCAGCCATCCAGTATGGCGAGGCGGGTAAGTACCAGTACACCATTGCGGAAGTGAAGGGCGACGAATCTGATGTGACGTACGACGAATCGAAGTACGCGGTTACCGTTACCGTTGAAGATGACCGCGAAGGCAGCCTGGTTGCCACGGTAGCTTACGAGGGTGGAAATGCCCCCGTGTTCACCAATACGTACAACGCACCTGAAGCCCCGGCATCTCCTGGCGATGGTCCTGCCTCCGTTGTTGAGGCGCTGGTTTCCAGTTCCGCTAAGACCGGCGATTACTTGCTGGTAATTGCTGGCGTGGCCGCTGCGGTGGCCGCTGCGGCTGCTGCTGTTGCCGTGGTTTCCCATCGCAAGAAGGGCAAGCACGCTAAGAGTTAGTGGAGATATAGGGACAGGTACCGTTTTCCCGCTTAGCCATAGCGCACAATGATAGAGCCTCGCTTGCGTGATTGATCGCGAGCGAGGCTTTTCTGTTTGCAGCTCGAAATTGGTCTTTAATCCAAAAACAACGGGTTTTAACCCAATACTTTGGCATTTATGCCATTTCATGGGATAATGAATAAAGCATTGTTTCACCTATCGGGCTAGACCATCGCATAAAAGCCTTGTCTGCTAGGCCGTACGAAAGATTGGAATGCGGAAAATGAAGCGGATGCAGTTGATACTGGCAATGGTTTTTGCTCTTTTGTGCGTGTGTTTTAGCGGAAGCTTTGCATTTGCGGATAGCGAAAATGCTTCTGCTGCCAATGCAAACGAAGCATCGTGTGAAACCGATGCAATTGTGGGTACCGTGAAAATCGATGGGCGTCCACTCCATGCTGGCGAGTTCGACTTTGGCGTGAAGTACGCAAATGGCCGCGATGATTTGCTTTCGGCGAAAAATGAAGCCGATGGAACAATTGATTTCGGCAAGTTGAGTTTTACTGTTACTTCGCTCGATGAATTGGCTCAAAACGGTATTGCCGAGAAAACAACGATAGATGGCGTTCCGGCCTGGATTGTGTACTACCTGGTGCATGAGAAGACCAGCGGATTGAGCGAAGTGGGCGTAACGCCGCATACCGATCCTGTTTCTTTGGTTGTAACGGTTAAAGATGAGGGGAACGGGGCGCTTTCGGCAAGCTTCCAGACGGCGAACGAACTGCGCTTTGATAATACGTATTCCACAGGAGAGCCCGTCACTATGTTTTTGGCGGGAACGAAGGATTTGCAGGTGGAAGAAGGAGCCTCGCTTGTTGATATCGAGGGAAAGTTTCGATTCGCTATATCGACAAAGGATATAGCAGCACCTATGCCCGAATCGACGGATGCCGGAAACGGGCAATGGGGCCGAATCGAGTTTGGGTTCATAACGTTTTCCCTCCAAGATCTGAATAAAGCCCTGGATGTTGATTCTGATTCTGCGGAAAAAGCAGGATGGTCTCGCTCCCATGTGTTCAAATACAAAGTCACCGAAAGAGGATCGGTGCCGGGTGTGGTGAATGATCCCGAAACAAAAACGGTGAGGTTCAAGGTCACCGACGATGGGAAAGGGAAGCTCACTGTTGTATGCTTGGAATCCCCCTTCACTGCATCTACCGCCTTCACGTTCACCAATAGGTGCGTAGTTGTGCCCGATAATTCAGCTAACGATGAGATAGGTTCGGATGCAGGCGATAAGCCGTTGGACTCTAATGGCGATGCCGACCCTAATGCCGGGCGCGTTGTTTCGCCGAGTGCGGGGAATGTTCTAAGTGGTACTTCGGGTGACGTATCGGTTTCCACGACAGCGAAGACGGGCGATGCTGCGTTGACGTTGGCGGTGGTGTTTGCCGCGGTTGTCGGCCTGACAATGGCCATTGCGGGGCTTGCTCGCGGGAGGGGACGCAACCATAGGAAGTAGTACGCGCAAAAGGAACAATGCAGGCAAATGAAGCTGCAGGCAGCGGGCCGCTGGAGTAATCAGCGGCCTGTTTTGTGCTGTTGGCACATGTGTGAAAACCGCGCTGTGCCATTCGTCTGGAGATGCCCCCCCGACCTACCGAAACGTAAAATGTGACGAAAATTTGAAGGCAAAACATTTCAATTGCGTTAAGCGGGGCGCCTCCCTATAATTGATCAAGTCGCATAGAGCGATTGATCGTGCGGGGTGGAGCAGTCTGGTAGCTCGCCGGGCTCATAACCCGGAGGTCGTTGGTTCAAATCCAGCCCCCGCGACCAAGCATTTTCGCAGGCCAGAGGTTAATTCCTCTGGCCTGTTTTGTTTTTCTAGCTCGAAAATCGCCCTCTGGGTGTGAATGGGGTGTGAATCCGCAATCCGTTGTTTTTATGAACGCCGCCAACGGTGGCGAAATGACGGTTGGTGAAGGTGCGTGACGGCGAATTCGGGCACCCTGCAATCAGGCGCTTTCTTCGCCGCGAGCTAATTTCTTTATCCTTACGGTTTGGTAGAATGTGCTGTGTTGTGTATTTACATCCGCTTTACTCGGTAAGGATTCTTATGAAGTACACGGAGCTTGTCGAATCAGGCGCCTCGACACCCGAGATTCAGTCCTACCTCGTGGACTCCGAGCTCGTCACGGTCACGCTTCGGCTGCCGCGCACTATGCGCGACTCTGCCAAGGAGTACGCAATGCTCAACGGCCTGAACTTCACTTCGCTCGTGAAGCAGTGCCTTATCGAGAAGCTCGCCAAACAGGGATAGAGGCGCTTACATGACACCGAACGAGCAGAAGAAGGCCGCCAAGGAATTCGTGGCACGATGGAAGGCCGCCGAGGGCAACGAGCAGCGCGAGTCGAACAGCTTCTGGATAGAGCTGTGCATGAATGTGCTCGGCATCGCCAACCCGACGCAGCACCTTGACTTCGAGCGCAAGGTCAAGGGACGGCGCATCGACGTCTTCTACGAGGACCGTTCCATCCTCATCGAGAACAAGTCTCGCGGCATCGACCTGGATGAGCCCGAGCAGCGCGGCAAGAACCGGCGCGGGAACGTCCGCCGGGTCACGCCCTTCGAGCAGGCCAAGTGGTACGCCGACAACATCACGCCGCGCTCGATTCCGCCGTGGAAGCTGCCTATGGCGTCGACTTCCATGGTGACGAGGAGAAGATCGTCGCCCACCTGTTCAAGCTCTACGCAAAGAAGACCGGAGGCGAGTAACCGATGATCAAGAACGTTAGCGACCCCTCCATCGCAAGCATCCTCTCGACCGATGCGCTGAAGGTCTACACCATTCCGCGCTACCAGCGCGAGTACACATGGGGCCAGCGCGATTGGGCGAACCTCTACGATGACGTCTTCGACAACGACCCGGGGTACTTCCTCGGCTCAATCATCGTCATCCAGGGCGAGATTGACCCTAAGACCAACATCGTGGATTTCGAGGTGATCGACGGCCAGCAGCGACTGACGACCATCAGCCTGCTGCTCGCCGCGCTGTACGCCCGCATCAACGAGCACCCCGACGCCATCGACGAGGACATGCAGCTCGATGACGTGCGGCCGCTGCGCAACAGGCTCGTGCTCAAGTCGAACAAAGGCATGACGCGCGTGGTGCCGCAGGTGCAGAACCACAACCAGGACGACCACCGCTGGATCCTCAAGGAGCATGCCGGGCTCGCCGTCGTGATGCAGCGGCCCAAGTACCATGGCGTGCGCAAGATGTCGAAGGCCTTCGAGTACTTCTACGACCGGCTCGGCGGCGAAATCTCCGGCATGGGTGACGACGAAGCCGTGCGCACCCTGCTCGACAAGAGCAGGCTGCTCTGCTCCGCCGTGCTCGTGCAGATCAACGTAGACAGCCATGCCGACGCTTACACGCTGTTCGCGTCGCTGAACAACCGAGGCGTGCCCCTCTCCGCCGTGGACCTGATCAAGAACACCCTGCTCGCCAAGGTGGCCGACGCGGACGGCGACGAGCTCGACTACTACTTCGAGCAATGGCAGGAGGTGCTTCGCAATCTCGGAGACGACTACGCCACCCAAGAGCGCTTCTTCCGCCAGAACTACGACGCCTTCCGCCGAGACGTCAACAGGCCCTTCGTGCAGGAGGGCGGCGCCCAGCTGCCGCTCGGCTCTGTGGCCACACGCTCGAACCTGCTCAAGATCTACGAGAAGAGGATCGGCCAGGACCCCGGCGCACTGGGCGTGCTCGACGAGCTCCGAGATAACTCACTCATCTACTCCCAGATCATCGGGGTAGACCGTGAGGGCATGGACGGCAAGCTGGAACGCCAGCTCGTGGAGATCGCGCGTGCCCAGGGCGTGCCCTCGTACCTGATGCTCCTTTACCTAATGAAGAGGAAGCCGGAGCTCGGCCTGGACGACGGCCTCATCGCCGGAATCGTCGCGGTGCTCGTGAGGTTCTTCGTGCGCCGCAACGTGACCGACACCCCGCCCACCCGTGACCTTGAGCGCCTGTTCATCAGCATCTGCGAGGGCATCGAGGACGAGCGGCTGGAGGGCGTGGAAGTCGCCCGCTATATCAAGCGGAGACTTGTCGACGTGTCGGCGAGTGACGCAACCTTCAAGGAGCGCCTGGAGGGGCCGATCTACGACGTGAACCCGGACATGACGCGCTACATCCTCACCGTGCTCGCGGAGCCGAGCGTCACCAAGGAGATGAAGGGGCTCTGGGAGCGCTACCCGTCTGGCAACTACGTGTGGACTATCGAGCACGTGTTCCCGCAGGGCGAGAACATCCCCGCGAGCTGGGTGGACATGATCGGCGGCGGCGACAAGGCGAAGGCGCAGGAGATACAAGCCACGCACGTGCACACGCTAGGCAACCTGACCATCACCGGATACAACTCGAAGCTGAGCAACATGCCCTTCGTCGAGAAGCGCGACCGCAAGGACTCTAACGGCGCGAACGTCGGCTACCGCAACGGGCTGAACCTCAACGACGACCTCGTGAGCGTGGACAGCTGGACGAAGGAGCAGATCGAGACGAGGACCGAGAAGCTTGTGAAGCTCGCTTTGCAGGCATTCACGTTCGATGACATTGAGTTTTAGCGAGGCATAGGAGACGATTAGTGGGCATATTCGATAAGTTCAACAACCAGGATCTAGGAGATGAAGAGGCTTTCGAGGAATTGTGCTGCCAACTATTTGAGACGTGGGGCATGCGCGCGATGGGCTTCGATAACACCTGGACTTATCGTGATATACGTGGAGATGGCGGTGACGGGGGTATTGAGGCCTACTGGTTCAATATGGATTTGCTACACTTTTTTAGACAGTTTAGAGAGGGGCTGAGGAACCACTCGAG
>UQVJ01000003.1 GCA_900544455.1 uncultured Eggerthella sp. | reverse complement strand
TACCTGACGGCCATTCAAGAACATACCTTCCTGGGCGTCGTAGAACTGAAGGGTACTCTCTAAATGCAGGAACCCTTTTTCATGGAGGCGCTGTACGAAAGCGGCGGAAATGGAGCGATGAACCTCACCGCAATGACCGAGACCGCTGCCCTCATATACATCAAGGCTGATGTCGTACGCATCGAGCGTTGCCTTCTGGCGATCATGGTTGCGGCGAACGTAATCCTCCAGGGTTCCCTCGAAGGAACCAGCCTCAACTTCCTTGCGATATCCCTCTTCGATAGGAGAGCCAAAGCAATCGGTGCCAGAGACGAATACCACGTTTTCAGAGCCGATGCGATCGCGGAGGAAGCGAGCATAGCAGTCGGCGGGCACGAAAACGCCACCCACATGACCAAAGTGCAGAGACTTGTTACCGTAGGGCATTCCTGCCGTTACAACGGCACGCTTCGGCCATTCGATACGTTCTTTCTTATTTTGCGATGGAGCCATTGCTCTCCAACTCCTTCAACGCTGAAGCCAACTGGTCAGCGGAAATAGACTTATTTTCAGATATCAGGTCGAGCAGGGTGGAAATATCATTCGAGCTATTCTGCCTGAGATTTACCGTTTCATAATCTGACGCGTGCCCCGCAAGCTCAGCTGCATATTCGATAGCGTCTTCCTTCGTGCCAATTTCATCGGCAAGACCGTTTTCCACAGCATCAGTCCCAGTAAACGTGAGACCCGTAGCCAAAGCACGCACCGCGTCGACAGACATATTACGACCATCGGCAACGGTTTGGATGAACGTTTCGTTGATCTGGTCTACCTGGGCTTGATAATACGCTCGCTCTTCATCGGTGAGCTTGCGCGTACCGTATGTGGAATCCTTGCTTTCGGCAGAGGTGATATCTTCCGTAGAGATACCGAGCATGCTCATCAGTCCTGAATAATCGACCAGCTGCATAGCGGTACCAATTGCACCGATAGCAGTGGTGCGCGCCGTGAAGATGTAGTCCGCCTGACTGGAAATCTCGTAAGCAGCGCTCGCGTTGGTAGAAGCGCTCGAGACCACTACTGGCTTGCCTGTGTCCTCTCGGAATTCCCTCACATAGGTGGCCATTTCCTCGCCGGCGGTAGCCACACCGCCCCCCGAGTTCACGCGCAGCACAACTGCAATGATCCTGCTATCGTTTGCGGCAACGTCAAGCTGCTGCTTTAGGCCATCGGGGCTGTTCGTTGTGCCGTCGTACTGAATGGTGCTATCAATATCGATAACCGCAACCGTATTCGGGAACAGCGGTTCGCTGTCGTAGGAGCTCGATCCGCCCAGACCGGCGATGGCTGAAGTGCAAGACACGATGCCGAAAACCGACACCAGGCACACCGCAACAATTGCGACGAGCGCCACAATCCATCCGCGGGATTTGCGGGGCTCTTTCCGAGCAACGGTTGCCGCCGCAGCAGATTGCGGCGCTTGCTCGAACGGGGGCTGGGGCACAGGCTGTCCATACCCTACTGGCGGTTGGGGCCCGCCCGGATGCTGAGATAATGGCTCTTGAGGCACATGCCCTCCCTATAAAAACAGACAGGTAAACACTGCGGAACCCCGCCGAACGGCAGGGTTCCATTTTTTCGTAATTATAAGCGATGACGATATGCTCTAACGCAGCTAGATCACGTCGCAAACCGAAATCTCATTTATTAGATTTCGATCGCTCCGCTCTCATCGAAATGACGTCCCTGCTGAGCCTTTTTTGCAGCGCGCATCAGGAATTCCTGGTTGTCGTTGGTCTGCTTAAGCGACTTGATAAGCGAATCCATGGCTCGTTCAACGTTATTGCGGTTGGCAAGCACGCGACGCACTGCCCAGATGAGCGGCGCCTCCTGAGGATCAAGCAGCAAATCTTCTCGACGAGTGCCAGATGCAACCGGATCGATTGCAGGAAAGATGCGATGCTCTGCTAAAGAGCGATCGAGCTTCACTTCCATGTTGCCGGTGCCCTTGAATTCCTCAAAGATAACCTCGTCCATCTTCGAGCCTGTCTCGATAAGAGCTGACGCCAAAATGGTAAGGCTTCCGCCACCCTCGATATTGCGGGCGGCGCCCAAGAACTTCTTAGGCGGATACAGCGCCGTCGAATCTACGCCGCCGGAAAGGATGCGGCCCGATGCAGGTTGCGCCAGGTTGTAGGCACGCGCCAAACGCGTAAGCGAATCGAGCAGAATAACAACGTCCTGTCCGTTTTCCACCAAGCGCTTCGCCCTTTCGATAACCATTTCGGAAACCGCAACATGGTTTTCGCAAGGCATATCGAAGGTAGAGGAAATTACCTCGCCATGAATGGATCGCTCCATGTCGGTAACTTCTTCGGGGCGCTCGTCAACCAGAAGGCACATCAGATGCACTTCGGGGTTATTCGACGTAATGGATGCTGCAATATCTTTCAAGATCGTGGTTTTGCCCGCCTTGGGGGGCGAAACGATAAGACCACGCTGACCCTTGCCGATAGGTGCACACAAGTCGATAACGCGAGAAGTGATAGAGGATCGTCCATGCTCAAGCACCAAGCGCTCATCGGGGAACACCGGCGTCAAATCGGCAAAACGAATACGCTTGCCAACTTCGTCTAGCGGGACGCCGTTCACGGTATCGATGCGCTGAAGGGCGGCAAACTTTTCCTTCGGACGCGCTGGACGCGTTTGGCCAGTAAGGTAATCGCCCTTGCGAAGATGATTGCGGCGAATGGTGGAAGTGCCCACGTATACGTCTTTTTCACCAGGAAGATATCCGCTCGTGCGCAAGAATCCATAGCCATCGGCGAGCACATCAAGGATACCGCTAACCTCTTCAAAGCCTTCGGCCTTCATGCTGGCAGCAAACACCGCCTCGATAAGCTCTGCCTTCTTGAGGCCTTTGAAGTCGATCTCCAGTTCCTGGGCCTTTTCGCGAAGCTCAACAACCTTAAGCTTCGCAAGATCTTCCTTGGAAACCTGAGGAGCAACTGGCTCACGACGGTTTTGCTGATGCTGGCGACGGTTGTTGTGGTAACGGTCGTTCTTCTGGCGGTCGCCACGATCGCCCTTCTGACGATCGCTGCCCCTCTGCTGACGGGGCTTGCGCTGGCGACGGCCCTTGTGGTCGTCGCGCTCTTCGCGTTCGCTGGAACCCTTTTCCTCGGCAGCATCAGAGGCATCCGAAGGTTCAGAAGAAGCCGATTCCTGCTTTGAGGAATCCTTTTGTTTCGATGGGGTTTCCTGATCGACGGGAGAAACCTGGTCGAAAGCCGATTCCTGCTTAGGTGCCGCTTCTTGCTTGGGAGCTGCCTCCGCATTATCACCTTGAGGTACTTCTTCGGCCTTGGCCTTCGACCTGGTTCGGGTGCGGGTTCGCTTTGGCTTGGGCTCGCCCTCGGAGGGAGCGTCACCCTTCTGCGAGTCGGAAGGTTCAGCTTGAAGCTCTTCCTTCTTTTCAGCAGCTTTGGACTTTGCGGGCTTCGCCGTCTTAGGCTTCTGCTCGGCTTCGGCATCGGCAGGAACTTCTTCGACTTTCTTCCTGCTTGTCCTGCGACGCCTGGGCTTTTCTTCCAAAGAAGCAGCCTCAGCTGCCGCGGGTTTCACCTCAGCAGAATCGGAGGGCGCAGCCGCTGCGGCCGCTCCCTCCTGCTTGTCGGAGGCCTTCGCCGTACGACGACGCGTGGTACGTGCCGGCTTCTTTTCCTCGGGCGCAGACTCTTCGACTACTTCTGCATCACTCATGCGTTCTGGACTTTCTCCCAGTCCTTGAGGAATGCCTCAAGGCCACGATCGGTCAACGGATGCTGAACCATCTTCTTCAGCACGCCGAAGGGAACCGTTGCGATATCGGCGCCCATCAGCGCTGCCTGGGTAACATGGTTTGCACTGCGGATAGAAGCTGCAATAACTTCAACCTGCTCGCCGTTTACGGTATTGGAAGTGAAGTCGTAGTTGTTCAGCGCGGTTACGATGTTGGCAACCTGATCAAGACCGTCTTCCGAAATGTCGTCAAAGCGACCGATGAAGGGGCTGATGTAGCGAGCACCAGCGCGTGCGGCCAGAATGGCCTGAGGAACGCTGAAGCACAGCGTCATGTTCACCGGAATGCCCTCGGCTGCAAGCGCATGCGTTGCGGCAAGGCCTTCCACCATGGTGGGGATCTTCACAACAACGTTAGGAGCGATAGCGGCAAGCTCGCGACCATCGGTGATGAGCTCTTCACGCGTCATAGCAACGGATTCTGCGGAAACGGGGCAATCAGGGCCAACGATGTCGCAGATGCGCTTGATATGGTTGTGGAAGTCATCAAGCTTACCGCCGATGCGGGAATACAGAGACGGATTGGTGGTTACGCCAGCCAACGCACCCCAGCTTGCTGCCTCTTCGATCTCATCGAGATCGGCAGTGTCCAGAAAGAATTTCACTGGATCCTCCTTAAAAGAAATGAATAACCGTGCAGGCACACTTCACCCGTAATAGGCCACCTGCAAATATGCTGTTAAGGGGAATTAATAAGACTTGTTCATGGTAAACAATCGTTTTACACAACGCAAGAACGGAAAAAAGCGATCTCTTCCGCATAGCCCGGCAGCTCGTTCGGTGTTTCCAGAATGCAAGGCAATCCCAACAGCCGAGGATGCATCACCACGGCAGCCAACGCTTCTTTGCCAATACGGCCTTCACCGATGCGCGCATGACGATCTTTGTGGGCGCCGCATTCGTTGAGCGAGTCGTTGATGTGCAAAGCGCACAGCCGGTCTAGCCCAATCACGCGATCGAATTCCTCGAGCACGCCATCCAGATCATTCGCAATGTCATATCCCGCATCCCATACATGGCAGGTATCGAGGCAAACACCCAAATGACTATTAAGCTCAACGCGGTCGATGATGGCCGCCAGCTCCTCGAAGGTACAGCCTACCTCGCTTCCCTTTCCCGCCATGGTTTCCAACAAAAGCGTGGTGGTTTGCTCGGGCGCCAACACGGTATTCAGGACCTCAGCAATAAGCTCGATACCCGCATCCGCACCCTGCCCCACATGTGAACCAGGGTGAATGTTGAATAGCTGCCCCGGAGTGCACTCCATTCGCACCAAATCTTCGGCAAGCGCCTGGAATGCAAAACTGCGCACCTGCTCTTTTGCCGCGCACGGGTTCACCGTATACGAACCATGTGCCACGATGCGCCCGATACCCGCCAGCGCCGTCTCTTCCGCAAACGCCCTCACGTCAGCATCATCAATCGCCTTCGCCTTGCCGCCACGCGGATTTCGCGTGAAGAAGGCAAACGTGTTGGCATCGATGGAGGCTGCCGTTTTCGCCATTGCGGCATACCCTTTGGCCGAAGAAAGGTGACAACCGATAACGGGCATGCGCCCATCTGTCGGCTGCCGCAACACGGCTTGATATTCGGACATTCATTCTCCTTTGTCTTTTCCTTGCATATGGCAAGACGAATCAAGGGCGGTTACTCCTGCTCGCTGAGCAGTTCAGCGGCATGGGCAAGAGACGTTTCGTTTACCTCGCCGGCGAGCATACGGGCGATTTCTGCCGTTCGGCTTTCGCCTGAAGCAAGGGTTAAGCAGGTTTGAGGCAGCGTATCGTCGGACTTCGTTACCAGATAATGGGTATCACCGCACACGGCAACCTGGGGAAGGTGCGTTACCACAATGACCTGATGGGTTTTAGCCAGATCGCGAAGAACGGCGCCAAGCGCACGAGCGGTACCGCCGCCCACGCCAGCATCGATCTCGTCGAACACCAACGTATCCACCTGATCGCACTCCCCTAACGCAACCTTCAGAGCAAGCATCACGCGACTCATTTCACCGCCCGAGGCAATTTTTCCAAGCCGCTGAGCGCTCAAGCCCTCACCGGCGGCAAAAAGAAACTCGAAAGACTGCGAACCCCATGTGTCCCATTGCCCACGTGGCAGATCCGAAATGCTTGCCTCGAGACGCGCTCCCTTCATTTCCAGACGAGCCATCTGGGTTTGAACGGCATCGATAAAGAGGGGGACGACCTTGCCACGGGCTTTGGCCAGGGCACATGCCGCGTCGGCGAGCGCCGCTTCCGCCGCATCTCGCCTTTCAGCAGCCCGGGAAATTAGCTCGTCGCGCCCATCGTATTCGCGGATTTTCGCCTCAGCTTCAGCGCGGTGCGCCAGCACGTCTTCCATGCGCGGGCCAAAGCCTCGCATAAGGCCCTGCAGCTCGGCGATGCGGTCCTGCGCTGCTTCCAGCTCTTCCTGGGGAAAATCGACGTTATCTTTGTACGTCGCCAAATCGCGGCCCACATCCTCCAGCGAGAAGAACGCTTCACGCACAAGCTCCAGCACTGATTCAATAGATGAATCCACCGCCGCAATTCGCTCAAGAGAACCCAATGCCGACTCGAGCGATTCCACCGCACCGCCCGACCCCGTAAGGCTGCGCTGCGCAGACATGGCTTCATGGACCAGCATTTCGGCATTTTCCAAGCAGGGCATACGCTCAACAAGTTCTTCGTACTCACCTTCCTGGGGGTCAGCCTTGCCAATCTGTTCCAAAGCGAAGCGCGCCCTGTCGAGCTCGACGGCATCGGCTGATTCCAGGTCTTGCAAACGAACCAGCTCGGCAGACGCATCGTTTGCCTCGGACAGGCATACTCGGTACGCCTTCAAGGGTGCACTGATTTCATCTTTGCCCCATTCGTCGAGCAAAGCACGCTGATAAGCCGGCGAAAGCAAGCGCTGATGCTCATGCTGCCCGCAAAGGTCGACCGTCTGCCCCAAGCCGCCAGCGAGCTCCTTCACTGAAGCAAGCGAACCGTCGATAGATACGCGGCTGCGCCCTTGCGCGCCGATGCGACGTGCAGCCACCACGCCGTCTTCTCCGCATCCTTCACCAAGAAAACGACCTTCTACCTGGAGTTCTTCACAACCTTCGCGCACAAACGACGCACCGGCACGTTCGCCAACCAGAATTTTCAGCGCATTCAACAGAGCGGTTTTTCCCGTGCCTGTTTCGCCTGTTACCACAGTAAAGGCAGGGCTTGGCGTAAACGTTGCCTCGTGGATCAACGCCACATCGCGAATATGCACTTCATCAATCATGGCAACCCCTTTTAGGTGCTCGGCGCACCGTACTCGTATCTTTCACCGTTTGATTTTACGCTACCGAATTAGAAAGACATGCGAAAGCAATCGCAACAAACCGCCACGCCGCACGAGCTAATGTCTCAAGGCATATCTCCAGTATGGACGCACGAATCGCCACCGAAGCCGTATACTGAAACATACTCGTAACGAAAGCTGGAGTCATGCCCCTCAATGATGCACCACATATCGAAGCCTACGGAATGCTTTCCCAGCTTCCCGCATCGGTGTGCGCCGTCATCGACGCTTTGGAGAAGCGCGGTTTTGAGGCATGGATTGTCGGCGGCTTCGTGCGCGACGCCCTTCGCGGCGTCACACCCCACGATGCCGACATTGCCACCAATGCCCACTGGGAGCAAACGCGCGAAGCGTGCTTGGCAAGCGGCATGGCAGTGCATGAAACAGGGACGAAGCACGGTACGGTAACCGTTGTTTATCAAGATGAGCCCATCGAGGTTACCACTTTCCGCACCGAAGGCACCTATACTGACCACCGCCACCCCGATAGCGTGCTGTTCGTTGACACCATCGAGCAGGATTTGGCGCGACGTGATTTCACTATCAATGCGATGGCGTTTCATCCAGTCCGCGGCCTTGTAGATCCCTTTGACGGACAGAACGACTTGGCTAACAAAGTTATCCGCTGCGTCAACGACCCCAATGTCCGCCTGCAAGAAGACGCCCTGCGCGTTCTTCGCGCTATGCGTTTCACCTCGCAACTCGGATTCTGGATCGATCCCGATACCGAAGCCGCCATACGCAGATACGCACCCACCCTTACCGGTGTTGCGGGAGAACGCCTAAGGCAAGAGCTTGAAAAACTTCTCTGCGGAAGCCATGTGCGTCAAACCTTGCTTCGGTTTCCCCGCGAGCTTGCCTATATCGTTCCCTGCATTGAGGCCATGGACGGCTTCGACCAGCACAACCCTTGGCATATCTACGATGTTTGGGAGCACACCGCTGCGGTAGTCGAAAACACCCCCGCCTACCCCTTGGTGCGTTGGGCGGCGTTGTTTCACGATGCGGGCAAACCCGACACGTTCCTTATTGGAGCAGACAACTTGGGCCACATGCCCAACCATCCCATAGCAAGCGTTCACCACATGCGCGAAAGCGCAAAAACGCTGCATTTCAGCAAGAAGATGCAGCATGATCTCGACTTGATCATCCGCTACCACGGCGACAGACCAGAGCCTACAGCAAAAAGCGTGCGCAAGTTATATGCCCTGGTAGAACACGACGAGAGGTTATTCCACGCAATCTGCGACTTGATGCGAGGCGACGCAAGAGGGAAATCGACCCGTGCAACCAAATGGATCCAGAAGATCGACGCAGCCGAAAGCTTATTCGACAAGATGCTCGCGCAGGGCGAGGTACTATCGCCTGCCGACCTGCCAATCAACGGCATCGATCTTATCGCTCTCGGCGTACCTCAAGGACCGCATGTTGGGCTTGTGCTGAACGAGTTATTCAGCGCCGTAGCCAACGAAGAGATTGCCCCTAAGCGCGAAGCTCTTCTGGCGTTGGCGAAACGGTTCATGCAATCCTAACTGCTCCGTTAGCGCAGCGTGAATAGGTGATTCACAGGACCGTTGCCTTTTCCTAATCCGGGATTCGCTTGGATTGCTTCAGTGAGGTAGCGCTTCGCGAAGGCAACGGCATGCTTCAGAGTTTCGCCTTTCGCCAAATACGAGGCAATGGCAGACGAAAGCGTGCATCCAGTACCATGCGTGTTCTTCGTTTCCACGCGCTGAGCAGAAAGCCACGTCACCGCGCCGTTTGCCTCCAGCAGCACATCGTCGGCTTCTTCGGCCAAATGGCCGCCTTTTACCAGAACAGCCTGGGCTCCTTTCGACCGAATAGCCTTCGCTGCAGCCAGCATATCCTCTTTAGTTTCGATGGGCATGCCTGAAAGCACTTCGGCTTCGGGGATGTTTGGCGTTACCACGGAAGCCTGCGGAAGCAAGTCAAAAAGCGCTTGCACTGCGGGCGCCTCCGAAAGAGCATCCCCGCTTGTGGCAACCATGACCGGATCGAGCACAACATTCTGAGCGTCGAAACGCTGTAGGCCCTGCCCCACCGCATGCACCACTTCCGCCGTAGGAAGCATGCCGATCTTAACCGCATTGGGGTAGATATCGGAAAACACGCTTTCCATCTGCAGAAATACAAAATCAGGATCTGTCGCTACCACTCCTTGAACACCCATGGTGTTCTGCGCAGTTAGCGCCGTGACAACCGATTCCGCATAGACCCCCAAAGCGCTCATGGTTTTGATATCCGCCTGAATGCCGGCTCCGCCACTTGAATCGGAGCCGGCAATGGTAAGCGCTGCTTTCATATTCTCTCCTCGCTCAAAGCAAACTAGCGGCTCGGGTATAGAAAGGGAGCTTGAGCCACCTCAACACTCGAACACCTACCGCTCGCATCACAGGTAAAAGCGGCCGCCCAAAGGGACAGCCGCTTCATAATTGCTATTTGTCGGACATTTCCTCACCAAGGTCGATGGTAAGACCGTCCATGATGGTATTAACCGTACGAACCGCGCACATCTTGCCGCACATGGTGCAGGTGCCCTCCGTCGAAGGAGGGGCGCTTTCGAAGTACTTGCGGGGTTTCACCGGATCGATGGCAAGGCTGAACATCTCTTCCCAGTCCATACGGCGACGGGCATCGCTCATGCGATTGTCAACATCGCGCGCATGAGGAATACCCTTAGCGATATCGGCGGCATGAGCTGCGATTTTTGTTGCAACAAGGCCCTCACGCACGTCATCAGCATCGGGCAAGCGCAGATGCTCGGCGGGCGTTACATAGCATAGGAAGTCGGCACCGCACGATGCGGCAACCGCACCGCCGATAGCAGATGTGATGTGGTCGTAGCCGGGAGCGATATCGGTAACCAGCGGGCCAAGAACATAGAACGGGGCATTGTGGCACAGGCGCTTCTGAATCTTCATATTGGCAGGAATCTCGTCCAATGCCATATGGCCAGGACCCTCAACCATAACCTGAACGCCTGCATCCCATGCACGCTTGGTGAGCTTGCCGATCTCGATAAGCTCAGAAATCTGCCCAGCATCAGTAGCGTCGTAGTTGCAGCCGGGACGCATAGCGTCGCCGATGCTGATGGTCACATCGTGCTCATGCAGGATTTCCAGCACTTCATCGTAATACTCGTAGAAAGGATTTTCGTTGCCCGTGGCTTCCATCCAGGCGAAAATCAGCGAACCGCCACGACTAACAATATTCATCAGGCGACCGGTTTCCTTGAAGTTGTCGATGGTACGACGATTCATGCCAGCATGAATGGTTACGAAGTCCACACCGTCTTCAGCGTGGGCGCGCACAACGTCCAAGAAGTCCTGAGCCATAATACCAATAAGAGGTTTTTCCAAGTAGCCGATGGCATCGTACATAGGCACCGTGCCGATCATGGCAGGGCTCATATCGATAAGCTGCTTACGGAAATCGTGCGTTTTTCCGTGGTTGGAAAGGTCCATGATGCCTTCCGCGCCTAGCTCGATAGCGGTGCGTACCTTCTCGAGTTCCATTTCGGCGTTCATCAGGTCGCCGGAAATGCCCAGGTTAACATTTACCTTGGTACGCATGCCTTCGCCTACGCCCTCGGGGTCTAAAGCGGCATGGTGGATATTGGCGGGAATGGCAATGGAGCCCTTCGCAACGCCCGCACGAATTTCCTCAGGCGTTTTGTGCTCCTTGGCGGCAACTGCTTCCATTTGAGGCGTGATTTTGCCCGCACGGGCATAATCGATTTGAGTGATGAGACGATCTTTCGTCATCACAGCTCCCTTCGTTGGCATTATCCATACAGGTTCTATGGGTCGGGGCCTTGCCCCCTCTCAGCCGAACAGCCGCGCATCGCAGGCGGTTAGCTCCCCTGTTATGTGGTTACGTTATTGTACTCGCATATAGGTATACGCCGCGCGTGGGAATCCCAAAAGGGGGAAGATAACCAACAACGAGCCTTCTTCCAGGCTGATGCTGGCAGGCTTGCCAACAAGCTCGTTCGAAATGCCCCACAGCGCTCGGTTCGTGCAGGTTGCGCCGTCGAGTTCCCACTCCAAGCCCACTTCGATAACGCCTTTGCACACATCGCTATGGGAAAGCACCGAACACGTGCCTTGCGCACCTTCCGCAAATGAAAGAGAGCAGAACGGACCTGGCGCCACCAAGGGGGCAATAACCGTTTCCTCTCCAACACCCCACACGCATGTTCCTCGAGCTGCCGCCTGGATAAGCAACTGCAAGTTGCCCAGGGAGTGGTCGAGCCTACCTGTAAACGCATCGCAGATAATCAGCTCTTCAAAGCCCTGCTGCTCCGCATGTCCGATGGCCAAATCCATATCGGTGAAATCTTTATGCGCATCGTACTCGAACACGCACGGATGCTGCGGCACCGCGCCAAGTGAATCGAAATCGCCGAACACCGCATCAGGCACAATGCCACGCTCTTGCAACGCCGCGAACCCGCCATCGACCGCATACACTGCATCGAATTCCTGCATTTGCAGGATGTAGTCAAGCTCTTTATGGGCCGAAGGTGCAGCGCCAACAAGCAAGCAGCGTTTCATATGAAAGTCCTTTCAGGGCGAAAGAGTACGAGAATCATCCCTAACCATGAAACCAGAAAACAAAAGCAGAAGTCAGAGATCGAAGAAACATCATAGAGAAATTTCCTGAAACTCTCAGGTCCATACCAGTCAGCAAGGGCAAGCCAGGCGCCTTAGATTTCCGTCGGCAAACATGTCAGTGGCATGTTTGGTCCCAAACTAGGCATCCGAGCGGATGCCTTCTGCTCAGCTTGCCTGAGCAGAATTCCAGGCGGGCTTCGCCCGTCAAGTACGCTCGCAGGGGAAAGATAAGGTGCTTGGCTTGGTCGCAGCGTCAATCCAATACATTATTCGTGGAACAAGGTATAATACAACCTCGAGTGAGCCGGGCAATCGCGTGCGCAAGCATGAGGAAAGTCCGGGCTCCCAAGGGCAAGATGCCAGCTAACGGCTGGGCGGGGCGACCCGACGGACAGTGCCACAGAAAAGAGGACTCCCCTGCATGCAGGAGAAAAGCTGAAACGGTGCGGTAAAAGCGCACCAGTGCGTTGGCAACAACGTAGCTTGGTAAACCCCATCTGGAGCAAGCGCAAATAGGAATGCCATACGGCCGCCCTTCCGTGCATTCGGGTTGCGTGCTTGAGCTTTGCGGCGACGCAAAGTCGAGATAAATGGTTGCCGATTACAGAACCCGGCTTATAGGCTCACTCGCATTTCAATGCCGTCCCTTTGGGCGGCATTTCTTTTTCTAAGCACCTGGCATCGAGCCCAGACGTCTCATTCATAGCGCAGGCCCGGTACCGATCCATGATGCCGGCCTACAAGCCTGTGTCCGAAGCCGCCAAACACCGCGCTCGGGCAACTCCATCCCAGGCACCCTCCCGAAAGCGCCCACAGTGCTGACAGGTCCACCTTAGTCACATACCGAACCAAGATTCAGCCCACTACGCTGCTCGAGCCTATACCGAGAACCCCAAAAACAGAAAATCGCCCCGAATTGCAACTTTTTTGCGATTGGGGATTGCTGCAGGGCACCAAAGCGCGTATTTAGACACAAAAGCGCAACAAATCGGCTGATCGGCAGCCCGTTTTTACGTTGTAAGGATAATAGAGAGTCCGCAATCGCAAATAAGTTGCACAGAGGCCTGCTTTTTTGTTTTCACAACAGGAAAATCGCCGTAACAAGGCAAATCCCGAAAAGGGATATAGACAAAAGAGCGAAAGTCCCCCCGACAAGTACAGATGGCGAAAAAACGCCTCTCAAACAGCGACGGACATAGGGCGCAGGCGTAGGCGGGCGTGGCGGGAAGCAGGCGCAGGCGGACAGTAGGCGCAGGTGGGCGGCAGCAACGGCGCAGAACACACGTCAGCAAATCAGCAAGAGCCCTTCAGGTGAGTATGGTGACGAGAAAAGTCCGGGCATGCGCCAGTAAATCAGCGAGCGATGTTCTGACGAGTGCAGGGAAATTGAAAAGCCCATGGGGCTGGCCTAATGTGCCGCCCCATGGGCTTTGAAATTTTCTTGTGCCGTCAGAACGCCGCGCAGCGTCATTGCGTTTCGCATGAAAAAGGGCTTGCCGTAGGCAAGCCCTTAAAACTAGTCCATATCGTCAAACGAGAAGGTGTCGTCTGCATCGCCGTAACCGGAGAAATCCTTCGATGCGGTAGAAGGCTTCGGTGCAGCAGGGGCAGATGCACCAGGCGTTACCGTAGGCGTAGTATAGGTTGCCACGGCGGGGCTAGGCTCCCAAGTTGCAGCAGCAGGCTTTTCTGCCTCGACGCTCTGCTGAGCACCAGCGGAGCTTGCAGCATCAAACGTGGTCATTTCAAGCAATTCAGCAGGAATATCGATACCAGCGGTAACCTCGCCGCCGATTTCTGCAAGGCGCTGAGTTGCGGAACCAATGAATTCCTTCAGCATATCCTGGTACTGCTCACGAACCTTTTCGCGGCTGGAAGAAAGCTCGTTGATGTGGTCGATAACCTTCTGCTTTTCGCTATTGGCCTTATCGAGGATGCGACGTCCTTCATCTTCGGCGTTCCGACGGGTCTGCTCTGCATCGGCCTTGGCCTTAGAAACAATTTCGTCGGCGGTACGCTGAGCAACAATAAGAGCCTGGGCAATAGCAGTATCGTCGCTCTTGCGGTCGCGCAACTTCGCCTCGAGCTCGGCGATCATAGCGTCTTTCTCGGCAACCAAAGCAGGATCGATGCCTGCAGGCTTTGCCTCTTCGTCAGACGCAGCAACCGGGCGCTCGGAGATAACCTCAGTGCGAGAAGCAGAAGCCGCCTCTTTGACCTGGACGCGCAAACGAGCAATTTCGTCGTTCAGCTCGTCGATCTCGGAAGCAACGCGCTCGAGAAATACATCCACTTCATCAACGTCGTAACCGCGACGCTCGATTTTGAAGCTCTGATTCTGGATGTCGGAAGAGGTGATGGCCATAGAAAACTCCCCTTATCTGGCTATTCAAACAGCTGCGCTAGATAAGTACAGCTAAAAAATTTACTATCAGACGTACCCCAAACTGTAACACAAGCAATGCCACGATTGGGCTAACGTCCACCATTCCTCCAATAGGGGGAATGAAGCGCCTGAACAGGTCAAGGAACGGATCGCAGATCTTTCCCAGCGCATGATAGACATCGGTAACAATGCCCCCGCCCATGGGGATCCAGGACATCATCACATACACGAAGATCACAAAACTGTATGCATCGGCCAGGCTTACCAAAAGCATGCTGATCATGTACTAAAACTCCTTATGCTCGGAATGGGCACCTTTCGAAGGGCTACGACTTCAATACGCCCTGTTTGGCCAGGTTGTGCTTCTCTTCGAGCGTGAGCTCTTTGCCCTGAAGAACAACGAATGTTTTCTCGGCAAGGCAATCGACCTGCGCGGTAAGAGCGGAAGCGACGCCGAACGAGAAATCGAGAACGCGCTTGGAGAGGGCAGGATCGGTCTGGCGAAGATACAACACCACAATCTTGCCCGCACGAACCGATTGGGCAATCGAAGAGACGTCCTCGTACGATGTCGGCTTAAGGACGATGATCTCACGAGCAAGGCTTGCGCCATGGGTAGAGACGCCACTGGCATCGTCAGACGAACCCGAAACCGCGCTGGAAGAAGATGCGGACGGGGTAAACAGAGAGTCAAGACCAGCCGAAGATGAGGCGCTAGCGGATGAGCTGTGCTTATAGGGGGAAACGAAATCGGTATACGACGACGCTGGGATGCTGAAATCTTCAGCAATCTTAGAAACCGATTCCCTTTCTTCGCCCTCCGTGCGATGAGACACGCTAGGAAGCTCCATAGTGGGCTTTGCCGCAACATCGGAAACGCCATAAACGCTCGTGGTTGCACGGATGTCGCCCGAGCTTACCAGCTGGGCCGAAGAAAAACGACCCGACCGCGAGCCAACAGGACGAGAAGAACCCGTAGAGCGCGTGGTGTATTCCAGACGATCGTAAGGATCGCCATAGGTATCCGGATCGTAGCCAGAATCATAAGAACCCTGGGCCGGCTCGGGATCACCGTAGTCATCGTAGTAGGGATCATCGTAGTAATCGTCACGACGATCCGAACGACCGCCGCCGAAACCAAGCTTGTCCTTCAAATCGCCGAACAGTTCGCTTGCCGACATAGAGGGACGCGGAAAATCCATGATGGTCTTCCCTTCTGATCAATCAAACAAATAAAGAGACATGCCTTATGCGTTTTCGAACGAATCGCTGAAAATGGCACGCCCAATCCTCACTATGGTAGAACCATAGCGCAATGCCACTGGCCAGTCTTCGGTCATGCCCATAGAAAGAGCAGACAAGCGAGCGGTATCGCTTTCCTGGGGGAACGCGCCGTTGAGCTCCTTTTCCAAGCTGGCAAGACCTGAAAACGTTGTGTTTATAAGCTCATCTTCAGCACGTGGCGCCATACTCATAAGGCCCTCGATTTTAACATGCTCAAGACTGCGGGCCCGTTCGATAATGCCCTTAACCTCGCTTGGCTCAAAACCGCTCTTGCTTTCTTCGCCAGAAACATTTACTTCAAGAAGAACGCGCTGGCACTTGCCGATTGCCCCAGCGGCGGCATCGATTTTGGCAAGATGGGCTTCCTTGCACACCGAATGGATAAGCGTAGCCGCAGAAACAATATCCGGGATGCGACGCGACTGGATATTGCCGATAAAATGCCATTCCATGTCGGGAAATGCCTTTTGCTTGCGGACCAATTCATCAGGACGGTTTTCCCCAAATGCCTTTGCGCCGGCATCGATGGCCAGTTGGACCTGGTCAACGTCCACTGTCTTGGAAACAGCCAGAAGCAAAACTTCTTCCGGATCACGACCAAGTTCCTTGCAAACCTGGTCAACTTCAGAACGTACGTGCTTATATCTCGTTGCCGTGCTCATAGAGGGCGCTCCTTTCGATTCACGTTTTAGCATACCGCGCCTACCATGCTGCCAGGCATATTTTCAGCAACGAACCAGCAACAGAAGACCAAAACGACGCAATCCCTGCCTCGATTGCAAGCAAAACAAACAGCAGCATGAACTTCCAGCTACCACTTCCCCTGCCCAGATCAGGCATTAGCAGGTCCTGACGGCAAAGGCGCCGTGACGCCCGCAGGTTCCACCCTGACCACGATATGAGAAGAATTCGTCATTCTCGCATACCGTGCATTTGGCTAGATCGCATATACGCGAACGGTTTACGCCCGCCTGCTCAAGCTGAATGCGAAGCCCTTCAGCCAAATCGATATGGGTGCCGTCAAAAGCACAGGCCTCCCCAAATTGAGATACGAAACGCGCATGGACATCGGGACCCGTTTCAAAGCACTCTGGCCCAATATGCGGACCGATATAGACGTTATAAGCCGAAGCGGCTTCAGCACCCAACACAGCCTTGTCCGCACGCGCTATAGCACGCACCGCTTTCACGGCAATCAGGCTGTCTACCCCGCGCCAACCCGCATGAACCACTGCGAAACGTCCCGTTGGAGAAACAATGACGACGGGTACGCAGTCGGCGTAGCACAGAAGGGCTGCTACGTCCCTAGCATGCACTACCAACCCATCGGCACCATCTTGAGCCTGCAAGGTTATTGCCTGCGCCTCAGCAGATGAAAGCGACGCGTCGATGTTTTCGGGATCGCCCAGCTCAAGCACTGTATCGCCGTGAACCTGATTCGGAACAAACAAGGGCATGTCCTCGTTTGCAAACGCCCGAAGAACGCGGTGGCGGTTTTCCCGAACACTGGCAATGTCATCTTTCACATGAGAGCCAAGGTTAAGCGAAGCATATGAGCCTTCGCTCACTCCTCCTTCACGTGTGGTAAACGCGATGCGCACACCGGTAGCAGCATAGAGCGCTTCATCGGAATAAGCGGAAATGGACGCAAAACGACCCTTGGTCAACTCAGGGTCGGGTAGAACAAGGGTCGTCATAAAAGCCTTCTTACGCTGAAAGCAAACAATGCAAGTATGTAATTTACTGACGCTTCAGGAAATCAGGGATGTAATCCTCGTCGGCAAAGCGGGGCTCGGAAGGATACAGCGGGCGCTGAGAGCTGCTAGCTTTCTGAGAAGAAGCGACAGAAGAGCCGAATGCGTTATCGCGGCGGCCGAAGTCGATGGCAGGCTGCGAGCTCGTAGCCTTGAAACCGGTTGCAATAACCGTGATACGGATGGTGTCGCCCAGCTCTTCATCAACGATCTGACCATAGATGATGTTGGCGTTTTCGTCGGCAACGGCTTCAACGACCTTGGCGGCTTCGTCAACCTCGGAAAGAGCCAGATCAGGACCACCGGCGATAGAGAACAGAATGCGCGAAGCGCCCGCAATGGAAGTTTCCAGCAAATTGGAGTTGATTGCCTGCTGAGCAGCATCCAATGCGCGGGAATCACCAGAGGCGAGACCGATGCCCATCATTGCCGTACCTGCATCCTTCATAACGGTGCGGATGTCGGCGAAGTCGAGGTTGATCAGGCCAGGAATAGTAATGAGATCGGTAACGCCCTGAATGCCCTGGCGCAGCGTATCGTCGGCGATACGGAATGCATCGAGCATGCTGGTCTTCTTTTCTACGATCTCGAGCAGGCGGTCGTTCGGGATAACGATGAGGGTGTCTACCTTCTGGGACAGGTAATCGATGCCCTGCTCTGCCTGGTTGCGACGAAGGCGGCCTTCGAAGCTAAAGGGCTTGGTTACGATGCCAACGGTAAGGGCACCAATTTCCTCGCGAGCGATTTCTGCAACTACCGGAGCTGCACCGGTGCCAGTGCCGCCGCCTTCACCTGCGGTAACGAAAACCATATCGGCATCGGCAAGAGCTTCGCGAATCTCGGAACGAGACTCTTCTGCTGCCTGACAGCCAACCTCGGGGTTGGCGCCTGCGCCCAAGCCGCGGGTAATTTCTTCGCCGATGTGGATGGTCTTATCAGCATCGGAAAGAAGAAGGGCCTGACGATCGGTATTTACGGCGATGAATTCAACGCCTTTGATGCCGGCTTCAACCATGCGGTTTACAGCATTTGTGCCGCCGCCGCCAACGCCGACAACTTTGATAACCGCAAGATTATCGTTGCCAAGAATCTGTTGCATTATGTGCTCGCTTTCGATTTCATTTCAGCGCTGCCCCACAAGGGCAGAAAGCCCCAGGAGACACTTGGATTATTTTACACAATGGCCTGCTGATTGCAAAACAACCAGCTTCCTGCTAGGCGCTAAACGGAGCGCCAAACCGGTTTATTCACAACACGCACATTTATGTACGAAATCTTCCCCTCGTGCTCTTTCATGAGCTGCAGGCAAACGCGTTCTTTATCACGAATGTCGTTGGAGTCTCCGAAGGCGATTTCGATGCCGTTTTGCAAGGTGAGCGTAGTTGAATCGCTGCTAGCTGCCGCCACGCTCTTCACCTGACCCGCAAGTTCGGTGGTCATTCCGTCGATTACCCCCAGCGCGTTCTCAACATTTGAGTTGTTGCAATAGGAGCCGGCTTCGGGCGTTGATCCATACGGGATGTCGGTGATCTCGAGCGCATTATCCGCATCGTTGTACACCGAATCGGGCAGCGCCTTGCCTTCGGCGCTGTTGCGATCATCGGGAATCTTCGTAAGCCACATGCCATCGGAAGAAAGAGCCCAACGCTCAACCGTATTCGAACTATCGACTGTTACGGCAACCACCGCAGAAATGCTTCGCTCGGAAATATTCAGATTGAGCGTATTAGGGAATACGCGATCGACCGAAACGCTTTTCACCCACGGATTAGTGGCCAACCTGGTGGCAATGCCGTTAGCGTCAACATTGAGTAAGGTGGAACCCGCCGGCACGGCAGCTAATTCGGTAAGCTCATCGCTGGAAAGGTGATCTGCACCAGAAACAGTAACCTGCTCTACCGCAAATGCACCAGAATTCGAGAGCACAAACCCGCCTATGCCGAAAACCCCCAGCAGCACCGCAATGGTTACGAAGACCCCCATCACCTTTCGCGATGAGCCTGTTCGTGCCTTGCTGTACCGCGAGGCGTTACGCACTTCAGAAACGCTAACCGAGCGCAAATCCCCATTCTGGTATCTGCCGCCGCCCTGCCGATAAGCAGAGCCCCCGTGAACCGAGCGAGCACCGCCTCCCGAAGACGGTCTACGCGTGCTTGCCTGAGCAGGCCTTCGCGCAGAAGGACGCGATGAGGAGGCGGAGACATAACCGGAGCGTTGCGAACTACGTAAAGTACGGCCCTGACTTGGGCGACCTTTCACGGAAGTGGGCCTGGTGGAAACCCTATTCCTCGAAGAAGTCGTTCGGGAACCCGAGGAACTTGACCTCCGTCTGGAGCTCGATGCCATATCGCCTCCTAACCTCTAGCCGTACTTCGTTGATGAGCGTTGCCACGTCTTGTGCTGTGGCGCTACCCCTGTTCACAATAAAGTTAGCATGCTTTTCGGACACTTGGGCATCGCCGCACCGTTTGCCCTTCAAGCCAGCGTCCTCGATGAGCTTGCCAACCGATTCGCCCTCCGGATTCATGAAGACGCTGCCGCACGTTGGATATTCAAGCGGCTGACTTTCCTTCCTGCGCGAAAGGAGCGAATTCATGCGCTCCGATACCGCACTTGAAAATGCCTTCTGCAGACGAAGCTCGCATTCGACGATTACTTCATCGGGAGAAAACGACGAAGAACGATATCCCCAGGAAAGCTCAGAAGCGACATAGCGACGAAGACCGCGTTCTGCATTGAAGGTGGTGACCGAAACAACACGCGAGCCGATCCAATCTTGAGCGGTACCCGCGTTCTGAACCAGAGCGCCCCCTACCGTGCCCGGCGTTCCCACGGCAAATTCCATCCCGGAATAGCCATGGTGAAACGCCTCCTGCACCAAGCGGGAAAGCATAGTGCCCGCGCCTACAACCACCGTGCCTTCTTCGTCGAACCGCCACGCCCTAAACTCGCCGGCCAATGCGATAACCACACCCGGATACCCCTCGTCCGACACCAGCAAGTTCGACCCCTTGCCGGAGACGAACCACGAAAGCCCCTCGTCGGCACAAACTTTCAGCACCGTGGCCAAGGCAGCTATGCTATTCACTTGGGCGTAGGCATGAGCAGGCCCACCTATACGATAGGTGGTATGACGGGCCATAGGCTCGTTAAGCCTTATATCGCCTTCGAACTCATCGTCGAAACGAAGAAGCTCCAACTCAGAGGCATGGCGAGCAGCCATTATTTGCGGCTCTTTTCGCGCTCCTGCAATGCCGCCAAAAGCTCAGGACCGACAGAAGTCACGTCTCCTGCACCCATCGTGATAATCAGATCGCCCGGCTGAAGCTTTTCTGCCAAGAACGGAACCACCTGCATGCGACGATCCACATAGTTGAGATCGGCGGGGTGGTTCGGATTGTCGTAGATCGGCCGCATGAACGTTCTACCCGTAACACCAGGAACCGGAGTTTCGCCAGCGGGGTAAACATCCAGGAACGTCACCATATCGGCCTGATCAAACGCTTTGCCGAACTCGTCTTTCAGCACTTCGGTGAACAGGCGGATGCGCGAATAACGATGCGGCTGGAACACCACGCATACGCGCTTGAAATCAAGCTCTTTGGCCGCAGCAATAGTTGCAGCGATTTCGGTTGGGTGATGCGCATAGTCGTCGAGGATCGTAACGCCATCGGCCTCCCCAACCAGATCGAAACGACGGCGTACGCCCATAAACCCAGAAAGAGCCTCTGCGGCCTTCTGCATATCCACACCACGCGTCATCAAAAGCGTAAGCACACCTGCAGCATTGAGTGCGTTATGGCGACCAGGGTTCTGCTTGATGCTGCAGGGAAGCGCCGTGCCATCAGGCAATGTTACGGTAAAGGAGATAGATACCCCATGCGTTTCATACTGGGAAACAACGGTATCGCACTCTTCGGAGAAACCGTAGGTTAGCACCTTCTTGCCCGTTTTCTTTGCGGCTTCCACCAAGCCAGCATCTTCGCCGCATACCACGCAGCAGCCATCTTCATGGACAGATCCCATGAAATCGCCAAACAGCTGGTAGATTTCATCCAACCCGCTGTAGTGGTCGAGGTGGTCGGCTTCGATATTCGTAACGAGCACCGAAGTAGGGTCGAGATACGTAAACGATTTATCGCTCTCGTCAGCCTCTACCACATAGTATTCGCCTTTTCCGCAATGCGCGTTCGAACCGTAGGCGCGAACGATGCCACCGATAAGGAACGTGGGATCGAAGCCCATGGCATCGAGTGTGGATGCCAGCATGGAAGAAGTAGTGGTTTTGCCATGTGTGCCGGCAACAGCCAACGTATCGTGGCCAACGCCCAATGCAGCCAGCATCTTGGCACGGTGCCAGATAGGCAGGTTGCGCTTTTTTGCCTCGATGAACTCGGCGTTGTTTTCGAGAATAGCGGTGGACACCACCACAACATCGGGATCGAGCCCTTCAAGATTAGATGCGCTCTGGCCGATAAATACTTTAACACCCGCTTCGCGCAGCTGCTGGGTATAGCGGCTTTCGCGAAGATCGGAGCCGGACACTTCCATGCCCTTTTCCTTTGCAACACGAGCGATACCGCTCATGCCAACTCCGCCGATGCCGATGAAATGTACTTTATTAATGCGATACTCCGTCACGGATAGCCTCCTTGAGATCGCTCTTCATTGTATAGAAATGCCTTTGGACGCCACGCAGCATCACAACTTCTGCGCAGGCCAATGCTATTTGCGCTTACGCTCCAAGCCAACGAGCTCGACTACATCGCCAAGCTTGTTTGCCGCATCCTGGGTTTCGAAACTGGCAGCTGCTTCGCTCATTTTTGCGCGTTCCTCGGGATCGCGCAGCAGCTCGAATACCTTATCGGCAAATTCAGGCTCTTCAACCTTGTCGTCTTCGATCAAAACCGCTGCCCCACGGCCAACATATTCCGCGGCATTTACCGTTTGATGATCGGCGGTAGCGTAAGGGAACGGAATGAGCACGGAGGGGATGCAGCGCGCCGAAATCTCTGCCAAGGAAGATGCCCCAGCACGCGAAACCACCAAATCAGCAGCGGCAAGGGTTTCACCCATATGATCCTGATAGCCCATAGCGAAGTAGCGCTTCTTCTCTTCGTCGGTAAGGGAAAGCGCCTCGGTTACCGTGTCGAGCTCTTTCGGGCCGGTGATATGCACCACATACACGTTATCCATTGCCAGAAGTTGATCTTTCATGGCAACAAGGGCCGTATTGATATGGCGCGCACCCAAACTGCCGCCGAACACCAAGAGCATCGTGGCATCTTGGGGGATTCCAAGATAATCACGGCCCTCTTCACGCGCAGCCTCAAGCACCGAAGAACGCACGGGATTACCCGTGACCAAAACCTTCGACTGATCTTTTACGCTATGGCCAGCAGCCTTATAGGTCAGGCAAACAGCAGTGGCGTCCTTCGAAATAAAGTCGTTGGCCATTCCCATAACGGAATTCTGCTCATGGATCACCACAGGAATATCCATGCGCTTTGCGGCCTGGGCCACAGGCAGGCACACATAACCGCCGAAAACCACAACCACATCGGGGCGAATATCCAAAAACCACTTCACCGCAAGTTTTGAAGACTTCGAGATTTTACGCAAACCCTTGGCCAAGGACAAAGGATGACTGCGGTCAAAGCCCGCCGCCTCAAACCCTTTGAAGGGGATGCCAGCAGCAGGAACCAACTTCGACTCAACGCCGTTAGGCGTGCCTGCATACATCACCTCATGGCCACGCTCGATAAGAACCTCCGCCAGTGCGAGAGCAGGATTGATATGGCCAGCGGTGCCACCGCCTGAAAGCACTATGCGCATGAGTGCTACCTCCTTTGCGTTCGCGTTGCGCGAACCTCTGTTGCATATGCCGGAGCTTTGCTTCCCCTGACAATACGCAAGGACGGATATCCGTCACGCTCCAAAGACGACGAGCGATGCGCTCGCGCGTCCCTCCCCTCCAAGTTTCGCCCACTTCGACCAGACCGGTCGGACGGCGAAACACGAGATACTACTTGCAAGTTATCGCGACGTTGACGATACTCCCCTTCATTGTTCGAATCAAAGGATATCGAAAGAAGCACACCAACAAGGGCAAGCGAGGAAAGCAATGATGAGCCGCCTGATGAGATAAAAGGCAGAGGCTTACCCGTTGTAGGGAACAAGCCAACCACGCACGATATGTTCAAGAATGCCTGGAATACGATCATCACGGTAAGGCCCGCTGCCAGCAAAGAGCCAAATGGCGTGCTTGCCTGGCTGGCAATAAGGAAACCGCCACGCATGAATACCAAGAAGGCAACGATAACCAGAAGCGCACCAACCAGACCCAATTCTTCGCCGATGATCGCAAAAATGAAGTCGGTTTCAGCTTCAGGCAAGTACTGCAACTTCTCATAGGAGTTGCCGATGCCCGCTCCGAGAAAACCACCCGACGCAAGCGCCTGGAACGAGTGAACCAACTGATAGCCCGTTCCCTGCGCATCGGCCCAAGGATCGGCGAAGCTTCCCAAACGGTCGGCGCGATAGCTTTTTGAAAGTACGGCAATAAACCCGAATACAATGCCAAGCCCCACCAACACCGCGGTAGCCCTGCCGGAAAGGCCCGAAAGCACGACAACTGAAAACAAGCCGATACAGCAGATCATGGTTGTTCCCATGTCGCTTTGCGCGATAAAGACGAAGCCAAGAGGCAAAATAACCATGCCAATTGCAAGTTTAGCGGCAAACCCGGAATCAATCTCCCCCTCGCGATATTGGGCCGCAATACGGGCAGCCATCATCACAAAGGCAATTTTCGCAAACTCGGAAATCTGGATACTGATTGGACCAATGATGAGCCAGCGCTTCGCGCCCAAGCCCACTGTGCCAAGAAGGGCCGTCACAAGAATGAGCACGCAGCAAAGAGCCCAGAAAACCACACCTGGCGTTCCCTGCATAGCATCCTGTTTGGCGACGAGGGCGACAAATACCGCTATGCCTATCCCCAACAGGGCAAATACGCACTGTTTCAACGTTTCGCCAAGAGCGTCTCCCTCTTCCACATACGAGGTTATCGAAGACGACGAGTACACCATGACCAAGCCTATCGCCAAAAGCGCCAGCGTGGACAGGATAACCATGAGTCGAGGGGCCATCACCTGCGCTGGAGCGCTTTGGAAAAGGGATCGCGGGGGCGTTTTTCTGCGTTTCTGTTCTGTATTTCGCTCCCGAGCCATAAACCGATCATGCACCTCGCTTTTCACTGCGATCAGCTACCAGCTGCTTGAACACCTCGCCGCGCTCTTCGAAGCACGAGAACTCGTCAAACGACGAGCAGGCAGGGGAAAGGGTTACAATGTCGCCCGCCTGGGCATGCTCGAGCGCTTCGTCAAGCGCACCTTCAAGATTGGCTGCGGCGTACACCGGCAACTGAGCATTTTCGAAAGCCTCGAGGAAACGAGCACCCGCTGCACCAAAGCACACCACTGCCTTGCAATGGGCCTCGGCGCCAGCAACCAGATCGGCCAAGTCGGTGCCCTTGTCGCATCCACCCAGCAAGACGATGGGACGCTCTTCGCCAAATGCGGCAAGCGCCTTCAGCGTCGCATCGACGTTAGTTGCTTTCGAATCGTTGTAGCAGTGAACGCCCGCGATGGTGCCGCAAGGCTCAATGCGATGTTCCAGCGGCGCAAAGGACTTCAGGCCCTCTTCGATCTTTGCGTCTTCGCAACCCAGCGCGATGGCGCATGAAGCCGCCGCGAGCGCATTGGAAGCATTGTGCTCGCCCTTGATCTGGAGTTCGGAAGCGGCGCACAGGGCATGCTTTACGCCCTTGAAATCAACCGTTAGCACGCCATCATCGAGGAATGCCGCAGCATCTGATCCGCATGCATCTTCACGCATGCTTTCATTGAGGCCGTGGCAGGTGCCCAGCGGTATGTATGCGAACTTACGCTGCCCGAAAGGCTGCTTCTTCAGCTCACGCACATAGGAACGCACAACGTCGTTCGTGGCATCGAGCACCACCGTGCATTCTTCATCGCAGTTGGCATATATTTTCTGCTTTGCCTGCGCATATGCCTCAAAGCTTCCATGCCACTTCAGATGATCGGGCGTGATGTTCAGCAACACGGCGACCTCGGGCTTGAAGTGCTTCGTGGATGCGAGCTGGTACGAAGACACCTCGGCAACGTAGCATTCAACGTTGCCCGATGCCACCGCATCAATGCATGTGTCGCCGATGTTGCCCACCGCTTGGGCTTTCTTGCCGCATACATTAAGGATATGGGCCGCCATTGCTGTAGTTGTGGTCTTGCCGTTAGTGCCCGTTATGGCAACCCATACGGAATCGGCAGCGCTTTCGCGCCATGCAAACTCAACTTCGCTGATAACCTCTGCGGACGCTTCTTGAGCCGCACGATAGAAGTCAGAATTTTCGGAAATGCCCGGGCTGGCGACGCACACATCGAACGAGCCTTCGAAGCTATAGGTATCGAAGAGTACCGTGGCGCCCTTCGCTTCGAACTGAGCAGCTGCTGCACGGCTCTTTTCCGTAGCTTCACCTGCCGCGATCACCAATTCCGAAACTCGTGAACCGAGCAATGCGGCACAATACTGCGCCGTAGCGGCACCCGATTTGCCTAGGCCCAAAACCAGGACTGCGCCCAAGGAATTGGGCGCATGTTTTTTAGAGGTATCAAAAGAAGCAGACATGTTTTATCCCATCAACGACTGCGCAAAGTACAGGCAGAATCCAATACCGGCCAATGCTGCAGAGATAATCCAAAAACGAATAACAACCTTAACTTCGCTCCAACCCTTTTTCTCGAAATGGTGATGGAGCGGAGCCATGAGGAACAAACGTTTACGCGTTTTCTTGAAATAGAACACCTGGATAATTACCGAAAGGGCTTCCACGACGAACAGGCCGCCGATAATCAGCGAAAGAACTTCCGTCTTGGAAACAATTGCCAAGCAGCCAAGCGCCGTTCCCAGGGCAAGAGATCCCGTATCGCCCATGAATATGTCGGCAGGATACGAGTTGAACCACAAAAAGCCGATGCAGCAGCCAGCAATTGCCGCCGATATGATGGCGGCATCAAGCACGCCGGCGCGGAACGTGATAGCGGCCATTACCACCATCACAACCATGATGGTGCCGCCAAGCAAGCCGTCCAAGCCATCGGTGAGGTTGGTTGCGTTGCTCATGCCCATAAGCAGGATATCGGCAAAGAACAAATAGATCCAAGGAATGGCGAACTCGCCACCGGCAGGTACCTGTATGGGCAAAGTGGTGGTAAGAACGCCGAAATCGAGCGTGCAAACAAACGGGATGTCCACCGTAGGAGGAACACCCAACCAGTTCACCGCAGCAAGCACGAATACCGTCGAAATAAAGAATTGACCGATGAGCTTTGCTTTTGGCGTAAGGCCAAGGGAACGTTCGTGAGCAACCTTCGATGCATCGTCAAATAAGCCCAACGCGCCCGTTGCCAACACGGCAGCCATGATGAGCCATGTTTCAGGAACCGGCTCGGCAAGGACAGCAACCACAACCGTAGCGGCAATGAGCATAATGATGCCGCCCATGGTTGGCGTACCCTGCTTCACCAAATGACTCTCCGGACCATCGGCGCGAACCTGTTGGCCAATAAGATGCGAACGCAGGAACTTAATGAAAACCGGCATAAGCGCCATGGTAACAATCGCGCCAAGGAAAACAGCCAGGAAAACAACGAACGTCGGATATTGCGTAAAAGAAAGCATGCTAGTTCAACAACCCCTTAGCAATGCGGTCAAGCTCCATGGAGTGCGATGCTTTAACTAGAACCGCATCTCCTTGAGTCATATGTTCTTTCAAGTAGGCAAGCGCCGCTTCACGGCTGGGCACCTGGTGCACCTGCTGTTCAGGGTACCCATCTCGGATTGCCGCCTGAGCGATAAAGCGAGACAACTCGCCAACGCACAAAAGGCAATCGAGCGACGACGATGCAACAAACGAGCCAGCCTTTTCATGCCCCTCTTGCGTGAAATCACCCAATTCGCCCATATCGCCCAACACCGCAAACCTACGGCCCTCGACCTTCATCGAGCACAGCAAGGCAATCGAAGCGCACATGGAATCAGGATTGGCGTTGTAGGCATCGTTGATAACGGTGATACCGCTTTGCGCGCGAATCACTTCCTGACGGCCCGATTCTGCCTGCGATGCGCCAAGACCGGCAACAATAGCTTCGGCAGAAACGCCGCATGCCCAACCAAGGGCAGCCGCTGCGCATGCATTGTGAACGTTATGGGCGCCACGCAACGCAAGAGCACAGGGGTGAACCCCATCGGGCAAATGAAGCGCAAACGAAGGGCGGCCCTCTTCATTGAGCTGGATGTCGGTCGCATAAGCAGCAAGGTCGGCTTCAGGAAGCCCGCTTGCACAAACGCCCGAACCGTCATAAAAAAGCGTATCGATGTTCCGCTCGTCGAGCTTTGCCCACTCACGCTGCTTGGCGCAGTATCCGTCGGCAGCATTCAGCACGGCAATACCCGAGCCTTCAGTCAGAGCATCGAGAACTTCTGCCTTGGCTCGTGCGATATTCTCCTTCGAGCCCAAAAGCTCCATGTGGCATTCGCCCACGTTGGTGATAAGCGAAATATCCGGCTTCACGAACGAGCACAGCTCTTCGAGCTGGCCCAAACCGCGCATGCCCATTTCGACAACAACAAGCTCAGTATCGGCGTTAGCCTCCAGCAACGTGCGAGGAACGCCCAATTCGTTGTTCTGGTTTGCCTTGGTTGCCACCGTATTGAACGTGGTCGAAAGAACGTCGCGCACGAGGTTTTTCGTCGTGGTTTTGCCCATCGAACCTGTAAGCGCAATAACCTTGCCCTGCAAATGACCGCGCCAGCCACGAGCTAGAGCAGTAAATGCCTGCGCCGTTTCGTCGACACGCAGAATGGCGGCTCCTTCCGCTTTCGCAGTTTCAAGCGCAGCGTCGGACAACTCGTGCATCACCAATGCAGCAACGGCACCCGAACGAAGGGCGCTTTCTACGAAATCGTGGCCATCAACACGTTCGCCCGGCAAGGCGACATACACAAAGCCAGGCTTCACCTCTCGGGAATCCCATGTTATGCCACACGCTTCTTTTTCAAGATCCCGAGGCTCAACCAGGTAATCAGCCGAGGTGTATTCAGCGATTTTGCCAATAGGAAGACGCATAGAGTTAACCAAACACCTTCTCGAGCTCTTCAGCCGCTACCTCACGATCATCGAAATGGTGCTTTTCGGTACCGATGATCTGATAATCCTCGTGGCCCTTGCCTGCGATAAGAACTGCATCACCCGCAGAAGCGTGCGCAATCGCGCAAGCGATAGCACTGCGGCGGTCCGGCTCTACGTCAAAGCGACCCTCGCCTTCGCGCATGCCGTCAAGGATGTCATCGATGATGGTTTGCGGGTTCTCGGTGCGAGGGTTATCGGAGGTAACCACCGCATAATCGGCAGCCAGTGCTGCCTTGCCCATGATGGGACGCTTGCTTGAATCGCGATCGCCACCACAACCGAAGACGACCAGGGTTTTATGGTCGTCGTCAACCAGAGCCGAAACAGAGGCGATGGCGTTTTCCAGCGCATCGGGGGTGTGGGCATAGTCGACGTACACCGAAACGCCGCCATCATGTTCGGTGCGGACGCGCTGCAAGCGACCAGGAACGGCAGGCGCATCACGAAGTGCTTCAGCAATAGAAGAAGGCAGATAGCCCAACTGCATGGCAACGCCAAATGCGGTCATGACATTCTCGACGTTAAAGCGACCTACCAAAGGATACGTAAAAGTGATGTTCGAGCCGCGCACGGAAAGCGTAACCGTGGTTTCCGCAGCACCATATTCAACGGCAATAGGATGAATCTGAGCGGACGTGTCGAAACCCGTGGTGATGATGGCATCCTCGTTTGCGGAGCAACGCTTCAGGAGCTCTTTGCCCCACGTGCTTTCGATGTTGATAACGCGCTTGGCGGGATAATCCTTCGAAAACAGGCGAGCCTTCGCCGCGAAATACGACTCGAACGTCTTATGGTAATCAAGGTGATCCTGCGTAAGATTTGTAAACGCAGTAACCGCGAAGGAGGTTGCCCAGGTGCGGTCGAGATCGAGCGCATGGGAGCTTACCTCCATGGAAACGACACCGCAGTCTTCATCGCGCATCTGCGCGAGCAGCTCTTGCAGGTCGGGAGATTCGGGGGTGGTATGGCTCGAAGGGCGATGCTCTCCGCCGATTTCAATGCCTACCGTGCCAATAAGGCCGGTACGGTTGCCCAAATGCTGGGCAATATGATCAACCAAATACGTGGTAGTGGTTTTGCCGTTGGTGCCCGTAACGCCTACCAAAGAAAATTCTTTAGAGGGCTCACCGTAGAAACGCGACGCCATACGCGCCATGGCCTTGCGGGAATCCTTTACCACGACTTCCGTGATGTCAGTAGCATCCGCCAGATAGATCTTGCGCTCAACGATCAATACGCGCGCGCCACGATCAATGGCGTCCTGAGCGTAGGAATGACCGTCGCTCTTCAAGCCCACGATGCAGCAGAATGCATCGCCTGGCTTTACGCAATCGCTTCGGTATGCAATGCCGGAAACCAGTTCGTCTGCGTTGCCAATGATAGTGCAATCAATACCTTCGAACAGCTCTCCGCATGTCTTCTGAGTCATGAGAACCTCAATTCTGAGTGATGTTATAGCGATCAATCGCAAACGCCATTATATCCCGAAACGTCCCTACCGTTTTCCTTTCGCCAGGAACATCCGTAGCCCCCACGAAGCACACAAGATTCGTGGACGTATCGGGCATGTACCCGATGAACGAAATGTTGTACATACCCTTCTTATAGCCACCCGTATCAGAGGCAATTTCTGCCGTGCCCGTCTTGCCCACAACGCGATAGCCCTTGATCTGAGCATCGGTTGCCGTACCGCGTTCTACCGTCTGCTGCATCATCGACTCAAGATCGCTGATGGCACCCGCATTATCGGTGATCTGCACCGTGTCGTAGCTACGGCGCCCCGATTCGCTGGGAACATCGGTTAAGAAATGAGGCGTGCACGCCACGCCGTCGTTGGCGAGCGCACCATAGAAACGCACCATTTCAATTGGCGTAGTGGTAAGGCCCTGGCCAAAGCTGATGTTGTAACCCTGCACGGTGGACCATTCGTTTTTAGGCGCAACACTGCCCGATGCTTCACCGGGGTAGTCGACGCCCGTCTTATCGCACAGCTGGAATTGCTGAATGTATTCGTACAGGCGCGTAAAGGTAAGGTCTTTTGCCACCAGTGAGATACCAACATTCGAGGACTCGGCGATAATGGTGGAAACGCTCATGTCCTCCGACGGGCGCTCGTGGGAGTCGGTAATGGTGTAGTCGTCCACCTTGAGAGCCGCAGGGCAATAATAAGTCGAATCAAGCGTCACCTTGCCATCAAGCAATGCAGCGAGCATGGTTAGCGGCTTCATAATCGAACCGGGTTCGTATGCCGAAGAAATACCCGAAAGATTCGTGGCGCCTTCTTTGACTTCGCTCAGATCGGTAATATCAAACGTCGGAGAAGAAGAGCACGCGTAGATTTCACCCGTGGCAGAATCCATCAAGATGGCCGAGCCGCCTTTGCCCTGCACCTCTTCTACGCGAAGGGCAAGCGATTCTTCCAGCTTCTGCTGCATATCGACATCGATAGAAAGCACGATGTCCTGGCCGTTCACCACTTCAGCGGTTACCTTTTCCGAGCCGGGAACAGGCACGCCTTCCTTGCTGTACTCGGTGGTTTTATGGCCAGCCGTTCCGCCTAGGATATCGTCGTAATACAGCTCCAAACCCGTGATGGCCTTGCCATCGGAATTCAATATACCGATGATCTGGCTTGCCGTTGCTCCGCAAGGATATACGCGCTTGGTGGTCTTTTCGAAATCGACACCTTCGATACCCAGGTCCTTGATTTTGTTCATGCCATCTTCATCGGCACCTTTGTAGAGGTAAGCGAAGTTGGAATCGGTAGTGATCTTATTCTTATAATCCTGTACTTCCCCGCCAAAAGCATCGGCCAACGCCTGAGCCAGCTGATCTACCTTGTCAGAACCAACCATATGAGGATGGCAGAAGACGTTATATGCATCAACGGTGGTTGCGAGGATGGTGCCGTTGCGATCGTAGATAGTGCCACGACGCGGCTGGACGTCAACGGTAACCTCGCGCGAAGAGCCACGATCGAGGTTCGCCTGAGCGTCGATGATCATCAAACCGAAAAGTCGTATTGCCAGAATCAGAGCAAACGCACAAAACAGCAGCATGAAGATTGCCAAACGGCCGTTCAATACGTCCATATCCATATGCATACCGCGACCGCCGCGCTGAGAACGCATGGGGGCCTGCTGGCGTTGAGATCGAGGGGCTACGCCTTGGCGCTGGGGGCGACGCGAAGAGGACCTGTCGTCCATAAACGATTATCCCTCAGAGGCAAGACGAGAAACGCTTTCCGAGAAGGAAAGATTGCCCGCAGAGTCGATGGCAACAGGGTCGGCAGAAAGCGTCATGGTGGAAGAATTCGTAGCAGCCGTCATGGAAAGACGCTCTCCTGCTTCGGTGCGAATGTTATTAGGGTTGGAAAGAAGGCTCTCCTGAACGGCAAGCGATTCGCCCGTAGTACGCGCATCGGAGATCTGAGCGCGCAGATCGCTCGATTGCGAGGCGATGCTGTATGCGGCAGAAGAGAGGCCTACACGGACAAAGCCTATAACCAAAAATACGATTACGCATGCAATGATGGCTTTGATGCCCAAAACGGCACCATCGGAAAGCGTCGGGTATACCGCGTGCTTGCGGCCAGGCACAACGCGAACAGAAGGGGCGCTTTCAAGGTGGTGAGCAGGGCGCGTAGCGGCATGATCGTAGCGGTATGCGGGCGCGCTTGACATCTGCTTACCTCCTTGCTTTACGACCTATTGTTCGACATATCGATTTATGCGTTTTCATCCAGACGCTCGGCAACGCGAAGCTTTGCGCTACGCGAGCGCGGATTACGCTCAATTTCCTCTTCGGACGGGAGCACCGGTTTGCGCGTGACCACTTTGAGTATCGGCTTGTTCCCACAAACGCATACGGGCAAATCGGGCGGACACGTGCAGCCCTTTGAGTACTCACGGAAAAAATCCTTCACAATGCGATCTTCGAGAGAGTGGTAGCTGATTACTGCGATGCGCCCACCGGGAGCAAGCCAGCGCACGGCCGACTCGAGTCCACTTTTCAGCACATCAAGCTCGCCGTTCACTTCGATTCGCAAAGCCTGGAATGTTCTCTTGGCTGGATGGCCACCTGCACGGCGCGCCGAAGCGGGCACCGCGGCCTTGATGACATCTACGAGCTGTTCACTGCTCGTAAGTGGCGCCTCTTCGCGAGCCGCCACAATGAAATCGGCGATGCGACTAGCCCATTTCTCGTCTGAGTAATGACGGATGACCCGAGCGAGATCTGGTGCGGTATAAGTGTTGACGATCTCAGCTGCGGTTAAAGTTTGGTTACTCGGATCCATCCGCATATCAAGAGGGCCAGTTTCCTTAAAGGAAAAGCCACGAGAAGGCGTGTCGATCTGCACCGAAGAAACCCCGATGTCGAACAAGATCGCATCGATAGAGGGAATCTGGGCAGACACAAGAAGAGAATCCAATTCCCCGAAGTTACCGGCAAGCACATCGACCTCTGGACGGACATCGTCGGGCAATGCGGCCAAGCGCTCAGACGCGGCAGCACGTGCCACATCATCTTGGTCGATGCCTAGCAGATGGCCAGTTGAGCCAATGAGCTTTGCGGCTTCAAGGGAATGCCCTGCCCCACCGAGCGTTGCATCTACGTACGTCTTCCCTTCGGAAAGTTTCAAGTACTTCATGCACTCAGGGAGCAAAACGGGAATATGCCGATATTCGCTTGTCATCGTTCGCGCGTCCTAACCAATCACATGCACAAGGCGGTAAGATCCGTATCAAGCAGGAACTGGTTCCAACGCTCTTCATCCCAAATCTCAATATGATCGCCATTGCCAACAATGACCACGTCTTTATCAAAGCCAACCGTCTCACGCAGAGAAGGCGAGATGTTGATACGACCCGCATTGTCGACTTCGCACTTAGAAGCACGAGAATTCAGCTTCAACTTAAGCCTGACCATATTGCTATCGCCAACATTGAAACCACCTCGAGCATCAAAAAGGCTGTCTACCCACTTGTTGAAATCTTCGGTTTCGAAGATATACAGGCAGGTGCCATCAAGGCTCAGCGTCATTCTGAGATTGTCAGAGAGTTCCTTGCGGAAATCGGCAGGCAAAGACAAACGTCCCTTGGCATCAAGCTTGCGGCTGAATTCGCCAAGAAGTTCGCTCACGCCTCCCTCCTTCCTCGGGGTATCTCGTGAAAGCTATTTTAGGTCAGGCTTCGCCACCTCGCAACACAAAATGGGATTTTCTCCCACTCTCTCCCCCTTACTCCCCCACCTAATGTTGTTGAAAGATGCACTATTTCTCGATACTTCACTACATATTGTGTCTATAAGCTGAAAAACACCCCTAGGTATCGGTTTTGTAAACAGTGGGAGAAGGTGGGGGATTTTTTCTATCCACCTTGCGTTCGTCTACATCTTCGCCATAAATCGCAACATCAAACCGTCGATCTTGGGCAAAAACAGCCCCATTCGCTCGCCTTGGGTCAAAAGGGGGAGAAAGTGGGAAACTCGCCAAAAGGCCCATGGGACGGTCGGTATCTATTCGTTGCTTTCTTTCCCATGCGTTACCAGCACCGCGGGCGGGCAATATCGGGCCTGTGGATGAGCGGCGCTGTGCCTGCGAACGGGCGGCGTCGACCCATGGGGCGGACAGCGCTAGGCCCGCGGGTGAGCAGCGAAGTACTCTTCCTTCAATTGGGCAGCCTGAATGTGCGTATAGATTTGCGTGGTGGAGATATCGGAATGCCCCAGCATTTCCTGAATGGCTCGCAAGTCGGCACCGCCCTCTAGCATATGGGTGGCAAACGAATGGCGAAGCGTATGAGGATGCAGGTTCTCTACCCCGATGGCCATGCCCGCTTTCGCGGTAATACGATGCACGCTCTGCCGGGTCAATCTGCCGCCTCGGGCGTTAAGGAATACAGCAGGAACAGGATGATGCACGGCGCCCGCAAGCTCAGGACGTGCCTCCTCCAGGTATTCTCGCATTCGCTTCACAGCCATTCCGGAGAAAGGAACGATGCGCTCTTTTGAGCCCTTTCCCAGCACGCGCAGATAGCCTTCTTCGAAGTAAACACGATCCATATCAAGGCCGACCAGTTCGCTTACGCGCAGGCCGCAACCATACAAAACCTCAAGCAAGCATGCATTGCGCATTTCGACGGGATTAGAACTCGGCAGACCGTCAAGAAGCTCCGATACCTGGGCAACAGACAGCACATCGGGCAACGTGTGCGGCTTGCGGGGCAAAGGGATCGTTTGCGTCGGGTCGGCTTCGGCAAAGCCTTCACGCACCAAGAAGCGATGGTATCCTTTCGCTACCGAAAGCCGCCGCTCTATGGTGCTGGGGGCAAACTCGCGATTGCTTAGATCGGCGACGAATGCCGCCACATCTTCACGCTGAACGAGAGAGGCTTCGTGCACATCACGCTTCGTCTCTAAAAACAGGCAGTACTTTTGCAAGTCGCCACGATAAGCGCTGACCGTCGCCGACGACGCACCGCGCTCGGCAACCAAGTAGCCTATGTAATCCTCAAAGTAAAACAACCAGCGCCTCCACAGGAAAGCCCCTCGACTTCCCACCATTATCCAACAGGCAAGAAGATCGAGGGGCTTTTTTCAATGAGAGTGCGCGTAACGGGCAGCTAGCCGACAACCGATGCACTGCCAACAACGCCGGGCTCACCAAGAGGCATCCTCGTGTCAGAAGGCCAAGCAAGCGAAGGGGCGGAAACGCTAACGTGTTTGCCGTTGTACGACGTCCAGGAACCTGCGCCCGTTCCATGTGCCAGCACAAGGTAATGAGCCGTGCCGCTGCGAGATCCAGAGCCATCGCCGTTTTTGGCCTTTACCGTTTTGGCGCTATCGAGCTTCATAACCGCCGTGGCAATTTTTATTGAGCTTGGTCCGTTCGGGTTTTCTATACCTAACGCCTCTGCCATTTCGGCATCACTCGCAAATACGTACACCGTGCCAGAATAGGTGCCTTCAGCATCCGTCGTGGACTTTGAAGAAGCGTCTCCCCCAGAAGCGGATTCGCTCTTCGTTGCCTGGCTTGAGGTGCTGGAAGCAGACTGCTGCGCCTTCGCCGCATCGACGCGCTTGGTGGCTGCATCCTTTAGCTTGCTAGCAGCTTCTTCACTAGCCGCTCCACCGTTCTTTGCGGCTTCATAGGCGTCTTCGATTTGCTTATAAGTGGTCTTGCCGGCCGGTAAGGGCTTCAAGGTAATTGCCTCTCCGGGAGAAAGAGTTCCATCTTCACCGACCGTTTCCTCCGCATAGGCGCCTTCGATGGAATACAGAGTGCCATCGGCAGCAATAGGCGAAGCCGTTACTTCGAAGGTATAGGTTCCAGCCACCAGATCCAGCGAAGCGGAATCATTGCCAACGTAGCACGACTCCTCTACCGAATTGCCGCTTACATCGGTCCCTTTAACGGAAAGCGGAATCATAGTGCCCGTAGAAGTGTCCAACCCTTCAGCGTTTACCGTAAACGTCACGTGGTGTTTCGCGGTACGCTGATTGTTAGCCTGGCACGCACTTACGCCGAACACCAAACCAATCACAAGCAGAACGGCTATCACGGCAATTACCGTGATCCGTTTGCGCTTGCGCGGTTCGTCGCCCGAGCTATTGGGCGTCCCTCCCGAGGGGCTCGTTGCACTTTCACGGTAGCCTGCAGCCGAGTCGACCCCAGGGCCCAGCTCGATAGGCACTTCGATTTTGGCACCGCATTCGGGGCAATGCAGCGATTCGTCAGATACTTTTGCACCGCAATTCTGGCAAAACATAGCTGTTCCTTTCATTTGGGATATCAAGTAAACACATCACTTAGTTGGCTGGTAGTCGGTCAAAGGAGTCCATTCGAAATCAGAAAGGAGGTAAGCCTCACCCATGTCGGGAGCCCGATCGCCGCGAGACAGCCGATATTCCCCAATCTCTTGCGCCATGCCGTCCTCCAGGGCAAATACCGTCACTCCAGCACTGTACTGGCCGCCACCGCTAAGGGACATCTTGCCGCTGGCAAACAGAGTCCAGGTCGATGTTTGCCACCCTTTCCCTTCGAAGAGGGACTGCGGCGCGCCATTATGGATTCCATATGCGGCAACGGGAATGTAATCGCTTGAAGTTACCGCCGCAATAACGAGTTCAAGCGTTCCATCGCTGTCGAGGTCTTTGTAAGCATAGGAAAGTATTGCACCCTGGAAATCCGTCTGGTGGGCTTGGCCAACATAGAGCATCCTCCCCGAAAGAACCTCGCTTATGTTCGAAAGATCATCATCGTACGATGTTGCCGGCCAGCCGTTGTCGGATGCGCTTTTGTAATGAGTAAGCACATCATCAAAAACTGCCTTTTGGCCAACATAAGGGTCAGCTGGTTCGGGGTTGCCCTGTTCGACGGCGACAGGCTGAGGCGCAACAAAAGTCCGGTAAGCCCACATAGCAGCAAACGCTGTCGCAGAAGAAAGAGCCAGGATCACGATAACGACAAGAACCAGTTGGGGCATTTTGCGTCGACTGCGCGCACGGACGGCCTTGATTTGGCCACCAAGATCACCTGCTCCGCCCGCCCTCGAAGCTTGAAGGGGCCCATGGTCAAGACCCGTCCAGGGCGCAGGGGATTCTTTGGCCGATTCCTCAGCAGCAAAGAAAGAAGCCTCGGCAGACGCAGATGCCGCCTTCTCCGTTTTCGCCCCGCACGCTGGGCAGAACTTTGCATCGTCTGATATCTTGCTGCCGCACTCGCCGCAGTACATCGCTTTCTCCTTCGTCGTAGCTCATTTCAGCGATTTGTATAGTACGCTTAGTCGCGGACACGAAAAAGCAATTTTGACCGTTTAAAAAAAATCAACGTCGGCAGAAAAGTCTCACGGAAGGAAAATGTCGTGATCTCCGCAGACCCCCTGATTCAGCGCCGAAGCCCAACTGGGCGGGTTACGGGTCTTGACGCCTACCCTGCACAGGGAAGCGAACAGATGCCGGAAAGCAAAATAGCCGCACCCTTTTCCGGAGTTCTATTCACCCCGAAAGCAGAAACCAACCGAAAGCCAAGAAGCGCAGAAGTTCCACATCGCAAGCCGGCGGGTGCCTCGATGACTTTGCTCGAACTCGCTTCCTGCGCATCAGCAGGCTCGGCGATAGAGCCAGACGGCTCTATGCGCCTGCAAACACACGTCAAATCCGCCGATTTGATCGATTTCGCGAAGAAGCATGGACCCCTCATCGCACGCGAACCGGCATCTTGTGTAAACCTCTGTGCGCAAGGTCGTCTGCAATCCATCGAAGAGAGCACATCCCTCTGGGCATCCGCAGCGCTGACAGCCAACATCGCGACATTGGCAGCGGAGCTTGCATCAGGAGCGCTTCCGATGCGCAACGCCCAAAAAATCCTAGCGGGCCTTTCCCATTGGAGACTGCAAGCCAATGAGGGCAAGTCATTTGAGCTGTATTTAATCTCCCGCCCCACAAGCGCGTCATACGCCCATTGGCTTGGCGCCCCCCGCTTTATACGTCGCGAAGTGATTGGCGAGCGTATCGGCTACGCCTTCCTGCTTGGAAACGAAACCGGCTATCCTCCATCGACGCTCGAAATAGCCCTCGCGCTATTCGCCGAAGAACCCGCTGCAAGTGATTTTTCCGTACTTATGGGAGCGTTTGACCTCAGTATCGAAACGGGAGCCCAACTCGCCGAAGAGGCCAGCGCGGCAACGGGCAAAAGGAACGCCGCCCCCACTCAACCTGAACGACCGGGCGATCACGCTCTCACCGAAACGGAGCTTTCCTTCAGCGAAGAAGATCGGCCAATCCTGGGGCTGCTTTGTCGAACACTCGCCGTTGCCCACATGAACGATATCCAAGTAGACGTTTTCTCGACCGACGAATCGACAGGCCCCTTCGTGTTCGGGAGCTATTTGAGCTGGCTATGGTACGACTTCTCGTTAGGGATCGGACAAGCGCGCATTCATTATTGCGCTCGCTGTGGCAAAGGTTTTTCAACAGCCGGTCACCGCGGGATAGAAAAGAGATACTGCAGCGATCGATGCCGTGAGGCAGCCCACAACGAACGAACGGCGCAATCGAAAGCATGGGCTAGACGTTTATTCCTCCAAAAGGAAATGAGCATAGACGCCATACGCAAGCGGCTCTTTGCCCATGAGCAAAAAACCACCGGCAGTGAGCGAATCAAAAAGTGGCTTTCAAGTTGGCCCGATCTCAAACATGCACTCGACGAGGACATTCAATCCAAGGGATGGGGCTCACCTCTCCTTGCCCGCTGCCGAAAAGAGGGGCTCGACCTCGATAAACTGCTAAGCGCAAAACGCAAAAAAGAACTTGCCGAACTGAAAAAAGAAAAGGAGGGCCCGCATAAATAAGCGAGCCCTCGCGATTACAAAGCAAAACAGCCGATGTTACGCGCGATGCTTCAAGGCCGCGCCAACGAATCCTACGAACAGCGGGTGGGGCTTGGTGGGTCGGCTCTTGAATTCCGGATGACCTTGGCTTGCCAAGAACCAAGGATGACCGGGAATTTCCACCATTTCCGTCAGGCGCCCATCGGGGGAAAGGCCAGAGATGCGCAGCCCGGCACCCGTCAATGTGTCGCGGTAGGCGTTGTTCACCTCATAACGATGGCGGTGGCGTTCGTAGATAACCTCTTCGCCGTACACCTCATGGGCAAGGGATCCCTTTTCCAACTTGCAGGGATAGGCACCCAGACGCATGGTGCCGCCCTTGTCTTCAACATCTTCCTGCTCGGGCATGAGGTCGATGACCGTATAGTCGGCGCTCTCATCGAACTCGGCAGACGTAGCGCCAGCAAGCCCTGCAACATTGCGAGCGAATTCACACACAGCTGCCTGCAAGCCCAGGCAAATGCCCAAGAAGGGAATGTTGTTTTCGCGGGCATAGCGCGCCGCTTCAATCTTTCCTTCGAAAGCACGCTGACCAAAGCCGCCGGGAACCAAGATTCCATCCATGGAGCCAAGCGTTTCCTCCGCGTTTTCGGCATTCAGTTCCTCGCCATCGATCAGATGAACTTCGGCGTGAACGCCATTGGCAACACCAGCGTGATAAAGCGCCTCGATAATGGAGAGGTAGGCATCGGGCAAGCTTACGTATTTGCCTACCACCGCAATATCAACCGTGCCCTCAACGGCATCCGCCGCGGAAAGGAACGACTTCAGCGGATCGAGGTTAATCTCGGGCTGCTCCAAGCCGAAACGCTTCAACACCTTAGTGTCGAACTGCTGATCATACAAGGAAAGCGGAACCTCGTAGATGGAAGGCGCGTCGATGCAGGCAAGCACGTCTTCGGGAGCAACGTCGCAGAACAGGGCAATCTTTTCTCGAACCTGCTCAGATATTTCGTGGTCGGAGCGGCACACGATGAAATCAGGCTGAACGCCAATGGAGCGCAATTCCTTAACGCTATGCTGCGTGGGCTTGGTTTTCACCTCATGAGCTGCGGCAATGTAAGGGACAAGCGTCACATGGACAAACAGGACATCACCGTAGGGGCGCTCCTTTTTAAACTGGCGCGCCGCCTCGATAAAGGGCTGCGACTCGATGTCGCCGATAGTGCCACCGATTTCGGAGATGACGATATCAGCGTTCGACTGCTCCGCAATGCGGTACAGGCGCTCTTTGATGGCATTGGTAACGTGAGGAATAACCTGCACGGTACCACCCAAGAAATCACCGCGGCGTTCGCGGGCAATCAGGCTCTTGTAAATGGAGCCCTGGGTGAAATTGGACTCACGAGAGAGGCTTTCATCGATAAAACGCTCGTAATGGCCCAAGTCAAGGTCGCCCTCATGTCCGTCGTCGGTAACGAATACCTCGCCATGCTGGAAGGGGCTCATAGTGCCCGGATCCACGTTCAGGTAGGGATCCATTTTCTGCATGGTTACTTTGTATCCACGGGCTTTGAGCAGATGACCCAGCGATGCCGCCGTAATGCCCTTGCCCAGGGAAGAAACAACGCCGCCAGTCACAAAGATATGCTTTGCCATGATTCTCCTTCGTGAACGAATGAACGCTAAAAACAAAAAAGCGCTTGAAGGCACAAAACTGCTTTCAAACGCTTTTCTATATTAGCGAGAAGGAACCGCGCGAAATCTCTGTTTCGAAGTGTTTTCAGATTCGTAACATTGGCGCTTTTACGCCACGTGTTTACCCCTCTTGCCACGGCCAAGCTTGCCAGCAAACTTGCTACCGATGCGAGAGAGCACTGCGAACTCTTCCACCCGCAACACTTTGCACAAACCGAAGGAAACTACCAAGCCCACGATGCCCGAAACAGCCAGGATGGCAATCGCCTTTACAACCGCGCTGATGGCAACGCCAGCAAGCAGCGCACCCATACCGTTGGCAAGCACGCCTGCCGCCACAGCGCCAACCACACTGGCAACAACCGTTTTGACCACCATAGCCACAATGCTGCGATTGCCATAGCTGCCAACCTTGCCGCGCACGATGAACGAGCACACCACGAACATCACCGCATAGAACCCGAGATCGGCAACGGGAATGCCGGCCAGCCCCAGCACATCGGGCTGGCACAAATACCAGTACCCCGCCACTTGGGCAAAACGCACAGCAAAATCGATAAGGGCGAACTTCAAGAAACTGCGCAATGCCGCAAACACACGGTACATATACATGTACCCCGCATAGAACGGCAAACTCAAAACCCATACGGCAAGGATGCTTCCGACGTTGTTAACCTCATCGGCGGTAAAGGCGCCCGCCTGGAACAGCTGCATCAGCGGCTGAGCCAAGGCACCCACCAACAGCGCCAACGGAATGATGAGGAAAAAGGTCGAACGCAGGCCCGAACGGATAAAGCCTCGGAACCCCTCCCAATCCTCACGCGCCGCGCAGTCGGACAACTCAGTAAGCAACGTGGTAGATAGCGAAACGGCAATAACGCCATAGGGAAGCTGGTACCACGTCCATGCATAGTTCAAAGTGGAAGGGCCGTTCGGCGCCGCTTCAAGCGAGAACGCATTGCGGCAGCTGAAAGTAATCATGGTGCCCGCAATGTAGAGGAACATTGGGCCGGCAACCTTAAGCGCTTCCTTGATCATAGGATCGCGCAAATTGATGTGAGGATGATAGCGAAAACCCTGCTTCACCAATGCGGGAATCTGGATGCCGAACTGGCACAACACGCCCAGCGAGGTGCCGATAGCCAGCCACCACAGCGCAAACTCCCCGTTCCAAGCAGAAAGTGGCACGAAACCGAACATCACCACGGTTACCACGATGTTGTTCATGACCGGCGCCAACGACGGCATGAGATAGGTTCGCTCGGCGTTTAAAATGCCCGTAATAACCGCGCCAACGCCATAGAACAAGATTTGGATAGCAAAGATACGGAAGAAGAAAATAGCGAGAGTCTTCGAGTCGCCCTGCCCGACGGTAAAAGTCTGCGTTTCGATGACCAGCGGAGAAAACACCGAGCATGCAAGCGCCAGAATGCCCAAAAGCACAATGGTAAGAGTCAGGATATTCGAGGCAAACTTATAGGCTTCCCCATTGCCTTTCTTTTCTTTCTGCAGCAGATACAAAGGCAAAAACGCTGTGGCAAGAAGGCCCGAAGCTGCCAACTCGTAAATCATGGAAGGCATATTGTATGCAATCTGATATGCCGAGGTAAGCAACGTGTTGCCCAGGGCGAACGCCATCGCCCACGTGCGCAAAAGCCCCGTTACGCGGGAGCCAAGCGTGCACAGGGTAATGAGCCCCGTATTTTTAAGTATGCTGTCTTTAGAGTCGTTGGCCATTGGTCCTCAAGGTTGTCTATAATTGTTCAGATTCCAGGGAACCATACTAAGGAATAATCTATGCGCATTCTTATTGTTCGCAATAATTACAACCCCAAGGCGCTCGAGTCAGCGCTGCTCCTCGAGGTATACCTGGCATCCCAGGGCGTCGAATTCACCGCATTCGACACGGACGACCTCCGCGCCTCATCCGAGTTTTTCCAACGCCGCGTCGAAAATATCGACGACTTCGATCTTGCCGTAGTGTTGGGCGGCGACGGCACCATTCTGCGCACCGCTGCTCAAATCAAATACCGCCGTATCCCCATTCTGGGCGTAAACTTCGGCCACCTGGGATTCATGGCCAACTCCAACGAAGACGGCATCATTCCGGTGGTTGCGGCAGCGCTCGCCGGCGAACTGACCACTGAATACCGTACGAACCTGCGCATCGACGTTTTCTGCGAAGGCGACGAGGGGGCCAATGGCGGTCCCGATGCCCCCATGAAGGGCTCGCAGCAGTTTTTCGGTCTGAACGAACTCACTCTTGCCCGTGGCGCTCAGGGCCGCGTCATCGACTGCGCCTACACGGTTGCCGGCGAAAAGGTTGCCGATGTCAAAGGAGACGGCCTTATCGTTGCCACCGCAACGGGATCTACCGCTTACGCCCTTTCCGCAGGTGGCCCGCTGGTTGCTCCTGGCTATAGCGGCCTGGTGGTAGTGCCCATCGCACCCCATTCCCTGCACTCTCGAGCGCTGGTTACCGGTCCTTCCGATATCGTTGAAATCGCAATGGACCCTTCGAGCGCAAATCGCGAGGCAACCATGTTCATCGATGGTGAGCTCATCCCCATCGATCGCCCCATCCGCCGCGTTATCGTCCAGTCAGGCGAAGAGCCAACCGTGCTGCTGCGCTATAAGGCAGAATCGTTCTACGGTCGCACTTCGCGCGTATTCTTCTCGTAACCGAAACGCTCATAGCCGGAACCGTTTGCCTGAGCCAAGGCAAACTCCACTTCGCCTTACCATGCCCCGCTTTTAGCAGCTGCCCCTCCTTCATGGTCGGGAGCAGCGCAAAACTGGGGCATTTTCACTGCACGCCAATCCGGGCACCTCAAGGCACGACCCGCAAACCAAATGGAGCGCAAACCAGCCACACCCGCCCGTTCGAGCCTACGCGTCAAAAACGAACCGTTTGGAAACCGTAGAGAAACCGACTCGAAATACCTCCTTTCTACAATCGTCAGCGGAAGCATGCGTAAATCGAAGGAGGCTCACCGTGGAAAAGAATACTGAACCTAGCGAGCCTGCTGCGGAAGGGCGAGAGCAAGAACTCGCCCGCGAGATACGCGTGAAGGACGCCCTTATCCACGAAGTGCACCATCGGGTAAAGAACAATCTACAAACCGTCGAATCGCTGATGCGCTTGCACATCCGCCGTTGCCCCTCCGAAGAGGCAAGGAGCGTCTTGGTTGAAGCGGCGGGGCGTCTTCGCTCCATGGCGATAGCGCACGAAATGCTTTCCGAAGCCACCAAAGAGCAGGTGGACGCCATCGAACTCGCCAGACGCGTATCGCAGCAGGTCAAAACCAGTATGTGCGGCGACTCAGACCGGTTTTGCGTCACGGTAACCGGTGCCCCACGCTTCATTCCCGGATCCGTTTCCATAAGCTTGGCGCTCGTCATCGCCGAAATCACCTGCAATTCCTTCGAACATGGATTCGCCGAAGAAACGCAGGGGAACGTGAACATCAGTCTCGAGCAAACCGAAAAGGGATTGCGCGTGACCATTGGCGATGACGGATGCGGATTACCGAACGGGTTCACCATCCAAGGGCAAACCAGCATGGGACTGACCCTTATGCGCACTCTTATCGAAGATGATCTTCGAAGCGAGCTCGAAGAAGTTGCAACGCCCATTGGAGCATGCTTCGCATTTGAAATACCCAACTCCATCCTTATCGAGCAAACCCAAACACCAAAAGAGGAACAATGAAGCTCCTAATAGCAGAAGACGAAGCAATCATTCGCATGGATCTTAAGGAAACCCTGCAGGACCTAGGCTACGAAGTTGTCGCGGAAGCCCGCAGTGGACGTGAGGCGGTTCAAAAGGCATTCGCCTTTGCGCCTGATTGCACGCTCATGGATGCACACATGGATGGCGATGATGGGTTCGCAGCGGCGCAGGAGATCGCGCAAGCGCAGTTATGCCCCGTCGTGATGGTTACCGCCTACGCGCAGGCAGACAAGGTCAAGGAAGCATCGAAAATGGGCGTGTTTGGCTATGTAACGAAACCTTTCGCTGAAAAAGACCTTGTTGCGGCCATCGAGGTTGCCACCAGCCGATTCAAGCAAGAAGAGCAGCTGCAGGGCGAGCTCGATCGACTAAAGACGCGTATGGAATCGCGACGTCTCGTCGATAAGGCAAAATGCCTGCTCATTGAAGCAGGGGCAACGGAAGAAGAGGCCTTCGGCCGCATGCGCAAGATCTCAATGAACACACGCAAGCCCCTAGCGGAAGTCGCCGAAGCAATTATCCTGGGATACGAAGCAAGCCATTAACCGCCCTTCATAAGAAGGTGCGCACCTTTCTACGCCTAACGAATCCCACGCACCCTGCGCGCACAGGCGCAACCAACCGCTTCTGCCCGCACCTGTCGCCTGAACGCAAAACCGCCGAAAACAGCGCGCCAACCCAAGTTCAACTACAACCCCTCCCCAACGCAAAGCGGCTCTGCCCACCTGATTCCAGGAGAACAGAGCCGCTTCGTGCTATTGGGATCCCAAAGCCATCAGGCCTTCCGCTACAACGCCGCATCACCCGTTTCGCCGGTTCGTACGCGGATTGCCTCTGCGACGTCTTTTATGAAGATCTTGCCATCGCCAAAGGTCGCGTTGCCCATGCTCGAAACCATCTCGTTCACGATTGGGTCCACCAAATCATCCGCCACCACGGTACGAACCGAAACCTTGGGGAGCATATTCACGCCACGATTATCGTCGCGCGTATACACCTGGTGGTAACCCTGCTGATGACCGTAGCCAAAACCCTGGCTGACAAAAATACCGTTCTTGCTAAAAGCTGAAAGGATGCGCTTTACACGTTCAAGCTTGTCGCCATTGATGATGATCTCTATTTCCTTCATAAGTGTTCTCTCTTTCGTTTATGCGAATTGGCAAACCGCAAAGCGGCAAAGCCTTCGGGAAATGTCCTCGATGCACAGAGGTAGCTGGGTCTAAACTGGTCGCGCAGTCTGTGTTTAGCCGAAAAGGCGCAGGTAGCGCTCCACTAAACTCATGGTGCCCTCCATGTAGCCCTGCATATACCCCTGAACAGGGGTGGAATCTTGGTGGCTTCCCATCCACGCCATCATCTGGATGCGACGCTGCAAAATGAATGTATCGATTTCCACGAAATCGGTGTCGGTAAAAGGAAGAACCTTGCGATATCCGTCAAGCCAAGCGTTCACCAAATCGGGAACATCTTCCCTGTCCTCGATGAAGGTCAGCGCACCCGCCAGATCGTGCAGATGCCAGCCAAAACCGAAATCGTCAAAGTCGATAACCTTGATCACATCGCCATCGACCAAAATATTGGTGTCGCGCAAGTCGGCATGGATAACACCATAGTTCAGATCGGTTTTGCCATAGCGGTCCAATCGTGCCTTGATGATCTGGCAGCAGCGCTCGATCTTCGCCTCCGCCTCTGGGTACAGATCGGGATAATCACGCCAATTGCCCCAAACAGCATTTTCACCAATCATGTTCTCGTAATCCCAGTGAAAGCGCTTGATATCCTTGGTTCCATTCCAAATCTCGGTTTGGCGATGCAGGTAGGCCGTCGTCTCCCCAAGTGTTCGGAAATGGGCGGGAGCCGCTTCTGGAGAGTTATCGTGCTCCAGCGTTTCGCCCGTTAAAAATTCAGTCGCAATGCAGAAGTACGTTACCCCATCCTTTTCGATCTCCTGAATGTAAGAGCCATCGGTTGCGGGGATGGGATTGGCAACCTTAAGCGGCGTATAGTCATTGATCTGGCGAAGCCAGCTTATCTCGCTTTCGTATTCTTCGCGCGTATGATAGCCAGGGCGCCCAACACGCAGCACAAACAGCTTTTCATCGGTTGCAGGGTCGTGCACCAAATACGTAGCATTCTCGGAAAAAGCAAGGAGCTTCACCGCGTACGAATCGACATAGTGCCCAGCTGCCGCTTCTGCCACTTCCATAAATACTTCGGGGTTCTCAAAATTATTTGCCATGAGGGGTATCCTTTCAAACTCGCTCATCAAAACAGGACGAGCGTCATGCGCTAAGCCTCAAGCTGAGAAAGCGAGGCTTCCAAGGCGCTTGCGAACATATCGAGATCGGAGTCGTCAAACACCAACGGCGGACGAACCTTCAGCACATTGCCGTAAGGACCGCACAGGGAAATAAGCACATGGTTCTCACGCAGCTTTTCGATAAGGGAAACGGCGAAAGGTCGATCGGCTTCCTTGGTGCCGGGACGAACCACCTCTATGCCGGTGAACAAGCCGGCACCACGTACATCGGCAAGCTGAGGGTGACGTGTTGCAATGTCGCTCACGACAGCGCGAAGCTTTTCGCCCATAGCGCGGGTGTGCTCCAAAATGTCGTTTTCGCGGATGTAGTTAAGAACCGCCTGCGCCGCCGCCATGGAAACAGGGTTTCCAGCGAACGTATTGAAGTAGGGGTTGTCCTGCGCAAACGCATCGAGGACCTCGCTCTTTATTGCCATGGCAGAGCAAGGAATGCCGTTCGCCATGGGCTTGCCCATAGTTACGATATCGGGCACGATGCCATGACGCGCAAAACCCCAGAAGGCATCGCCGGTACGGCAGAACCCTGGCTGCACCTCGTCGGCAATGTACACGCCACCTTCTTTGTGAACCAAATCAACAACTGGTTTCAAGAAGCCCGGCGTACCAGGAATAACACCGTCGGAGGAAAAGATGCCATCAAACAACACGCCGGCAAACTTGATGCCGTGGCGACGCATGTCCTGGATCCGGATGGAGATCTGCTCGCACATCCATGCACCCAAATCGTCGGTTTCCAACCTGAACGTGTCAGGGGAAGGAATCATGCGCATGGTCCGGCTCATGGCAACGCTTTTACCGATCGACGGGGAAAGACCCGAGATCAAAGCCGTATTGCCGTGGTACGCTTCGCCGGTAACGATGATTCCCTCACCGCCTGTATAAAGCTGAGCGCAGCGCACCGCCAGGTCATTGGCTTCCGAACCCGAGCACATGAACATTACGCGATCGATTTCCCCGGGCATAGTTGAAAGCAAGTCCTCGACATAGTCCAAGATGTTCTCGTGCACATAGCGAGTATGCGTATTCAGCAGCTGCAGCTGACCAGTAACCGCCTCGGTAATTGCCGGGTTGCTATGACCCATTGAAGGAATGTTGTTGTACATATCAAGATATTCAGTACCGTCGGCATCGAACAGACGAGTTCCCTTGCCGCGTACCAAATGCAAAGGCTTCTGATAAAACAGGCGATAGCATGGGCCCAACACCGCTCGGCGCTCAACCAGGCTCTTCAAATCGCCTTCTAGAGAATCAATATTGGCAACATTGAAGCTATTCGATTCAAGGATTCCAACATCTTCACTCTTGCAATCCATTTTCTTCCTCTCACTCATGTTTGTTCGGCTCTACGTCAGCTCTTCTGTTCGCTTCCATCAACGGATGGCAACGCTCTCTCTTTTCCAGCCGCGCGCAAAGCATTCGTAATCCAATTCTTCGAAACCGTTTATGAAGCTATCCGCCGCTTCACGAAGATCCTCTTTTGTGCCTGCGTTATCGGAATCGTAAATGCCCAAAGTCATAAACCCCGCTTGCGCCATTGCCCTCAACGCATACGCCGAATCATCAACGCACCAGCTATTAGCGGGTTTTGCCCCCAGCCTGAAAGCGACACTCGCGCTGAACTGGGGGTCTGCCTTCGTTCTACCCTCGTCTTCCGCAGAGGCAACCACATCGAATAGGTCGAATATGCCCGCTCTCTCCAGGCCTGCTTGCAGGAAATCAATGGGGCTCGACGAGGCAACTGCAAGCTTCACGCCTTCGCCGCTCAGCCGACGGACAAGCTCCACTGCACCACTTCGGGCAGGAACGGCATTGCGGTACTCATCAAGAAGGATCTGACGGGCATCGTTCAGAACTTCTTCGTCCGAGCCACCCAAGCCACATTCCCGATGGAAAAAAGCCGCTGTTTCGGGAAGGGTGTTCGCATTCAGACGAACCAATTGCATGGGGTTGAGAGCAATCCCCGCCCTTTGGGCAAACCGCTCCTGCAGCGCATGCCATGCAGGCATCGAATCGAGCAGCGTTCCATCGCAGTCGAAAATCACCGAATCAATCACAGCATCTCCTTCCCCTCAATGCGGGGATACGTGCCGCAGGAGCCAAGCGCTCCTGCGGCAACGGTCTAACCCAGCTCAGCTTCTGCAGCCTTCAGTGCGGCAAATTCCTCTTCGGGCGCATTACCTACCAAGTGCTTGCGGGAATAAGCGAAGAAGTACACCATCAGTCCTGCAAGTACCGCAAGGGTGCAGCCTGCGGCGAATGCATCAACCGTGAAGGTCGAAACGATAGCCACCAGAGAAAGAGCGAAAGAAATGCCGGTAAGGGCAATTCCGCCAGGTGCCTTGAAGCCTCGCTCCATGCCTGGCTCCTTCTTGCGCAAGATGATGTGGGAGAGATTCATCATTGCGTAGGAAACGCATGCGGCAAATACCGCCATGTTCAGAAGGATGTCGCCGTCTTGAACCACAGCGGCCAAGGTAAAGGCAATGGTGCCCAATACAAGCAAGGCGACAAACGGGGTCTTGCGAGAACCCGTAACGGAAAGGAACTTGGGCAAGTAGCCAGCACGGGAAAGAGCGAAAGCTTGACGAGATCCGCTAAATACCGTCGAGAAGAACGAAGCAACCAGACCAGCCAGACCGGCATAGTTCACAAACGTTGCAAGAGGACCTTCTCCAACTTCATTCAATGCGTCAACCAGCGGAGCAGCTGCAGCACCGGCAAACTCAGCACCAGCGCCACCTGCAGTAAGGAACAGGACCAGGGCACCGGTTACCATCAGGGTCAGCATTGCGCCGATAATGCCCTTGGGCATATCCTTCTTCGGGTTTGCGGATTCTTCCGCTGCCAGGGGAACGCCTTCTACGGCAAGGAAGAGCCAGATGCCGAATGGAAGAGCGGAGATCACGCCGGCGACGCCAAAGGGAAGAAGAGCCGAGCCGCCGTCTACAGCGGGAGCAATGTTGAAGAGATTTACCACTTCGAAGTGAGGCGCAATGCCAACGATGAAAGCAATAAGGGCGATCATAGCGATAGCGGTAATGCCAAATACGATCTTCAATGCCTCGCCGACGCCGACAAGGTGAATTCCGACGAAAACGATAAAGAAGAACCCGATAATGGCGACCGAGGGAATATCGGCAAACAACCCCAACGCATGCACATACGCAGCAATAAACGTCGAAATGGCAGCGGGGCAAATCGTGTACTCGATTAGTATGGCGAACCCAGTCAGCGCGCCACTCACCTTGCCCATAGCGCGGCGGGCAAATCCATAGCCAGCACCAGCCGCAGGCATAGCAGATGACATTTCAGCCAAGCCGAGTACCATGAACAAATACATGGCCCCCATAACCAAGAACGCGATAAGCATTCCGAACCAGCCGCCGTAACCTATGCCGTAATTCCATCCAGAAAAGTCTCCGGAGATTACGTAGGCGACGCCTAAGCTCATAAGCAGCACCCAGTTCACGGCGCCCTTCTTGAGGGAGCGCTTTTCAAAGTATTCTTTCGATTCAGCGGTTACGCCGCCCAAAACGGCGGCATCTGTTGGCGGTGTCATAAGGCGATCACTCCTTTTGCGTAAGATCGATATTCTTGCGCCAGCCACTTACGCAGCTGCCAGAGACTCGCCATTGAGCCATTCGTATGTTGCACTCACTGAGATGTCCTTTAAGGGCTTCGCATCGAATGCAATTCATGCAGTCAAGCTCTTCGTTGAACTCGACAGGCTCATATTAGAACCGCTTTTGCCCGCGGCAAGCGCAATGTGTCCTGTTTAACAAAGGGTCAAAAGCTTCGAAACGCACGCTTAACACTAGCGCCTATTGATCTGGATAGAAATTCATAAAACACCAGGTCAAAAGCTTAAGTTTCGCGTATTAATCCAAAAACGCAGATAGATGGGCAGTTAACAGAGCGCTCAATAACCTGGAAACAGAGCCGAAACACCAGGGGGGGGTGCTTCGATGGGCAATGGCCGCGCGTGGCAGCCCGCCTCGCAAACCCCTCGCCCCAAACCCCTCACCTCAAGCGCATTCACTGCCGCGAGCTGCCAAACAAGCAACAAAAAAGCGTCTCCGCAGAGACGCTTAAGGAACCATTGGCGCAAAGCTGGGCCATGTGCCAATCGATGGTAAGACGACGGTCGAACGCAGCCCAAAACGAGCTGCTCAGTCTCACGTCAGAGTTATTTGTTTACCGGGCGGCGATAATCAGGTTCCGTGGTTAGAACACGGGGGCCGTCTTCGGTAATGGCAACGGTCTTCTCGAAATGAGCAGAGGGCTTACCATCGCGCGTGCAAACAAGCCAGCCATCGCTCATAACCTTGGTTTTATATGTGCCTATGTTGATCATGGGCTCAATAGCGATAACCATGCCGGGCTCAAGTTTAATGCCGGTATGCTTTCTGCCATAGTTGGGAACGTTGGGGTCTTCGTGCATATCGCGACCCACGCCATGGCCCACATACTCGCGCACAACGCCATAGCCAGCACGCTCGGCAATCTCCTGGATAGCATGACCGATATCACCCAGATGATTGCCTGGGCGAGCAGCCTCGATGCCAGCCCACATACACTGCTCGGTAACCTCGAGTAAACGCTTCTTTTCAGGAGAGATCTTGCCAACCGGATACGTCCAAGCGTTATCGCCAACCCAGCCCTTCACAATAGCGCCCGTATCAATGGACAGGATATCGCCCTCCTGGAGAATGACGGAATTAGAGGGGATGCCATGAACGATTTGGTCGTTCACCGACGCGCAAATGCTGCCAGGGAATCCACCGTACCCCTTGAAAGCGGGGATACCGCCTTCCATGCGGATAATCATCTCGGCAATGCGGTCAAGCTCGGCGGTAGATACACCCGGCTTCACCCGCGCACCCACTTCGCGCAAAACCTTAGCGGACAAGCGGCCCGCTTCAGCCATTTCCTCAATCTGATGAGGGGTCTTCTTTATGATCATGCTCTGATTACCTTTCTTACACGTTTATCAGAGTCAGAATACACCGAAAGCACCTTAGGAAAAAGCAAAGTAATCCTGATAGGCAGGCAAGCCGGCAACCTCGCCATCGCGAAATGCGCCTACCCAAACATCCTGCAAGGAACCTTCCTGCCCAATAGGACCATAAGCACCCGCTTCAGAGAATTCCGTTTCCCAAGAAAACGATGAAATGCCTACGGTATACGTTTCTCCGGAGCGCAAGTCGACCGTCGACTCTCGCCCTTCATTAGCTGAAGAGGTATCGGTTCCTCCGGACTGAGGGCCTGATGAGGTGATCTTTGTCACCGATTCAAGCTGATAAGAGCCGTTTTTCTGACCTATCTCCAAATGCAGCCCACTTACCACCGGCAAATCGTAGGGACTTCTTGCCGCTGCCACGCAGCGCGAAAGATACTCGGTAAGCTCATCCCCTGAAAGAGACACCACGGCAACAGGCATCTTTGCAACCGAATAAGCCAAATCCGTTGCCGTTTTATCCCCTGCATACAGGGGGCAACGCGCAGCATGGGGCGAAACAACAAAGACATCTGTGCTCAGCGCCTGCGAAGACACCTGAGCGATATCCAGGGCAGCAACATTGCCCTTCGCATCATCGAAGAGACCGCTCACGCCCTCGGAAAATGAAGTGAGCACCTTCTTGTCCTCAGACTGCTCGGCTTTCAACAGCCCCTCTACTTCATCAAGGGCTCCCGCAGCGTCAACCTCTCCCTCCACAACGTCCGAGAGCGTTTCACCAACCGCATTCGATGCTAGCCGATTAGGTAGAAACGTTCGCACGCTTCCCTCTTCCAGGCTCGATGAAAGGGAAGATAGCGCATCGGGAAGCTGAATCGTGTCTTCGGCAGAAGTGGATACCAATTTATCTATGCCATACAGACTTAGATAATAATTCTGGGCATCGACGCTCATAATGCTCGAAAGCACATCAACCGCAGCTTTATGCACTACCTCGTCACTCGCAGTAGAGGCAACCCCCTGGGTCTTCACGTCACTGACCATCCCCACGAACACCGGCTGAGCAAATGCCCAGCTCGAAGAGTCTCCGAAAAACGGCAGGGCCCTTACGGTCATATTATGCTGGGCACCATACGATGAGGCCTGACCGTCGGGCAAAAACAGCATTGCCGCTTTTCCGTCTAAGAATTTCTGTTCAGCTTGATCAGGTGTTTCGCTAAAATCCTCAGAACTGATAACACCCTGGGCCATAAGATCGCCCAAATACGAAAGCGCATCGGGGAACGAGGATGCATCTACGGAAACCGAGCTTGAATCACGCTTCAATACTTGGCTCAAGAAGTCCTCCGTCTCGGACACCAACGAAGCATCGGCAAATCCCTGCATAACCTCATAGCAGGTTTCGGTGTCGGCCATACCGGCAGCAAGCGGCTCAATTCCCTTCTCCGAGAAAGACTTGCACGCCTCGACAAACGACTGTTTGTCGTTCGGGACGGCAATGCCGTACAAATCGAATAGGTAGCTGTTGATCACTATGCCTTCAAAGCCACTTGCACCTGGCAAGTATTTCACTGCATCCGAATTCCCGGGAATCGATCTAAGCGTATCTTCGTCATACAACGCAGCGATATCCGTTCCGCCAAGATCGTAGAGCGAGGCAGACAGCGATTCAGCGCTTACGCGGTTGAAATCCTTCGCCAAGATAACATCGGGCAGTGATCCATGTTTTGCCTGATAGTCATAGAAATCAAGGGAGTCATCCCCCACGATCCACTCTATTTCATAATCAGGGTTCTGCTCTTCAACGTACCGAGCAAACCCCGAGGTGAGCACCGAATCGTCCCACACCGAAACGGTAACATGGGTTTTTCGATCAGGCGAGTCGCACGAACAAAGAACCAAAGGGAAGAGCGCCAGGACCATCGCGACCACTACGCACAATGCTGCTCGTGCCAATTTTGCGAACGATGAGCCTTCCCCCATGAGCAACGCCTCTTCTCTCCTTCAACCCACTTGCGACACTGATGCCAAGCACCGCTTCTACCCTCCAGTATATGAGCCTCTCTCCCCATTCACACAATTCACTCAAGGAAAGCTAAGATCACATCCGCCCTGATAATGGCGAGCTTTGGTACCATGGTTTCATCACACAACAAAAGGAACCCCATGAACGAACGCAACACGAATCGCCGCGCCCAAACGCACGGCAATTGCACCACGCAACGTCACCAAATAGACGGACGTCCCGCACCTCGCCGGCAGGCCAGCCACACATCCGATTATTCGGAAGGATCCTTCACGCAACCGCCCCAAAACGCCTTCCGTACCGATCCGCGTCAATCAACGCAATCACCGCGCTCGCACCAACAGCAGAACCGTTGGCAGCAGCCGCAGCAGCGAAGCCGGCAACGCCCCAGCCAGCAACATGCTTCCAGCTATCGAACTGCCCCGTCTTCCCGCAGAACAAGCCGCACGCCTATCCACGAACAGCATTCCTACCAGACGCTCACGCCTCGCCGGGGAACTAGCACCTACGTTCGCCATGGCTACTCGAAGAAGCGCAGCAACCTGCCCTTTTTCGTTGGCGGAGCGGCGGCGCTCGTTGTCGTCGTTTTTCTCGTGACCACCCTGGTCGGAGCTCTTAGCGGCTCGGACCAAAGCACCCAAGAAGAAACGCTTGCCGCCACCGATACAGCAGCAGCGCCCACCACGCTTACCGTAACGTTCGCTGGCGACTGCACCTTGGGCACCGATGTCAATTTCAGCTCCGATACCAGCTTCAACACTAAATACGAAGCGGTTGACGATCCATCCTATTTCCTTGCCAACGTTGCCGACATCTTCAAAAACGACGATCTCACCGTGGTGAACATGGAAGGCACCCTAACAACCTCCTCCACGCGCCAGGACAAGACCTTCGCCTTCAAGGGCCCTGCCGATTACGCACAAATCCTCGTGAAAGGCAACGTCGAAACGGCATCGCTTGCCAACAACCACTCGCGCGATTACGGCGAGCAAAGCTACACCGACACTATTTCCGCCCTGGAAAACGCGGGAATCGGAACCTTTGGCTACGATCGCATCGATTATCGTGATGTCAACGGCGTGAAGGTGGCACTTATCGGAACCTACGAACTGGCGAAACATCTCGATATCCAAGACGAACTCAAGCAGAACATCAAAACCGCCAAGGAAAATGGAGCCCAGCTCGTTGCCGTCTATTTCCATTGGGGCACCGAAAAGGAAACGGTCCCCAACGAAACGCAAATCCAGCTGGGGCACATCGCTGTCGATGAAGGAGCCGATCTTGTTATCGGGTCGCATCCTCACGTAATACAGGGATACGAGAAATACAACGGCCGCTACATCGTATACAGTTTGGGCAACTTCTGCTTCGGCGGCAATCCCAACCCATCCGATAAGGACTGCATGATTTTCCAGCAAACGTTCACGGTAACGGGCAACGACGTTGCCACCGACGACAACATCAACGTTATCCCCTGCTCGATTTCTTCTGTTTCCAATTCAAACAACTACCAACCCACCCCGGCAACGGGCGACGAAAAAACCCGCATTGAAGCTAAAATCAAGAAGAGCAGCGACAGCATTGCTACGCTCTCCGATAAGGTATCGCAGTCAAGTTAACCCGCAGAGCATGAATACGAGCGACTGCCCGGCTTCTTGTTCTTCGTAGGCAGACGCGCGAAGAAAGGAACTGAAATGGAAACACCCGTTTGGCTTATCACCGGCGCAAGCCGAGGATTCGGCAAGGCATTCGCCCAAGCAGCGCTCGATCATGGTTGCCGCGTCGCAGCAGGCGCTCGCAAGCCGGAAGCCGTACAGGCAGCCTTCGGGGAATCTGAGCAGTTTTTGCCCGTAAAGCTCGACGTGACGAACCAACTTGAAATCAAAGAAGCCGTAAATCAGGTAATTGAGGAATTCGGGCGCATCGATGTCTTGGTGAACAATGCAGGGTACGGAATCTTCGGATCGCTTGAAGAAACCACCGATGAGGAAACGCGCGCCATCTTCGACACCAACGTATTCGGCATGATGAATGTCACCCGCGCAGTACTGCCTCATATGCGCAACCAGGGCTCAGGACGCATTGTGAACATCGGATCCATGGCTAGCTTTGCCTGCGATCCTGGCGGAGCTCTCTACGACGCAACGAAGTTCTCCGTTGCCGCAGTAAGCGAAGTGCTTTCGTTGGAAATGAAGCCCTTTGGCATTGAGAGCATGGTGGTGGAGCCAGGCATGTTCCGTACCAACTTCTTCGACGGAACTTCCATCCGCACACCCAATACTCCCCTTGAGGCATACGACAACACGCCAGCTCGCGGCGCGGAAGAGTTCTGCCTGGGCCACAATTACCAGCAACACGGTGATCCTCAAAAGGCTGCCGAGTTCGTCTACAAGGTGGTTAGCTCATCGGACCCCCTGCCCCTCTGGCTACCCGTAGGCAAGGACTCCATCAAAAAATTCGAGAAGAAGCTTACGAAAATGATCGAATCCATCCAGCCCTACAAGGACGAAGCTTCGAACCTCTTCATCGACGAATAGCGTCAAGGCCCATTAATAAGCCGCCTTCCTGCCTCTTGCTATCCAGAGGAGGGCGGGAAGGCGGCTTAGGTTTGCTAAACCTTATTGAAAAACTCGGCAGAACCGTATCTGCCTCTCCCAGATCTGACCAGAGACAAGCACTCTTCAGACTGAATACCTTATTCGCATAGATCCCGCTTCCAACCCTCGATGCTATCGAAGATGAGACTATGCCTTCAGCGCTCGCTTAATCAGCGTCGCTTTTCTCCAGTGGTAAGTCATCGATCTTAAGTCGGAGCTTGCTTGTGGTTCCCTTCAGGTGCGCAAAGCGCTGCTTTTTGATATCTGAGTTCAAGAACACAATGGCATGGGCGGCATCCATAGCAAACTGATAATTCGCTTCAATGAGCCGCTTCACCTCGTCTGCCATGGTAACGTCAACTTTATTGGCCAACGAACCCAAAATCGAGGCATTCATATGGAGGTAATACAGCAACTGAATGCTTCGATCGCTGTCGGCTTGCCCATGATCAATATCGATTCGTATCTGTGCCAGCAGCCTTTCGTCCACGCGCTCCATTTCGATCATCTTATGAGAAATCGTCATGGATCTGCGTGATTGCAAGAAAACGAAAATGATGGACAACACCACGAGGGTTCCCAGGAGAACAAACACCAAACGCATCATCAGCGTATCTCCAAGCGACATGGTGGGATACAAGGCAGCAAGCGCCAGCTGCGTACCAGCAGCCATAGAAACCGCTGGACCGAAGTTCATCAAAATTACGCCATAGCCCATAACAAGAACGCACAGTATTCGAACGGATTCGGGAATGAAATGGGTAACGGCAACGAACACTGCCATGCCAACCAGCATGCCCAAAAGCTGTTTGCCCATCATTCTCATTGTTTCATCACGGTACGTGTTCATCATCAGGAACGAAGTGATGGGAATCCAGGCTCCGAAGTGCGTATCCATATAGAGCAGCATGAGCTCAGAAACCGCGAAGGAGGTCCCAACGATTACACCAAGTTGGATAGAAAACCTGAGTTGAGAGTTCTTCAAGCTGAGGTTGTCCTTGATAAAGTGCAGGCGATAGCGAATCCCCAGCACAAAAGGCGTCGAATTATCGCGCGAAGCTTTGCTGTCGCTCAGCGTGTACATCATCGCCTCAAGCGTTGCGCGCCACGCAGTATCATGCTCGAGATTCTCCAGTCGATGAGTATCAAGAAATTCCTGAAGCGCCGATATCATGGCACGGACCTGCTTAATGCGTCCTTGCCCAAAACCCAAAAACACTTCAGAAAGATCAAGCAGATAATCACGCTCCGCCTGCTCCATGGAATGCACGTTGCGTGAGGCGCCGTGCATCATATCGGCTATTTGCTCAGCGCATATCAAAAGCGAAAACGTATACCGTTGCCGCCCGCTCAATACGCCACCCTGGCGAAACACATTGCCATATTCCTTGTTGCAATACTCTCGAGTAATGTCATACACCCTATGAGCGTCGAGCTTGCTCACGTCGAGGGTCGAAAGATCGATCAACTGAAATCCGATGTCATCGAATGCCCTCATCACAAAGCCTCGATCTTGCGTTATCTCGCTTCGCGCCGAGAAATAGCGCATAGCGTAAATAAAAGCAGTGGTGCAGGCAACGGCAAACAACGTTGCCACCATGCGCATAGGTATCTCATGTGCAGAAATGGGGTAAATCTCCAGCAACAGAAAGCCCAGGCCCAACATGAAGAAATTTCGAGGGAGGTAATCATCGGAGTTCATCAAGGTAATGCAGAACATATATACTGCACTGCCCGCCACCAGCAGCACGGGATGAAGGCCTGCAAGCGACGAGCAGAGGCTCATCACAAGGAACAACGCTGCATGCTTTAGGTAATTAACAAACGAAAGCCCTGCAGACTCAACCATTGTTCGAGCGAACGACTGGAAGATAACGCCCAACAGCGCATCCTCCACACCAAACAACTGCAGTTCCACGAAAAAGAGCGCAACAAGAAATGCTACGTACGGAACTACGTTGGCAATCCTGTCCAACATGCGCCCTCCCCTCTGGGCAACTCAACGGTAGACCTTCAAAAGCACGTTCGGCGATCCCGGTTAAATAGATTGGTGATTAGCTTCAAATCCGCAATCAGCTATCCGCCTTCACGCTCTTTTCACAAAGCGTTTCGGTTTCTGGATCCCATCGAAGGTTCTCTGCCAGTGAAATGATGTTTTCTACCGCACGAGTCTTATGAGCACTTTTACGATAGATCAGATACACCGGATGAAAACCAGGTTCTACTTCCTTGATTCGGAGTGTATGCAACTGAGGGAACGGAGCAAGGCCCAGCGTGTTCAGCGAAATACCCACTAATTCAGGTTCGACATCGACCACGCTTCCCAAGGTGATCTCATCATCACACCATTGACGCACCGTAAGATCATGTGCGGAAACCAGCTCTTTTACCTCAGCACCAACGGGCGTTTCAGGGCGATAGGTAACAATCTCGGTGCTTTTCAGCTCGTCGAGCGAAATGGAATCCTTCTTAGCCCAAGGGCTATCTTCGTGGGCAATAGCCACCAAATCCTGAGCCGAAACCGGAACGAATTCCAAGTCAGGGCGATTTTCAACATACGCACCAATCACGATGTCATACATTCCGTCAGTTAGGCTTTCGACCAAGCCTTGAGTTAACCCTTGATACAAACGCACATCAACATGCGTTCCGTATCGACAGCGGTATTCCCTCAAAAGTGCCGGCAGATAGTCTGCTTGCAAAGTAAAAATCGTGCCAATATCGATTGTTCCCGACAAGCTGTTCGCATGTTCTTGTGCTACCTGGATTCCCTTATCTATAACGTCGAGACCCTCAGACACGTATTCGTTGAATTCCTTGCCGAATTTAGTAAGTCGAACGTTACGACCATGCTGCTCAAACAACGGAATACCAAGCTCGCCTTCCAACTGCTTAATGGAATTGGAGAGAGCGGGCTGCGTGATAAACAGCTCTTCTGCTGCCCGAGTAAAATGCTGAACTTGTGCCAGCTTCCTGAAATACCTTAACTGCGATAGATTCATTGCGACCCCTCACACCTCGCATAAAAAAAGGCCTCCGTCCCAGTTTATAGGACAGAGGCCTTTAAATGACCAGGTTTGTTAAAAGATTTGCAATCGCAATCTTTTAGGAAGCCTTAGTGCAGGTACTCGATGCGACCGCCATGCTTCTCGCACTCGCGAGCGATGGTGATGCGCTGAACGGTAGGAGCACCTTCCTCGAGCCACATAGCGCGGCAGTCACGATACAGACGCTCGGTAGGACCATAGGGAGAATCCTCGAAGTAGCCGTCGCCACCGAAGATCTCGAGCATCTCATA
>UQVJ01000002.1 GCA_900544455.1 uncultured Eggerthella sp. | reverse complement strand
CGATGATGTCTACGTCTTGGCCCTGCTGTTCGGCGTTTTCGGTCTTGAACTCGAGGCTGCCGGAATGAGCGATGGTGCCCAGGTTGGTTTCCAGCTCTTCGCGGGTCATGCCGATGCCCGTGTCGGAAACCGTGATGGTGCGAGCGTCCTTGTCGAATGCCACGTTGATGGAAAGATCGTCCTTGGAAACGGCGATGGTGGTGTCGGTGAGGCTCTTGAAGTAGAGCTTGTCTACCGCGTCGGATGCATTGGAAATAAGTTCGCGCAGGAAGATTTCCTTGTTGGTGTAAATGGAGTTGATCATCAGATCAAGGAGCTTTTTGCTTTCTGTTTTGAATTGCTTCATTCAGATCCTTCCTTCAATGGCCTGTTCTGCGCGTTTGTCTGCTGGCGCGGCGGGCGGTTGGGCTCGTCGCGGTTGGTGCCGTGGCGGGCGCTCTGCTGTGGCGAGCGTTCCGCTGCGGCGCCGCGCCGAGTTAGGCATTACGCCCGACGTCGCGATACCTGGCCCGCGTAGCGGCTTGCACCTACGAACTGCAGACAAACGTTGGTTCGTTGCCGTGCGCTTGCGGTGCCGAAATGGCGGTGCGCAAGCGCCTATAAACGTAATTAGCACTCCAACATGTGGAGTGCTAATACGGATTCTAGTATGTGCGCGCGGCATGTCAAGAAAGGAAGCATTCGCGTTGTTGTTTGTAACGGGGTTGTTGCTTGCGGGGAGGGCAAGAGCAAAGACCGCTTCGGTGGGGAACAGGGCTGGGGCATCGCTGTGCCGCGAAGCAGGGCCAGGGATCGCTGCGCCGCGAAGCCCCCAACCGCGCCCGTTTGCGTTACAGAGCGCGTGCCTTTTCGATGGTGGTGCGCAGCGCATCGATGACGGTGCCGCGGAATGCGCCTTTTTCCAGAACCTCAAGGCCGCGGATGGTGGATCCAGAAGGCGAGCACACCTCGTCCTTTAGCTGGCCAGGATGCTTGCCGGATTCGAGCACGAGTTTTGCAGCACCCAGTACGCCTTGCGCGGCAAGCTGGTAAGCCTGCGGGCGCTTCAGGCCTTCGGCCACACCTGCGTCTGCTAAGGCCTCGATGAACATATATACATAGGCGGGCGAGCTGCCGCCAATGGCGCTTGCGGCGTCGAGCTGCGATTCTTCCAGTTCAACGGTGGTGCCGAAGCTGGCAAGCAGGCATTCGACCGCGGCGACGTCTTCAGCGGTTGCCAAGCTGTTGGGGCAGTAGGCGGTAACGCCTGCCAGCACGTGTGCGGGCGTGTTCGGTGCGGTGCGTACGATGCGGACTGGCGTGCCGAACTGCTCTTCCAGCCAGGCAATAGTCTTGCCAGGCGCGATGGTGACGACAGTCTGCTCGGGACGCATTGCTCCACGGATTTCGGCAATAACGGCCTCGTACTGGTAGGGCTTTACGGAAAGGAACAGGATGTCGGCGTTTTCGGCGACGGTGATGTTGTTAGTGCCAGCGTTAATGCCGAATTCTTCGGCTACGGCAGCGGCGTGCTCCGGCGTGACATTGGAGCCATAGATTTCACCGGGCGCAACAGCACCGCTAGCGACAATTCCCTTGATCATGGCTTTGGCCATATTTCCGCATCCGATGAATCCAAGTTTCATAAGAACCTCCTTGTTGGCGGCGGGCTTCAATAACGCGTTGAAGCGAATAATGTTGCGCTCTGCTGGCGCCGTTTTATGAACGCGTTTTACATTAGATCGATTCTATGCGATGCGCTCGAGGAAAGCACCTCGTTTGCGAGGAATTAATTAAGTGTTGAAGCTTTGCCGTGAAGTTCGTGGTGTGATGGGCAGGGGCAGAAGGTGGGCGGCGAATGTCCGTGTGTGTCGCTGGGCGCCTAGCCCCAATCGGTGGGGTATTTGCCAACTACAGCGCGTGGTTGGGCAGTTCAAGCTGGTAGCTGTGATGGCTCTTTGGAGGGAAGGGCGTCTTGTGGCGACAGCGAACACGGAACGCCCAATGTGATTCGCGAAACCCGTGGCTGCGTGGCGTCCGAGGACGTCCAGCGCGATTCGCGCCGGCCCTGACTGTATGACTCCCAGGGACGCGCGGGCCCGCGGACTGCTTGACGTGATTCGCAGCAGCTGAAATATGCTCTGTGGTTGCTTCTTGCATGAACGGTATACTTTTACCTAATTGATTTGAGAGGGGCAGGGAATGGCTAAGAAGAATAACGCGAAGAGCGCCGGTGGCGGAAACACCGCTGCGAAGACCGAGAAAAAGGGCAAGAACCAGATTTCTCAGCAGCAGGCGCGTGCGAATGCGGCGCGTGCAAGCGCAAAGATCAGCCCTGCGCCTGAAGGGCCTGCGCCGGCGATTTCGGTGCTGGTGCCCATCTGCAATACCGAGCAGTACTTGGAGCAGGCGCTTGATTCGCTGATTGCCCAGACGTTTGTCGACTTCGAAGCACTGTGTATTAACGACGGCAGCACCGATGGTTCATTGAATATCATCAAACGCTACATGGAAAAAGACCAGCGTTTTCGCCTGATTGATAAGGACAATTCCGGTTACGGCGCGTCAATGAATTTGGGCATCGACACCGCACGTGGCGAGTACATTGGCATTTTGGAGCCCGATGACTTCTTTGAGCCGAATGCTCTGGAGTTGCTGTACGGCCTGGTGAAGGATGCAAGTGCCGATGCTCCTGTCGATGTTGCCAAGGCGAACTATTGGTTCTACTGGAGCACGCCCAAGGAACGCAACCAGCTTATAAGCGTGTGCAAGCCCCCAATGACGGATGCCCCCTTTAGCCCGCGCGATGTTCGCGAGGTGTTCTACTGCATTCCTTCCATTTGGTCGGCGCTGTATCGTCGTGAAATGCTGGTTGAAAAGGGCGTGCGTTTCCTTGAAACGGCGGGCGCGAGCTTCCAGGACCTGGGCTTCCAGTTCAAGGTGTGGGTAACTGCGCAGAAGGTTGTTATGTCCGAAGAGGCCATCCTGCATTACCGCCAAGACAACGAGGCATCTTCTGTGAACGACGCGCAAAAAGTGATGTGCGTGTGCAAGGAATTCGACATGGCCGAGCGCTTCATCAAGAACGACCCTGATTGCGAAGATTTGCGAAAAGTCCTGTTCAGGCTGCGTTATGACAGCTATATGTGGAACTTTGCGCGCTTGGCGCCGGAGCAGCGTCGTGAATTTGTGGTCAAAATGCATGAGGATTTGCGTGCCGGGTTCAGGGGCGGCGCGTATGATCGCTCGCTGTTCAGCGACTACCAGAACGCGAACCTGCGCTATTTGATGGAGCACCCAAAGCGCTTCGAGCAGTTCTTCCCGGACAACCCCACGCCGCTGCGCAAGGGCTTGTACTATCTGCTGGTAGCAGGCCCCAAAGCAGCATTGAAAGCCGCAGGGAAATAGACCAGGCGGGTATATAGGGACAGGTACCGTTTCCCCGCTTAGCGGACAGAGCCTCGCTTGCAGTGAATGAATTGTGCAAGCGAGGCTTTTTTGTGCGCCATTGTCGTACTGGGGAAACGGAACTTGTTTTTATATTTCCGGTGCGACACCCATGCGACAATGTCGCCAAACTGTCGCGACAGTGTCGCATGGGTGTCGTTTTGGAGCGATATTGCGTCGCGGTGCTGTCGCTTGTCGCGAACGGTAGCGCCCTTAATTGACCAAAATAGACGAAAGAATTTTGGTCAATCGCTCGTTTTCGCCTGAATAGACCAAAAAATAGGCTGATTTTTTGGTCTATTCAGGGGCTGTTTGCTCAAAACCGCCTGCAAAACCGAATTTAAGGTCCGCGACACCTATGCGACAGTGTCGCTTAACTGTCGCGACATTGTCGTTTATAATGTCGGCGTGGGTAATAGGCGGAACTAGCCCTCCTATCGAAAGGGGTATTGCTGCGACTCCCGAAGAATTAAAGTCTCATGTTTCTTCCGGCGAAGGGCTGACGTGTGAATTCAAGCGCTGCGGAGACACTCCCGGTAACGACACGTTTGAAACGATTTGCTCTTTCGCGAATAGGCAAGGCGGCAATATTTTCCTCGGAGTTGAGGACGATGGATCGGTTTGCGGCGTAAACGAGAAATGCGCGCTTGGCATAGAGCAAAACTTGGTTAAAAGGCTGAATGATTCAAATTGCTTTAAGCCGTCTCCTTTCGTGGAAATAGAGAGGGTTCGTTTCGAAGGGGCCCTTGTGATAAGGGTCTGGGTTCCAGCGGGGCCTGCTGTATACAGTTGGAAAGGTGCTATATACGACCGCGTTTCGGATAGCGATATCGAGGTGCGCGGCGATGATCAGATCGCCTTGATGTATCTACGCAAGCAGAACTTGTATTCAGAGCGCAGAGTGTACAAATATGTGGAAATGGAAGACCTGCGTCCTGATCTGATTGATCGACTGCGCAAGATGGCCACAGCAAAGACGGCTGGTCATCCTTGGGCTTCCTTGGATGATGCCTCCTTGTTAAGAAGTGCGAAGCTATACGCCAAGGACCGAAATACCGGAGAAGAAGGTCTTACCTTAGCGGCGGTACTACTGGTCGGTTCCGATGACGTAATTGGCGATATATGCCCTGCCTACAAGACGGATGCGATATTCAGAAAAGAGAGCACCGACAGGTACGATGATCGCGTTACGGTAAAGACGAACCTGGCCGAATCGTACGATATTTTGCTATCGTTCGCGAAAAAGCACTTGCCCGACAGGTTCGTCCTGGAGGGGACACAGCGAGTAAGCGCGCGAGATGTTATCGCTCGTGAGCTGATAGCGAATCTCCTGATCCATAGGGAGTTTCTTAATCCATTCCCTGCGAAGTTGGTCGTCGATGAGGAGGGCATTAAAACAGAAAATGCCAGTCGAGCTTTTTACGAGGGGAGATTGGCTTTATCGGACTTTAATCCCGTACCGAAAAATCCCACGATCGCTTCGGTGTTTTCGCAGGTTGGCCTTGCCGAGAAGCTGGGCAGCGGGTTGAGGAATCTGGAAAAATACTCAAGGTTGTATAGTGGGAAAGTTCCTGTTCTGGAGGATGGTGGTATTTTTCATGCCTGTGTGCCTGTGGAATACGGGGCGGAGACAAGGGGTGCTGATTCCGCTAGGGTTTTGGCTCTTTCTATCGTTGAGCGCGACGGGTATGTGACATCTGCGAGTTTGGCTGCTGCTGCGGGCGTAACCCCAAGAACCGCGCAGCGCTACATCAAGAAACTTGTTGAGGACGGGACGCTTGCGCCGAGCGAGAACATGAAGCATGGGTATGTGGCCCTAGGCTCTCATGACTAGACGTTGATGTCCATTCGCTGAGGAAGGCGTATTGCCTATGTCGAAAATGAAACTGTCGATATATCTAATAGAGAGAACTATCACTCAATTCGATGCCGCCGTTTCTCCTGATGGGGAAACGAAGAGAATAGAGCTTGACAATGGTTTGGTTGTGTATGTAAAAGAAGCAGAGCCGCATACTCCAAAATGGGTGAGCGGTTTCTTCGAAGGGCGAGTTGACCCCGCTCTATTGATGTCCTCCTCCGCCAGTGCTTTGTGTATTGTTCCTGTCCAGATCGGGGAGAGTGGGTGCGTTCGCGGCTTTGCTCTTTCTTTTGGATACGGATATACCCTTTTAGATAAGAATGCGATCGAAGAGCGATTTGGATTAAGGGTCGCTCTCAACCAGGCAAAACGAAGCTCATTGAGGAAAATAAAGAGAACATCAGTGGCGGAAAACGCCCGTAAGACAGCCGAGCAGATGCCCTTTTCTTCTCCAATTGAATCATTTGGGATCGATATCTCTCAGGATTTGCTTGATGGCGTTACGGTAAGCGGCGACGAGAATTTGCTTGCGACTGGGTCGATTACGGGCTCTGATTCTTTATCTCTAAGCGTAGACGAGACCATAGCGACAATCCCCGCTTTTCTTGAGAGAGTTTATGGCGTGTATGAATTGGATAATTACAAAAAGGAGTTCGAATGGATCGATAGAATCGTCTCAGTTCGATCTCAGGCTAAGATCGACGCGCTGAACAATGAGGCAGTAGAGCTTATCAGGAGGGGAGACCCTTCTATTTGGATGGCCGTTCCAGAGGTTATTGAGTGGGAGTCAATAGCCGGATTTAAGGTTTCTGGATCGCAGGGATTATACGATGATGTCTGCATTGATGACGTTCTTTGCTCGGTTGACCTGAAAACATTCGAATATAGCGATTTGAAAAAAACTCGCATTCAGGCAATTGGCCAGGCGGGTGACGCTGTGGTTAGGCAGTGGACTGCGACAAGATGTTTGTACGGAGAGGTTGAATACCAGGGAGTTCAGTACTGCGCAAATAATGGTAAGTGGTATAGGGTTGATGCCGAATACAAGCAGAAAATAGAGGACAGCTACAAGGCGATTCCCCTGTGTAGCCTTCCTTTTCCTGAGTGCTTTAAGAATGAGCGCGAGGACTCATACAATATGAGACTAACTAAGGAAAACCCTCTTGATCGAATCTTGATGGATAAGAAAACTGTCTACTACGGCGGTAAAGGAAGCCAAGTTGAATTGTGTGACGTCTTGTGTACGGATGGAAAATTTATCCATGTTAAACACTACTCGGGTTCATGCACTTTAAGCCATCTATTTAATCAGGGCTACGTGTCGGCTCGACTGGTAAGAGTTGATCCCGAGTTTAGGAATAAAGCACAAGAAAAGATAGATTCTGTGGATGGCCCCGCATTCCCCTTAAGGGACGATTCCGTTAAAGAGGTTGTATACGCGATAATCTCTAGAAAAGAGGGTGATAGACCTGAAATACCTTTTTTCAGCAAAGTGTCCCTTGATTTGATTGCGAGAGAGATGGGTGCAATGGGCGTAGGGGTTTCCGTTGCTTCGGTGAAGCAGGTTGAAGAAAGTGATCGGGAAAGATAGCTCCTATTCCCATTTTCCGCAAAAACCGTGCAGGCTGGCAAGCGTACGCCAATACCCTTTACAATAAAACATCGTGATTATTTAGGTCGCGTTGGGAGCCAACCGCAAAGGCAGCCGCCCCCCTGCGCAACCACTAAACGATAAGGAACTGCATTAATGCCAAATATGCTCTCAAGCGCTAATGCCAGAAGGAATTGGTTCACCATAACGTCTCTTGTGTCCAGGGACTTCAAGCTGAAGTACCGTCGCAGCGCCCTGGGCGTTCTGTGGTCGGTTCTGAACCCTTTGCTCATGATGATCGTGCTTTCCGTTGTGTTCAGCACGTTCTTCAAGTTCAGCATCGAAAACTACCCGCTGTACGTAATCCTAGGTAACGTTATGTTCGCCCTCATGGCCGATTCCACTTCGGGCGCCATGAATTCAATCATTGAATCTTCTTCGCTTATCAAGAAGATCCGCATTGAAAAGCTTATCTTCCCGTTGGAAAAAGTGCTGTTCCAGCTGGTGAACTTCTGCATTTCGCTCATAGCTGTAGCTGCGGTAATGATTTTCTTTCAGGTTATGCCGCACGTTAGCCTGTTTGCCCTGCCGCTGCTGCTCCTGTACGTGGTGCTGTTCAGCGCGGGCGTGGGCATGGCGCTTTCCGCCCTTTCGGTGTTCTTTCGCGACGTGTGCCACCTGTGGGGTGTCGTTATCACCGCATGGACGTACGCCACGCCGCTGTTCTACCCCGTAGAAATCCTGCCCGATTGGGCGGCGCCGCTAATGCAGTACAACCCCATGTTTCACTACGTAAGCTATTTCCGCGATCTTATCCTGAGCGGCACGGTGCCAGGCTTGCAGGAAAACCTCCTGTGCCTTGGCATGGCGGTAGCTGCATTCGCCATCGGTCTGCTTATTTTCAAGAAGACCGAAAAGAAGTTCATTCTCTACGTTTAAGGAACAACCATGCCCGAAAACGTGAACACCAGCGTTCTTGAAATCGAATCCGAGCTCGCCGACGACTCGTCGAAGAAAACCATGATCAAGGTGGACCATGTGTCCATGATCTTCAACATGGCAAGCGAGCAGCTGAACAGCATCAAGGAATACGCGATTGCCGCTTTGAAGCGCGAGCTGCGTTTCAAGGAATTCCGCGCACTCGACGACGTTTCCTTCGAAGTGAAGCAGGGCGATGTGTTTGGCATTTTGGGCACGAACGGTTCTGGCAAATCAACCATCCTGAAGATCATCGCCGGCGTATTGGAGCCCAGCAAGGGGTCATGCACGGTTAGTGGTAATATCGCCCCGCTCATCGAACTTGGTGCGGGCTTCGATATGGAGCTTACCGCGCGCGAAAACATCTACCTGAACGGTGCGCTTTTGGGCTACTCGAAGCAATTCATTGAGGAAAACTTTGACGACATCGTTGAATTTGCCGAGGTGGAAAAATTCCTGGACATGCCTATGAAGAATTACTCTTCCGGCATGGTGGCGCGCATCGCCTTTGCAATTGCTACGGTTATCGTGCCCGAGATTCTGATCGTCGACGAAGTGCTTTCCGTGGGCGACTTCATGTTCCAGAAGAAGTGCGAAGACCGCATCACGAAGCTCATCAAAGAGCACGGAGTGACGGTGCTCATCGTTTCGCACAACAACGATCAGATTGAGCGCTTGTGCAACAAAGCGGTATGGATCGAAAAGGGTCATTTGCGCATGGCAGGCACGGCAAAGGAAGTGTGCCAGACCTATCGTGTACTGGGTGGTCATGTGGGCAGCAAGGAATCGGAGCAGATTGTGTTCGAAACTTTGCAGGATCCGAAGAAGCCCGACATGAGCGGCATCGAATCTATCGAAGCAGACACACGTTATGGTATTGCGGCAAAGCTTTCGAGCCGTTGCTACTCCGATGGGGCCAAAACGGTAATTCTGGCTTCGGGCGAGCACGAAATGGTGCCGCTGATTGCAAATGGCCTTGCAGGGGCATTGGACGCACCGATCCTCCTTGCACAGAACGAAAGCGTGCCTGATATTACGGCGCAGGAGCTGACCAGGCTCAACCCCCAGACGGTGTACGTGCTGAATGGCGGTACGTTGGATGTGGATGCAGTAACCAAGGAAGCATCTTCATCCGTTCCCTCCGCTTCGGTGAAAGTGCTGGAAGGTGAAGACGCCTGCAGCCTTTCGTGGTCGATTTTCCAGCACGGTGAAGAAAAGGGCCTATGGGGCTCCGACGTTGCCCTTACCTACGATGGCTGCCTGGGCGATTTGGCCTCGCTCTCCCCTTATCTGCACTCAATGCAATGCCCCGTGCTCGTAAAGAAGGGCGAAGAATCTGTTCCTACGGAAATGCGTGAAGTCGCAACGAGCAGGCAGAGAGTTCTTGTCGTTGGGGGCTTCAAATCGTTTCCTGATGAAGGAATTGCTCCGATTGCTGCCAGCTCTGCCGAGATTCACCGTTTTGTTGGCGACGGCCCCTATGATGCGAACGAAAAGATCAATATGTGGATTGGCCTGCGCAGCAAGTCCGATTCTTTCTTGGTGGTTTCGATTTGGCATCCAGAGGATGCTTTGGCCGTTGGCCCATTCGCGGCGAAGAGCGGCTCTCTGATCTTGTTGGAGGACCCGCAGAATCTTGATAGCGTTGCTCACGCAATTGCTTATATTGGCAAAAACAAGAAACATTTGCGTTTCGTGGGTGATAGGACCAGGTTTAACGACCTTGATAAGGAACTGTTGGTTAAGGCTTCTTCCTAAAGGAGACGGCTACGTGGGATGGGGTGCGACAACATGGAGCGACAACAAAGCAAACGCCAGGCAACAGTAACTATCGAGCCTGTCGGTGAAACCGGAAATAGAGGGCCGGGGTTGAAGCGCGTTCTAACGTATGGCACGTTTGACCTCCTTCATTACGGCCACATTCGTTTGCTGCAGCGCGCTTCCCAATTGGGCGATTACCTCATCGTTGCGCTTTCGACGGACGAGTTCAATGCGGTCAAGGGCAAGAAGAGCTTCTACCCTTATGAAACGCGCAAAGAGATGCTGGAGGCTATTCGCTACGTTGACTTGGTTATTCCTGAAAACAATTGGGGCCAAAAAAAGGCCGATATTGCTGAATACCACGTTGACACTGTATGCATGGGAAGCGATTGGGCGGGAGACGCCCGCTTTGAGGCGTTAAGGGGCATGTGCGAGGTTGTATATCTCGACAGAACCCAGGGTATTTCAACCACCGAGGTAAAAGAGAAGCTTAGCTCTAATGGAGAGTAAGCGCCAAGCTTCTTTATTCTAGCTAATCAGCTTGTTGAAGGCCTGCTTCATTTCGGCCGTGTCAAGTTCGGCATGATCAACATGCCGAAAATGCGTGTGTATGTCCTTCGGCAATTCCAGATAGTCCCCGTACCTGCTTGTTAGGAAGCTGTCAGGGTTATTGGGAATGAAGCATTCGATTCCCTCGAACATCACCCTGTGTAAGGGGAATATGTCATCGATGCCGTATGACCACCATCGTTGCTTGCCATCGTCTAAGTTGTCGAGCGACCAGAGAGCGGCATGCGCGTCTTTCTTTTGGCAGATAAGCCCCAGCGATTTCGATTCGTTAAGCGCTTTGGTGAAATAGGCGTCAATAACGGGCGCCACAGCGTCGGTGGACGCACAGTAAGGGGATTGCTCCCAGGCTGAAAGATCGGGGTCTTCGGCCATCTTGCTGAGCATTGCCCTTCTGATATTCCGCTGCTTTTCCGCATTGTAGCCGCTAGCAGAAGGCGCCCAATCGTAAATGAACAGATCAAGGAAGCAAGGCAGCGATTCGTCTGCATACAAGAAGCGCACCTGGCGACATTGTGCGAATCTGTCGAACACTTCAGTGATACGAAACCGGTCACTTTCAGAGACAAGGGTGGTTAGCTTGTCTAGCTCGTCGCGAGTGATTCCCAGGTCAATATCGTCGTCCCAAGGGATAAAGCCGCCATGTCGGACTGCGCCCAGAAGCGTACCGAAATTGAGCCAATATGCTATGCCGTGCTCGTTGCAAAGAACATCGAAGTCATGAAGCAATTTTGTGCAGCCAAGCTGCAGAAGACGCATTCCGCCGGTGGCTTCAGGCAGCGAGCGGAAAAATCGTTTCTTTGCATCGTCAACGCTTTCGTCTTCGTGCTTGTACATTTCCCAAGCGAACATCTTCATATGTTCGTCATGCGCTGCCAGGTCTTCCGAAAATGACTCCATCATGGGATAGCAGATATCGAATTTATGGTTGATATTTCCATTGATCCCGATGTCGGCTTGTTCGATTCGCTGCATCAGCTGCGCAACAACTGAGTGCTCGATATGGTTTAGTTTTTCGTCGAAGTGCTGTTCGGCGGCGTGAAAAGAGCGTGATGAGATAGGAAGGAACTGTTTTAACGCTCTGAAGAAGGGCATGTGGAATCCGTTCTGTGCTTTCCTGCTGTATAAGGTAAGAGCAGGCTAGTTGTTCTGTTGTTGCTATACTAAAACATATTTAGCAGATTTCGAAAGGCAACACATGCAGCCGGTTGTTTCACTATTGGTTCCGATTTATAACGTCGAAAAATATCTTCGAGAGTGTTTGGATTCTGCCAAGAGCCAAACCCTTTCCGATATTGAGATCATTTGCATCAACGATGGTTCGACGGATAGCTCTCCTGACATCATTCGCGAGTACATGCAGGCCGACAGTCGCTTTAAGATTATCGACAAGGCGAATTCCGGCTATGGTGCCTCGATGAACCAGGGGCTTGATGCCGCATGCGGTAAGTACATTGGAATTTTGGAGTCGGACGACTTCTTCGAGCCTGATGCGTTGGAGAAGCTGGTAAATGCCGCCGAGGCAGCAGAAGCGCAAGTTGCAAAAGCGAATTTCTGGTTCTACTGGTCAACGCCAGAGGAAAAGAATAAGCTTTTCGAACTTGTAACTGCGCCCATGACGGGGCATGTGGTTAGTCCGCACAAGGAAACCGAAATCTTCTACCTGAAGCCCTCTATCTGGTCCGCTGTTTACCGGAAGGATTTCCTTGAGCAAAACGGCATTCGTTTCCTAGAAACGCCGGGTGCGTCTTTTCAGGATTCTTCTTTCAATTTCAAGGTCTGGGCTATGGCAGATCGTGTTGTATTTTTGCAGGATGCCATTCTTCATTATCGTCAGGACAATGAATCGTCTTCGGTCAATTCTCCAGCTAAGGTGTATTGCATTTGCGATGAGCATGCTGAAATTGACAGCTTCCTTTCTTCGCATAAAGAATTAGCTTCGTTGAGGGAAGTAGAAGAGGGCATCAAGTTTGATAACTATATGTGGAATTACGAAAGGCTAACCGAGCCCCTGCAGCGCGAATTCATCCAGCGCTTTGCAAGCGAGTTCTCCTCCGACAAGAGCAAGGGCTATCTGAATGAAGCCGTGCTTGGCGAATGGAGAACAGGCGAATTAGCGGCACTAATAGCAGACCCAACGTACTATCATGCGCGTCGAGCTGCCCAGCAGATTTCGGGCGGCAAGTTTGCAAAGGCAAAATGCTATTTTACCGTTGGCGGCTTTGCGTCATTGGCAAAAGCTATATCACGCAAGGTTGGCTAGATAGGGCGAGTGGATTTTATGCCTTTCTTTTCAATAATTGTTCCCGTTTACAACGTAGAGAAGTACCTTTCCTTGTGCCTTGATTCTTTACGCAATCAGACCTTTCCGGATATCGAGGTAATTTGTGTTGATGATGGCTCAGCGGATGGGTCGTTGTCGATTGCCGAAATGCACGCGGCACTAGACTCTCGGATCAAGGTGTTCACAAAAGCAAACGGGGGAGTGTCATCTGCTCGAAATTTTGGCTTTGAAAAAGCTTCGGGTGAATACGTGCTCTTTATCGATTCAGATGACTATATGAGCGCCGATGCCTGTGAAGTTTTGGCAAGGGCAGTAAAAGAGCAGGGTCCCGACGTTGTGACCTTCGGGGCGAATTGCGTCCCAGAGTGGGCTAATTACCCCTGGTTGGAAAAATGCCTTAGCCCAAAAGCTCGTGTATACCATGACTTCGATCAGGCGATATTGTTTGAAGAGCCGTCTGCTCCTTTTACTTGGCGTGTTGCTTTTCGACGGGCGTTCTTAGCGGAAAATAATATTGTGTTCGATGAGAGCCTCCCGTTGGGTGAAGATGAACTGTTCTTGTTTGTGGCGTATCCGTGCTCTGCAAAAACAATCTTCATTCCCGACAAGCTGTACTACTACCGACTTAGCCGAGAAGGCTCGGCCATGGATAGCCTGTTTGAAAAAAAGACAGAGCGCATCAAATGGCACTACCGAATTATTAGCGGGGTCTTTTCCGAGTGGCAGGCGCGAGGCTTTATGGGACTTTGCCCTGCGGAGCTTTTGGTGTGGGCGATAGACTTTGTATTTGAGGATGCTTTTCGCCTTTCCGATGAAGAGAGGCGCAGGTCGTTCCAGGAGCTTGGCCGCTTGATTGATTCCTATTTCGATCATCCCCTCAAAACAGCACGTTCGGTAAGTCCTCATATGCTTACTGTGGTGAAGATGCTTCTTGAATGTGGTGAGGGGTCCGCGGTGCCAGACAGTATAGGTAGGGAGTACACTCTTTCCCGCATTGGTTGGACGGGTTATATTCACAATGTTTATTTGAGGGTGTTAGGCAAGTTCCGCAAACCAGCCCCGGAAAACCCTGAAGTAATGGCTCGACAGAAGGCTGAACTGAAAAAACACGAAGATGAAGCTCGGGCTTCACTTGAAGCTGTGCGGGCCGAATTCCGTGCGGCACAAGAAACAACAACGGAGTAATTAGCATGTGGCTTGTTTTTTTTGCTGTGGCACTAGCGGCTGCCGTATTCCTCTTTCTGCCTGGTGGCTTGATCGTGTATTCGGCACGCAGATCCTTCGTAGAAAGCGTTGGTTTTGGTCCAATTTTAAGTGTTGTTTTTTACTCGATAGCCGCAGTAGTCTATCCGCGAATCGGGATCGAAGCTTCTTGGGCAACTCTTTTTGTGCCGTTCCTTCTGATTTCGCTGATTGTTTCGGCGCTTTTCTTTCGTCTTGGGAAAAGAGGGGCGGATAAGGGCCTTGGTAAAGAGGAGCTGCTGTATGTTCTGCTGTATGCGCTTGTTGGCGTTGTGATTGTTGGTATCTTCTTTGTCAAAAATCTTGATGGGGCAGGGTCTTTCTATCAAGCCTACGATAATGGCTCTCACCTGAATACGATTAGGACCTTTATCGAAACGGGAGTTTATTCTTCGTTTGGCGGTGGGCTTAGGCCAGATCTTATTTCGCCGTTCGATGAGTCTGGGTCTTCGTTCTATCCTTCTGCATGGTATTGCCTTGTCGCAATGGCAGTAACAGCGACGGGTGCAGGGATTACGGTTGCGGTTAATGCCGTGAATTTTATTTGCGCATCTTTGATCTTTCCCCTGTCGGTGCTTTTTGCGGCAAAGGCCATATTTGGGGCAGATAAGAAAACTATGATAATTGGCGCGGCCCTTGCTGTTTGCGCAGCGCCGTTTCCGTGGGGTTTTTTGACGTTTGGCCCCCTCTATCCAAATTTGCTTTCAATGGCGTTGTTCCCTGCTGCTACGGCCTGCTCGGTCTGCTTTGTTCGATTTGGTGTATCGCGAAATACGCGCGTAGTTGCATTTTTGGCAGCAGGCACTGCAGCTGTTGCTTTGTTGTTCGCGCAGCCAAATGCTATTTTTGCCGAGTTGGTGGTTTTGATGCCCTTCTTTGTTTCTGAATGCGTGCTAAAAGCATGGGGCAAGGACGGCAGTTTCGGGTCTAAGGCTGTATTTGCTCTTGTTGTTTCTAGTGCGACTATGCTGGTAATTTGGGTCGCACTGTACAGCCTTCCCATATCAATGATTAGGAGCGTAGTTGAGTTTAATTGGCCTGCGACCGTTGGAAAATGGCAGGCCTTCATGGATTGCCTGCTGTATTCGTTCAACACGGGAGCTGCCCAGCCGCTTGTTGCCTTGCTTGTTGTGGTTGGTGCGGTAAAAGCGCTTTCTTCCAGGAAAACAGCCTGGCTGGCTTTCTCATATGCGTTTGCATGCTTGATCTACCTTTCCTCCGTATCGACTGAAGGATTTACCAAGCATCTACTTTCGGGTTTTTGGTATACGGATCCGTACAGGCTTGCGGCAACTGCCGCCATTGTATCGCTCCCCCTTATTGTTCTAGGCGCAAAATGGACGCTTGATTGGATTACATCGCTCTTGACGAAACATGAAAAGGACACGACGCTTTGCCTTAACAGCAAGGTTGGTGTCTGCGCGTTTGCGCTGTTGTTCGTGGTGTTCCTTTATGGTCCGAGTTTTTCATTTGCTGGCTGTGGTTCGGTCGATACGGGATTCGGAAACATTGCTGATAAGGTTAAGGTGCAGAATAGCGCATCTGTGGATAATGTTCTGGCTCCTGAAGAGAGGCAGTTTGCTGAAAAGGCCCTTCAGATGGTTCCCAAGGATGTAGAGATAGTCAACGAGCCCAATGACGGCAGTGGGTTTCTCTACGCTCTATATGATGCTGATAATATTTTGTACAAGTGGTTCGCTTTGCCTTCTAGTGGAGAGGAGCCAGAGAGTGCTGTTATTCGGCATAGTCTCGACAGGGTTGCCACTGATCCAGAGGTGAAGGCTGCTGTAAATAGCTTCGATGCTGAGTACGTTTTGCTGCTCGATCGGGATGGCGATCCCAAGAAACGCATTCATCTTTGGTCATATTACCCAGATCAATGGGACGGCATATTGCGAATAACCGATTCAACTCCCGGTTTCGAGGTGGTTATGGCCGAAGGAGACATGAGGCTTTATAAGATTGCGGATTGACACTACAATAGCTTGCGCTGTTTAAAAGCGGCATCAAAAACGATTGCTCTGTCTAACCAAGGTAACGGCGCACCATATCAGTTCCGAAAGCAGTCATCTTGTAGAAGATCCGAAGTTGACCATCGCCATCAACGTCAACTTTCGTCTCTTCAAGCAGCCCATTTTCTCGTGAGGTTGCCAGGGCTTCATCTACGTCCTTGTTATTCAACAGCTTGTAGCCAGAGTAATCTTCCTTGAGTGCGGCGATAACATCGTTTGCGCTCAGCTCTTCGCCGTGGTTGAAGCATTCGATAATGGCGTAGTGCAAGGGGGGCAGGTTGTTCTTCATTTTGGCTACTCCTTATGTGCCTTGATACTTTTTGTGGGGTTGATGGCAATGCAGAAGATGCCGGCAATCATGATAAGCGCGCCAATCCACTGCATTGCGGAAAGGGGCGGGTAGTCGGCAGCCAAGCCGCCAATGTTCAAGACGCCCAATACAATCCAGATGAAGAAAGGGCCCCAGAAGGCGTACATGCCGTTGCACGCCATGCCCAGTGCGGTGCCGCACATGGAATTTCCCTTATACCAGAACGAAAAGGCTGGCATTGCAAACAGACCCGACACGGCGAAGATCAATATTGAGGGGTCGGAAACGGCCGTGCACAGGATAGCAGGCGCGGCAGCAATGCTATCGCCCATTACGGTAAGAACAGGGAAGGCGATTGCCAGTTCTAGAACGCCGGCTGTAATTTGCCTAATGGCAATGCCGATGCGGTAGTCAATTAGGATGGTTCCGAAGCCCGCAACGCAGCCCTCGAAGCCCCAGCCGAACGCAGCAAGGAAGGCAAACAGGCAGCCAAACAGGGCTTCGGGGCCCATGTTGGCAAAGCTGGTGCCACCAATAATGCCTGCAGCGGCAAGGCAAATCAAGATGCCGATAACCTTATGGGCCTCAAGGCTTTGCTTGAGCAGCACACGACCAAGAATGGCGCCAATAGCGCAGTTGAGCGCAGCGATGGGCACAATGACGCCCGGGTTGCCCGCTGCGGTTGCTGAATTTAGCGCCACCACGTAGGCAATGGTGGCGAACGGACCGCCGATGGCTGCGCAAACCATCATTACCCAGCCGGGCTTCGTCTTGACTGTTTTCCAAAGGTCGCCCAGCTGACCGTTCTTGGCGCACATGGCCACTGACCACAATCCGCTGAACGTATCGTTCAAGCCCGCGGCAAGCGCGGCGAGGGCGAAGGTGATTGCAAAAGCGCTAAAGGGTGCGTTGCCGTTCCAGCCTTCGCCACCAAACCATGCGGCCCATACGCCTTGTGTTTCTCCCAGAGTTAAAAACGCCGTATACAGGCCGTAGCAAATGCCAGAAGTCACAGCGAAGGCTATCCCTTTTGCCATGTATTTGCGGTGACGCTGTTTTTGCAGGTTGGAAATGCTCTGTTGCATGTTTGCTCCTGTCGAAAGGGTGTCGGTTTTTAGGGGGTTGCGTTAGTTGATGACTGTTTGATAGAGGGTCAGCGATTTATCAAGGTACCTCTTGGCGTAGCGATAGTAGATGTACAGCCACTCTCCAACCGATTCCCCCTGAGATTCCTTGTAAAGGGACCAGAGATACCAGCACCAGCCAGCAAAGGCAACTGCGGCATAGCAATGTTGAAGCTGTTCAATGGAAGCCTGGTTATCGAAATAAAGGGAGATAAGCTTGTCTGCTGCCGCCTCGTCAAGCTCACTGCAAACAATGAAGGTTCCCAGGTCTTGTGAAAAATCGGCCATGCCGGAGTATTCCCAGTCGATCAGTGAAAGAGTGCCCTTTTCGTCCTTCAAAAGATTCAAATAGAAGAAGTCATTGTGGCAAAGCACGGTACGCCCTACGCCGTCGGCGCTGAATAGATCGTAGAGATGCGCGAACTCCGATTCCAGCTGACGAAAGTCGGGGATGGCGTCAAGGTCGGAGGGTTCGATAAGGCCTGCGTAGTCGCACGACTTCTGGAAGAAGTTGAAGCTAAGCGCCAATTCTGCATCAGAGCCGTGAAGCTTCTTGATAAGAGAGGTGGCTTCTTCGATGTCTGTAGGGTTTGAAGGGTCAAGCTGTTCGCAGTTGGGGATGAAACGGGAAACCTTCCAACCCTTTGCGGGGTCTTCATAGATAAAGGTGTCGTCGATTTTCAGCGATCGGGCCAATTCCTGCGCCTTTGTCTCTTCTTGGCGGTTGATTAGCTTGTCAGTGCCAACGCCGGGGTGGCGGTAGACGTACTCCCCGCTGTTGATGGCAAAATGGCAGGATAGGTTGGTAAGACCCTGTTTCAAGGGGTAGATGTCATGAATTTCGTCTCGTGTGCAGCCAAGGGTGGCAACGATGTTATCGAAGGCTTCTGAATCGACGTTCTGGATGAATTCAGGGTCGAAAAGCCTTAGTTCATCGAGCGAATCGAACTCGTTGATCATGCCATCAGGGTAGGGTCGTACTACCATATCGAGCTCTTTGATGTGGTCGATATAGATTTGCTCCCAAAGTTTGTCTGCGGTTTCGGGGCGGTCATATTCTGCGACAAGTATTTCGGAAAAACGCTTGGAGAACGCTTTATCGAAATAAACATGCCCAAGCATAATCAAAGAATCGGAGCCGCCGATGGTTACCCCGGCAATTCGCTTGTTCGGACCTTCCTTGATACACCATTCAGGGGTTTCGCCCTTGCAGTACTGAGCTGCGTAGTATGCCTGATACACATACGGCTCGAAGGGGTTTTCGGTGAAGTAGTCGTCCGAAGAGCAGATAAAGGTATTGCCAAGCTTTTCGCGAACACGCATAAGGGTAGAGTTGTTGTTGCGCGATGCGTACTCGGGGTTAATAACGATGGTTACACCAAACGTCTCTTCGAGGTAGAAGAAGTATTCCTTCTTATAGCCTGCGACAACAGTAATGTCATTAATGCCCGCTTCTTTGAGCTGTTTGATTTGTCGTTCGATAAGCACTTCTCCTCGAACGCGAAGAAGGCCCTTGGGCTTTTCGTAGGAAATAGGGGCAAAGCGCGAAGAGAGGCCAGCCGCCATGATGATTGCATTATCTACCTTAAAGGGAGAAAGCGCTTCTTTGCCTTCTGCATTAATTGCGCCATTTGAGACCATGCCCTTTTCGGTGAGTGATTTAAGTGCAGCGTTTGCGCTTCCTAGCGAAATGCCCGATTTGCTTGCTATTTCGCGCTGGCTTATGGATGGCGTGCCGTTAAGAGCAACGAGCACATTGAATTCATTCTTAGATAGCAAAGGTTTCTCCCCGTTGGTTTGTTCAATATAAATAAGTATAGCCGAATATTGAACTCATGTTCAATATTCGGCTATATGGAAATAATTTGAACAAACAATAAACGAGACGACTGGCTTATCGCACCCATTTCCCGTCGGCGCCCACATAGTAACCCCCGACCCAGCGGTTGGTTGCCATTCGTCCATCGCCCAGCAGGTAGTAGTCGCCGATCCAGGTGGAGTAGCGCATGACGCCGCTAGGGTTGGAATAGTACCAGTTGCTGCCGACCTTGTACCATCCGGTTTTCATGGCTCCACTGCCGTTAAGGTAGTACCACTTTCCTCCGATGGATTGCCACCCGGTGAGCATGGCCCCCGACCCGTTGAGGTAGTACCAGGCGCTTCCAAGTTTCAGCCACCCAGTCGCCATTGCCCCCGACCCGTTGAGGTAGTACCAGGCGCTCCCGATCCACTGCCATCCGGTGAGCATAATCCCCGACCCGTTGAGGTAGTACCAGGTGTTGCCGGTTTTCAGCCATCCTGTTTGCATCGCTCCCGAACCATTGGCGTAATACCATTTGCTATCGACCTTGAACCATCCTGTTCTCATGGCTCCGGACCCATCAAGGTAATACTTGGTTTCGCCGAGTTCCAACCAACCCGTTTTCATCACGCCATTGCTATAGAGGTAGTACCAATCATTGCCGATCCACTGCCACCCGGTGAGCATGGCCCCCGAGCCGTTCATGTAGTACCAGTTTCCGTTGATTAGCTGCCACCCGGTGAGCATGGCGCCTGATCCGTTGAGGTAGTAAGTGCTGTTCCTGAGCTTCAGCCATCCAGTCTGCATGACGCCACTGCCATTGAAGTAGTACCAGCTGCCGCCAATTTTCTGCCATCCGGTTGCCATTGCTCCAGAACCATTGAGCCAATACCAGGAATTGTCGAGCTTCAGCCATCCAGTTTGCATCCAGCCAGAACCATCGAAATAGTACCAGTATCCATTGATGTGTTCCCAGTCGTTGCGTGTGTAGGAGCCGTCGGCGTGACGGTACCACCACTTGCCGCCGCTGTTGATCCAGCGGTCAACATTCAGGTAACTCAGGCAATCTTCTTTTTCGCTGCGGTAGCGATTCTGCCATCCTTTCCAATATATCTGCTGCTTGGGGTAGCGCTTGGAAACATTGTTAACAACGAAGTCGCAGAGCGTAACAATCAACGTTTCGTCGGACATGGATTCGTTGATGCCTGAATACTTGAAAAACCAGTTTGCGCCGTAGTAGTTGCCGTTTTTGATATACGAGGCGCCACCGCCGGCTCCGAAGAGGTTGACCATGCCCCAGCATAAGCCTTTGATGCAATCGGGGCGGTTGTCGAGGTTGATGCCGAATGCGCCCAGGCACCCGCGGGCTCCTAGCGATCCGCTGTAATACTCCGTGTAGGCCCAGCCGTTTTGCAGCCGTGAAAACTCATTGGGGTCGGCTTTGTATGCGGCGTGCCATGCGGTGTTAAGGTCGTTGCCCAGTCGGGTAAAAGTGTTGTTGCTTCTTGTTGCGCCCGTTACATCCCATCCGTAGCGGTCGCCGATGACCTTGAGGGCTTTGTATTTTGAGGGATTGTACTGATATACCGCTTTAAGGAAGCTGCCCAGGCCATAGCGGTTGTCGAATTGGAAATAGCCCATTGCATGGTAGCCATCGCCCGAGCTAAGTCCTTGGTCGTAATTGCAACTGCTTTCATACTTGCAGAAATAAAGCATCTCGTCGCTGAACGTCATGGGGGAAACGCTGGAACCATTTGAGTAAAGTTCGATCTCGTTGGTATCTGGTGGGTATATATCCGTAATATCGGTGGAACCGTCAAGCCCGTCTGCCCATATTGCAAGCTTGCCATCGCTGTAGTCAGGTTCGGAAAATTCGGCGTCAGTATCGTATTCTCTGTCATCCATTGCTGCGATATCGGAATCGTCGTACTCGTCCGTGTTGCCTGTGGTCTCGTCATCCACGTCGGTTTCGGACAGATCGGGTTTTGAGGCTATGCCATCGTCATATAATGCTGAGTTTTGGCTGCTTGGGTCTTTTGTTTTAGTCTCGTTGCCTGCATTGATGGTATCTGCGAATGCGGGGCAAGGTAAGAGACCCGTTACCAAAACCAATGAAAGGATGGAGCTGAATATTTTTTTCTCAAACGCCATGCAAGCCGCCTTTCGTGAATTGTCCTTTCGATAATATCTAAACATGCGATGTTTTGTCGAGGTTCGTTGGTGGGTGAGCCTTTGTTTTCATGTGTGGCACACAAGTTGTGACCGCTAAAGAAAAAGGGCGAGGGGGTGAACCCCTCGCCCTTTAGTTGCTATCCGTAAATTACAACCGTGGTACCAGCGTAGATGTTGTTGTATATCCACTGCGCATCAGGGTATGCCATTCTGATGCAGCCATGGGAAAGGCTTTTCCCCAGCTCGTTGTTTGAAGCGAGAATTGTATGGAAGAAGTATCCGCCGCTGATCTGTGTGCACCATTTTGCGCGGCTATCGGTGCTCAGTGCCATCCTTTTTCCGCCGCTAGTTCGGAACGTTCCTGTGATTGTGGGGCTGCTTGGTGCTCCTGTAACACAGTCAACGTAATACTGCAGGGACCAATTGTGTGATGAGCCCCTATAGATACCAACTTTATGAGTCGATCTGTTTACGGCAATGAGCCATTGGGTTCCACTGTTGCATCCCCAGATTCGATCTGTCATTTGGGCACGTTCCGGGTTGGGGGCCCAAGCTCCGCTGCCATTGAAGTAATACCAGGTTCCTCCTTGCTTCAGCCATCCTGTCTGCATCGCGCCCGAGCCGTTCATGTAGTACCAGTTGCCGCCGATCCATTGCCACCCGGTGAGCATCGCGCCCGAGCCATTAAGGTAATACCAGGTGTCGCCAGTTTTCAGCCAACCGGTTTGCATGGCGCCAGAGGAATCCATGTAGTACCAGTTACCACCGACTTTTTGCCAGTTGGTCAGCATTTTGCCGCTGTAGTTGAATAGGTACCAAGCCCCATTGATCTGCTCCCAGCCGGTTGACACAACGCCTGAAGAGGGATTGATGTAATAGGTTTCGGTTCCGTCCTTAATCCAGCCGGTCATGGCCTTATGGGATATGGGATCAGCATAGGTTTTCACCCCATCACCGAGGTTTACCCAGCCTGAGCAAAGAACGCCATTGCTCTTTAATGTGCCGTCAGCATCGCGAGCTATGTTGCCAAGCGCCCCAGAAGACGAAGCAAAGCGAGCATTTCCTGTTGTGTCAACTTTCACCCAGCAAGTTGACGCCATTGCGCCTGAATCCTTGAAAAAGTAATCGGATTCATTGATTGTCTGCAATCCTGTTAGCATGGGATGCTTTGGGTCGGAGGGGTCGAGCCAGTACCAAGAGCCGCCAGTTTTCAGCCAGCCAGAACTCATTGCCCCCGATCCGGAAGCCCAATGCCAGGCGCTGTCTTTGCACCAGCCATTACGAATCATGGCGCCAGAAGAATTGCACCAATAATACGTCCCATTATCGTTGACGAGTTCATTGGCTGCCATCTTTCCGTCTTGCGAGGGGTCCATCCAGTACCACTGGTTGGAAACATGACGCCAGCCAGTTGCCATTGCTCCATTGTTGTCAACGCGATACCAGGATCCGCCATAGCCCTTTACCCAATGAGCTGAAGTGGCAAGTGCTCCTGAGCCTTCGGCAAACCACCATTTGCCGTTGTCATCTTCGATCCATCCAGTCTGCATGGCGCCCGAATTGTGGTCCAGCCAGTACCAGGAGCCGCCACTGCTAAGCCATCCAGTCTGCATGGCGCCGGAGGAGGCCAGGTAGTACCATGACCCCCTCTTTTGCCAGCCAGTAAGCATGGCTCCCGATCTGTTCATCAGATACCATTTTCCGTCGGCTGCTTTCACCCAGCCAGTTGCCATTGCGCCGGTTTTGTCATTGAGCCAATACCAATTTCCGCCAGCATAAAGCCATCCGGTGCGAAGCGCACCATTGCTGTTTGGATACCACCAATTTCCGTCGGCCTTAACCCATCCGCCGCCAGTTACGATAGCCCCTGACGAAGTGGCATGGTACAGAGCGCTGCCAACAGAGAAGTTTCCTGTGATCATCTTGCCGTCTGCCCCGAGGCGGTACTGCTTGCCGCCTGTTTTAACCCATTTCGATTCGGTAGCCTTTGAGGAATTGGCAAACCAATACCAAGAATCTTCGAAATCGCGCCAGCCGGATATGGCCGCCTCAATGCCGTTGGAGTAATTGGTTAGATGTCCGTTTTCCAGCACGAGTCCATTTTTTGCTGCCTCTGCAGGCTCAGAAGAGCTTGTGTTTGACGGCGAGCCTGGAGTGGTTGTCTCTGCCGCTTTCTCTGGAGATTCGCTTTTTGGAGCGGGCTCATTTCCTGTTGGCGCTTCCCCGGCAGGAGGTTCTTGCATTTGCTCCGCGTAGCCAGAATTAGTTGAGCTCACCCCATTTTGAAGCTCGTTTGCCATTGCGGCAGCGGGCGTAAGCGCCAGCGCAAGCGCTGCGGGGATTAATAAAAAACCAATCCGTGAAATTGCAGTGTTCATTTTATGTATCCCTCACCTGGTCGGCGATATTTTGATAGCCCAATTGTACCTGTTTGATCGCTGCATTATCAGGGGATACTGTTAATTATGATTGTGGAAATATTTATTGGAAGGCGGCAAATAGCCCTTATTGCGAAATGGGCTTATGTTAGACGAGTCGGTTGTCGTGGTTTGCAAATCGCATTCATCTTCTAGATACTGAGACGAGTCTTGGTGTCGGAAGAAAACTGCTTTCATGGAGAAAGGCACGATACCGACTGCGATATTGCGTGTACGCCTTTGGTATCGTGGACGCTTTTAAGCGTTGCGATGACGTGAGATGCTTGGGAGGTCACATATGAAGAAGCTGCTGCTGTTGGGCGGTCCGGTATTCCAAAACCTGTTGTAGAGAGAGCTAAGGCTATGGGGCTGCGAGTGGGCGTTGCTGACATTAGCCCGGATGCTCCGGCTGCGCAAATTGCAGACGATTTCTTTTGCGGCTCCATTAGGGATTTCGACGCCATGCTCGAGATTGCCAAAGAATATTTGCCTGACGCCATTGCTAGTGGGGCATGTGATACTTCGGTTGTGACTGTCTCCAAGCTTTGCGAGGAGCTAGGGCTGCCGGGCAATTCGGTGGAGGCGGCGCTTAATTCCACCGACAAGCATCGCATGATAGAGTGCTTCGCTCGGAAAGGGGTTGCTCACCCTTCCTTCGTCGTTGCAAAGAAAGAAGATATAGGTCAGTTCGCCCCTGAAATCCCTTACCCGATCATCGCGAAGCCGACAGATAGTGCTGGTGGCCGTGGTGTGAATTTGGTCCATTCGCGCGAGGAACTCATGCCCGCTCTTCTTGCCGCTTCGGAGGCGGGGCTTTCTGGCGATGTTCTTGTCGAGGAATATATGATCGGTCCAGAAGTAAGCGTTGAGCTTCTTGTTGTTGACGGCGTAGCCCATGTACTTCAGGTGACGGACAAGCTAACTTCTGGTGCTCCTAATTACTTTGAAATCGGCCATTGTCAGCCGACAGGCCTCAAAGACGAAGATCGTGCCGCTATTTCGGAATTAGCAAAGGCTGCTGTTTTGGCTGTCGGGCTGAAGAACAGTGCAGCTCACGTTGAGATAATCGTGACGCCCAATGGCCCCAAGATGGTCGAGTTGGGAGCGCGTTTGGGCGGGGACTGGATTACTTCTTATCTTATCCAGGGCTCTGTTGGGGGCATCGACATGATTGAATGCATGGTTAGGATCGCGTTGGGCGAAAAGCCTAGCATAAACGGGTATTACGACAGTGGAAGCTATGTGGCAACTAGGTTCCTTCCAGCAAGCGAAGGCGTACTGTTGGGACTTGACGGTCTAGATGCTGCAAGGTCTTCGAGCGGGGTCCTTCATGTTGAGCGCCATGGTGTTATTGGCGAGCGCTACGAGAAGGCCGTCGATGATTCTGCCCGCTTTGTTTCGGTTGTTGCGTGTGGTGGATCTCGAGAGGAAGCTCTTGATAATTGCAAGCGAGCACTTGAACTTGTGGAAGTGAGGATAGAGAGACCTTGATTATTGGCAGCGCCATCCCAATCGCTTTTGATGCCTCGCAGGAAAACTAGTTCTTAAGAGCGGCAAGAAGGGCGTTCGCTGAGGTGCCCCAGGTAAAGTGGTTCCTAACTCGCTTTGCCACCTTGCTCCCCCTTTCCGTTGCCCCTTCGGGATCGCTTGCCGCCTTGCTGAGCGCGGTAGTTATGTCGTTGGAGCTCATCGAAGGAAGCATGATGCCATACTCATTTGAGGGGGCAATTTCTTTCATGCCCCCGACGTCGGTTGCTATTGGGGCGGTGCCGCAAGCCGCAGCTTCCAAGAGAACCGTAGAAAAACCCTCGGATCGTGAGGGGAGACAAAAGTAATCCGATTGCTTAAGCAGTGCAGCGAGATCGCTTTTGTTGAGCATGCCAGGGGTTATAACGTTTGGGCATGCAAGCGCCTCGACCTTGGGGAGCAGGGGACCATCGCCGGCCATAACGGCGACGATGCTCGGGTGCTCCGATGAATGGCGTTCGGTAAGGTGCGAGACCGCCTCCGCAAGCTGCATAACTCCCTTTTCTGGGACGAAGCGCCCTGCGCTCGCGATGAGCAAGGCATCGTTGGGGATATTGAGTTCGGCTCGAAAATCGCGCGAGCTTGCTTGCGAAAGGTACTCGTCTGCCTCAATGGCGTTGGTGATTTCACCGCAGGATGAAATCTCGAAATGGGAAAGCCATTCGCTTGCTTTCTGCGACACGGCAAAACAGCGGGGTTTTGAGTGCTTTGCAAACATGGTCATTGTGTGCTCGACAATATTCAGCGGAATGTCCAGAGCGGGGTTTCCCAGGGTGAGATGCGCCGAGCCGTGCTCAATAAGAACGGGCTCGATGCTCTTTTTTCTCGCAAATTTTAAGCCAAGGATACTTAAAGGGTAGAAACGCGTATTTACCACAACATGGTCGATAGCTTGAGAATCGAGCCATTTCCAAAGCGCATCGCTAGAAGGACACTTCTTAGATAGCGGGAATCTGCCGTTGAGCAGGGGGCTGCAGGGCAGCCTCACAACCTCAATGCCATTGGCGCTTTCTTGCTCGAGCGCGTTGTCTGTGTTATTCGTAACAACGATTACCCGATGGCCCTTTTTAACCAAGGCATTTGCGATTCCTTTGGTGTAGGTTTCGACACCGCCAACATGGGGCTCGTATAGAGCAGAGAAAATGCAAATGCAGCAAAAAGAGCTTGCATTGCTGTGCGTCGGTGTATTGTCGTTGCTGGTCTGCATGGTGTCCTCGCAGAATTCTGCTTGCTGCCTGTTGAATACGAAAAGGATATACCCTTACGAGATTGTTCTATTTACGGAATGTAATGGGCGATACAATTAACATTTGTGTAAAAGCGTTATCGATTTAGGGAGTAGTTCGAAAGTGGACAACGCTATCGGGGGTCGCCGCGTGCTTGCGGTTGTTCCTGCGTACAACGAACGAGACAATATTGTTTCGACAATTGAAGACCTGCGTACCAATGCGCCAGGGGTTGATTACGTTATCGTCAACGATGGTTCGAAAGACGATACGCTTGCCATTTGCCGCGAGCATGGCTACAACGTTATTGACCTGCCGGTAAACCTTGGTCTTGCTGGAGCCTTTCAAACAGGAATGCGCTATGCCTACGAGCAAGGCTACGATTACGCAGTGCAGTTCGATGCCGATGGCCAGCATTCAGCTGCTTATATCGAGGATATGGTTGCGTTGGCGGAGAGAAACCACGTAAACATTGTTATTGGCAGTCGCTTTGCTTCAACCAAGAAACCCTTTTCCGCTCGTATGATGGGCAGCGCCCTGATTACCGCAATGATTCTTGTTACCACGCGAAAGCGCATTCAGGACCCTACGTCGGGTATGCGCCTTTTCGACAAGACGATGATCCCCTTGCTTGCAAACGAGCTCGACCTTGGCCCCGAGCCAGATACCGTGTCTCTGCTAATGCGTTGGGGCTATAAGGTTGAGGAAATTCAAGTTGAAATGCGTGAGCGCACGGCTGGCGAAAGCTACCTGAACTTCACCAAGTCAGTTGCATACATGCTTCGAATGAGCATTTCTATTCTATTGGTTCAGTGGTTTAGGAGGAAAAAGTGAGCTTGCTTTTCTCCGCAACGCTGCTTATAAGCGCCCTTTTAATTTTTTGGCTGATTCTTCGCAAGATCCGCCGTTCCGAAGTGACCATCGCTGATTCCACGTTTTGGTTTTTGTTTGCCCTGAGCTTGGTGCTAATGGGTGTGTTTAGACAGATTCCTTTTTTCTTTGCGGGCATTTTCGGCATCGAAAGCCCTGCTAACTTTGTATTTGCTTATGTTATTGCCGTATTGATCTTGCGTGAATTCTATTCGACTGTAGAAATCTCCCAATTGCGTGCAAGGGTTCGTGGGTTGGCGCAAAAAGAGGCGCTGAGTAGTCGCTCCGCTGATACGACTGCTGTATGTGCGGTGGATGGCAAGGGAGCTTCTTCGTCGTGCGATAATGTTTCTGAGAGGGTGTAAGCCTTGGAGCCATTGACTGTCGATGACGTTAAACTGATCGAGCTTGAAATCATGGATGAAATTGACCGCGTATGCAATGAGCACGGCGTACAGTATTTTCTGGGCTATGGAACGCTTCTAGGTGCTGTGCGTCATGGGGGGTTCATTCCGTGGGATGACGATATGGACATTGTAATGATGCGCGATCAATACGAGCTGCTAATGTCGCATTTTAATGAATGGCGCACGACTGATCGCTTTAAATTGGTTTCGTATCGCGACGGCTCGTCGATTTATCAGTTTGCGAAGATCGTCGATACAACTACTGTCTTTTACGAGAAATTTGTAGGAAAAGATGCCGCTACGGGGGTTTGGGTCGATGTTATTCCCCTAGAAAACTATGACCCCTCGAAAACCGCCCTTTTGAAAAAACATGCTATTTGGAGTTTGTGGCGTAGCTTTGCTGTCGCCGATCCCACTGTGGGGTCGAGTGCTATTGTGCGCTTGGCAAAGCGCCTTGTCTGCCCAATTGCAAAGCGCTCTGATCCTTACAAGCTTGCTCGAAAGCTTGATGATCTTGCGCGTGAAATGAATTTGCCTGATGCCGAAAGAGTTATCAATTTTGTTATCAATGGCATCATTGATAAGACATACCCAAAAAGTCTGTTTGAGCCTGTGCGCATAAAATTTGAAGGTCGGGAATATATGGCTCCTGCTGGAGCCGAGGAGATTCTCGCTATTGAATATGGTGAATGGCGCATTCCTCCTGACGAGGCCGATCGCGCTATCCATATGCTGGAAGCGTATCGGCTATGAGGGATGCGCAAGAATCTCAGGCCTCATCAGCTTTTGGATCGGCGGGAGACGTATCGAAAAGTAGGACACCCAGAGGTTTGTCCGTAAAGGCGAACATGGTTTGGAACTCGATAGGCTCCACGACCTATCTTGCTTGCCAGTGGTTTACGACTATTTTTGTGGTGCGTCTGTCAGCGGGTTACGATGATGCGGGTCTGCTTTCTCTCGCTATGTCTGTTGTGGGCATTTTCGGTACGTTTGCCAATTACAAGATGGGAACTTACCAGATTTCGGACATCAAACACGAAAATACTGTTGGGGAATATATGGGCTTCCGCTGCTTTACGCTTGTGGTTGCTTTTGTTGGTTGCATGGTATATGCGGCTTTAACGTGTGTGCCTGAAGCGCTTGTTACGGTGGCTCTGTTTTATGCCTTTAAAGCTGTGGGCCTTGTGATCGATATCCTTCACGGGGTCGATCAGGTGAACCGCCGCATGGACTATATCGGAAAGTCATTTATACTGCAGGGCCTATCAACCTTAATTGCATTCGTTGCGGTCTATTGGACAACACAAAGTCTTGATCTATCTATCATCGCCATGACGGTTGCTGCGCTGTGCGTTCTCCTATTCTTTGACTTGCCCCATTGCCAACGTTTTGAGCGCGTTCGCGTCACTCTTTCCCGTGGAAAGGCCTTCTTTTTTCTGAAAACTTCATTCCCCGCTGTGGTTGCTTCCGTTGCGGCGAGTGCCATTTTCACTATCCCTAAGCAATACTTGGCATTGTCCGTTGATTCTGCGGCACTTGGCATCTATTCTTCCGTTGCAGCGCCCGCCCTCATTATTCAGATGGGCGCTCAATATCTTTATGGCCCCCTGCTTGATATCTTCCCGAGATTGTTTTTCGAAGGTGATACGCGCGGTTTTGTGGCGTTGTTGGGGAAGACTATCGCCGGGATTGTGGGCGTTACCGTGGTGTGCGCTATTGTCTTAGAGGTTGTTGGGGCGTGGGCGCTTGCGCTTCTATTCGGTGAGAGTATTGTGCCCTATGTATATTTGCTTCAACCGATAATTATTTCGACGGCGGCTACTGCGTTCTTATGGTTCTTTGGCGATTTGTTGATTACGCTGCGACATTTTTGGGCATATTTTGCGGGAAGTGTCGTAGCTCTTGCAGCCGTTATTCCTCTTACATTTGTTTGCGTAACTGTGTGGGATATGAATGGCGTGAGCTTTGCCGGAATTGGCGCATGTCTTGCTGGCGTAGCGGTTTTATCGTTCTTTCTGGCTAGGGTTTTACGGAAAGGACCTGACGAGATTGTCGTTCCTAACGGTGAATCCAAGAATACCGAGGAGACAAACTAATGCGCGTTTTGCAGGTAATTGGCGTCATGGATCGTGGTGGTGCCGAGACCATGGTGATGAACCTCTATCGAGCCATAGATCGCGAGAAGATTCAATTCGACTTTCTTGTGCACGAGCAGCGCGAAGGTGATTATGATGCGGAAATCGTGCGTTTAGGCGGTCGTATTTTTCGTGTGCCCCGCTATACGGGTCTAAATGCGATCTCGTATCGACGCCACGTTCGCGCTCTCTTCGCCGCCCATCCAGAATGGTGCGTGGTGCATGGCCATATCGGTTCGTGTGCCCCGCTGTATTTGTCCGAGGCGAAACGCGTAGGCGCGTTCGCGATTGCCCATAGTCATGCTCAGAATTACGGGAGTAGACTTTCTGGGCTGGCCTTTAATGTTGCCGCTCGCCCAGTTCGTCGTATTGCCGATTATTTCATGGCATGCTCGAGGGAAGCTGGCCTCGATCGTTTCGGGCGGTCAATTGTAAGGGGAGGCCGATTCGCCATTGTCCCAAATGGCATTAACATGGCGAGTTACGCCTGCGGTGAAAGGGAACATGCGGAGACAAAAGCTGATTATGGGCTTGCGGGTCGTCCTGTTGTCTGTCATACGGGAAGACTTATTCCTGTCAAGAATCACGAGTTTTTGCTAGAGGTATTTGCCCGCGTGGTGCAAGCGCTTCCAGGCGCAGTTTTGTTGCTTGCTGGGCGCGGGGAGCTTGAATGCCATCTTAAAGAGCGTGTGAGCGAATTGGGGCTGGAAAAATCGGTTCGCTTTCTTGGCGTAGTTGATGATGTGCCGCGACTTCTCCGTGCTGCTGACGTGTTCGTCTTTCCCTCGATTAATGAGGGGCTTGCGCTGTCGGTTGTCGAAGCTCAGGCATCGGGTTTGCCAACCATTGTTTCGACGGGCGTACCCGAACTTGCCGTTGTGAGCGATCGGGTGTGCCGAATGCCTTTGTCCTCTGGCGTTGAAACTTGGGCGACCGAGTGCGTCGATAAACTTCGTTTCTCATTGTCTTCCGAACGTAGTGATGCGTGCGATCAGGTTAGAGAGCATGGTTTTGATATCGCGGATACTTCTGTGCGCCTTGCTGCGTTCTATGAGACTGCGAAGAAAGGCGATTGCGCACAATGGTAAACTGTATAAACTTTTGGGGTTGGTGAGTGCGTTGCAATATGAAGATAGGGAGCTTAGAAGGCTTCAGCTTCTTGAACTGCGAATATTGCAGGACATTGATCGAGTTTGCGACGAGCTCGGAATAACGTATTTTCTTGATTCTGGCTCTGTGCTGGGAGCCCTGCGCCATAGGGGCTTTATCCCTTGGGATGATGATATTGATTTGGGAATGCCCCGTGCTGATTACGAACGCTTTGTTCATGAGGCGCCAAAGCTTTTGGGGGACGAATATGTAGTCTCAACACCAGAGATAAATCCCAGCCAAGCGGCCCTTTTTTGCAAGGTTTGGCTTCGTGGAACTCGTTTTGCAACAGAGGAAACCATTCAAGCTGGTTTTAACCAGGGCGTTTTTGTCGACATTCTTCCCTATGACGCTCTGTCGAGGGATGAAAAATTGGCGAGAAAGCAGCGCCGCTCGTGTCGTTTTTGGCAGAGTGTATCGTACCTCTATCATGCGAAGAGCATAGTACTTCCCCATGATGGCGTGGTTGCTTCAATTGAGCATCTTGCTTGTGGCTTTGCTCATGTTGCGGCTCGAGCATTGTTTACTCACGATAAAATTGTTTCATCTTTCAACAGAGCTGCAACGTTGGCAAACGATGCCGAACAAGTGCCTGAAGAGCTTGTTGTCATGGCTTACTCAACGTATAAGCCCTACAAGACATCCATGATGCTTCCTCCTTCAATGGTCTTATTTGAGGGGCATGAGTTTCCTGCCCCTGCGCAATCTGAGGCATTTTTGTGTCAGCTTTATGGCGATTGGCGTGAGCTTCCCCCTGTTGGGAAACGTCGCAATCATGCACCTGTAGAACTTGATTTTGGCGACATAGAACCTCGATAGTTTGTCAGTGCCGCTTTGGTTGGCATTTGGAGTAGCGTTTTTTTGTGGGGAGTTGTTTTTGATCTTGCTTTGACTCCCGTCCCTCATGATGGTGCTATTGGGCAGTGAAATAAGACGGGTTTTGAACGTGATAAAGTGGTAATTGTTTGCCGTGGATGATGTTGCGAATTCGAGTTCTGGAGTTTGGGACAATTCGCTGGTGAGCCAGCGTGTTGGCTCTTGACGTTTGAAAGGACATTTAACATGTTGAATTTTGCTGTCGGCCCTGTTCCTTCTGACCCGAGGGTTAGGGCGCTTGGCGGGGAAGACTCCCCGTACTTTCGTACGCCAGAGTTTTCCCAGACTATGCTCGAAAACGAACAAATGCTGTGCAGCCTTGCCTCTGCGTCAAAGGGCTCAAGGGCAATATTCCTAACTAATTCGGGAACAGGCGCAATGGAGGCAGCTGTTATGGGGCTGCTTGATCCCGAAAAAGACAAAGCGCTTGTTGTGGACGGCGGCAGCTTCGGGCACAGGTTCCGTCAGATGCTCGATCTCCATGGAATTGCGAATGTCGCAATCGAGCTTGAGCCGGGCACTCCGCTTACGTCTGGGCATCTCGAAGCGGTTGAAGGCGACTTCACCGCTTTCTTAGTCAACCTTGGGGAAACGTCCCAGGGCGTTTTGTACGATGCCGAACTAATTGGAGCGTACTGCCGTGAGCGTGACCTCTTCCTGATCGTAGATGGAATCAGCTCGTTCCTTGCCGACCCGTTTGACATGGAAGCAATGGGCGCCGATGTCCTTATTACTGATGCTCAAAAGGCTCTTGCCTGCCCGCCCGGTATTGCTCCTATGGTGCTCGGTCCTCGCGCCGTCAAGCGCGCCCAGACCTTGCCCCAACCTTGCATGTATTTCGATTTGGCGGATCTGCTTAAAAATCAGGAACGCGGACAAACCCCATTCACCCCAGCAGTAACAACGCTCCTGCAGATTCATGAGCGCATGTCTCAAATTGTTGCTTCGGGCGGGGCTGCTTCTGCGGTGGCTTCGTGCGCTGCTTTGGCGGAAGATTTCCGCAGGCGCATTGTGGAGTCGGGCCTTCCTTTTGAAATGAGGCTCGTTTCTCCTTCGAATGCTGTTACGTATATTGATTGCCCCGATGTTTCGGCTAAGGCGCTGTTTACCCTGCTGAAGGATGAGTACGGCATCTGGCTATGCCCGAACGGAGGCGCCAAGGCGGATTCTTCGTTCCGCGTTGGGCATATTGGGAACCACCCTCTGTCCGACAATGCTCTTTTGATGTCGGCTCTGAAAGAGGCCGTTTCGCGTTTGAGCGCTAAATAGATTGGAGCCTTGCATGGTTAAGGTAATTACCTATGGCACCTATGATCATTTGCATAGGGGCCATATTCGCCTCTTAGAGCGCGCTAAGGCACTGGGCGATTATCTGATTGTTGGCGTCACTTCGGATGATTTCGACAAGCAGCGCGGCAAGATCAATGTTCAGCAGCCACTTGAAGAGCGAATTGCCGCCGTGCGCGCAACCGGCATCGCCGACAAGATCATTGTTGAAGAATACGAAGGCCAGAAAATTGACGACATCAAGCGCTATGGTGTAGATATCTTCACTGTTGGGTCCGATTGGGAGGGGCACTTCGATTACCTTTCCGAGTTTTGCCAAGTTACCTATCTCGAGCGCACCCAGGGTGTTTCGAGTACCGAGATCCGTAGTTCAAAAGAGCTTCGCGCTGGTTTGGTTGGCTACACGGCCTACATGAACCGCGTGTTCCATGAATGCGGTCTGGTTAACGGCTTGAAAGTTGCGGCGGTTTGCTCCGACAACATTGGCGACTTCGATGAGGATGTTCTGCGCGTTGATTTCCTTACCTCCAATTACGAAGAGCTGCTTGATGCTATAGATATCGTCTATATCCACTCTCATCCCGATTATCACTATGATCAGGTGAAAAAGGCGTTGCTGGCAGGGAAGCACGTTATGTGCGAATCGCCTATTGCGAAAAGCTCGGACCAGTGCAAAGAGCTTTTTGCGCTCGCAGACGAGCGCAACCTTGTGCTGATGGATTCGCTCCGTACCGCGTATTCAACCGCCTACACCCGTCTTCTGCTGCTAATTAAAGGCGGGCGTATTGGTGATGTGGTTTCCGTTGATGCGACGTGCACTAACCTCAAAACGAACTTCGGAGCCTTTGCCGATTCAAGCCTTAAATGGAGCAGCATGACGGCATGGGCCCCAACTGCCTTGCTTCCCATATTCCAGATACTCGGGGTCGATCCAGCAAGGATGCGCATAGCTTCGAAATGTCCTGAGGGCAACAAATCCTTTGACGATTTTTCTCGAATATCCATCGAATATCGTGATGCTATTGCGTCTGCAAAAGTTGGCGCAGCTGCTAAATCCGAGGGCGATCTTGTTATCTCTGGCACCAAGGGCTACGTATATGTTCCTGCTCCGTGGTGGAAGACCGAGTATTTTGAAATACGCTACGAAGACCCTGCCGATAATAGGCGCTACTTCATTCAGCTCGATGGTGAAGGCATCCGATTTGAGTGGGTTCAGTTCCTAAGAATGATTGCGGCTATGGCAGATGGTCTTACTGGCGAAGAAGTGGTGCGTCGCGAGGGCCGTATAGAGCGAGAAGTGTCTTGTGCGATATGTGATGTGGTCTCCGATTTCGAAAGTGGCAAAGAGGTTTACTATTTGGGGGCATCCTAGCAGCATAGGATTCAGTGCGTGTTTTCTTCTTGGAAAGGATGATCATGGCGGAAAGCGCCGAGCCTAAAATAACCGTTCTGGTGCCCACCTATAACGTGGAGCGCTATCTGCCGCAGTGCCTTGATGCACTCTGTGCTCAAACGCTTCGCGATATCGAAATCATCTGCATTAACGATGGCGCAACCGACGGCTCGCCTTCCATTTTGCGCTCGTATGCTGCAAAGGATCAGCGCATTCGCATCATCGACAAGCCCAATTCTGGCTACGGCGCATCGCTCAACCGCGGCATCGCCGAAGCGAAAGGTGAATACGTCGGCATCGTCGAGCCTGACGATTTCCCTGAAAAGCGCATGTTCAAGAAACTTTATAAAGCTGCCAAGCGTGCCAATGCTGATGTGGCAAAGTGCAACTTCTTCAACTACTTCGACGGGGCAGACCACGTATGGTACAACTTCGCAAAGCGTGAATGCGGCAAGTCCTTTAATCCCGTTAGTAAGCCGAATATCATCTGCTCCATTCCTGCTATCTGGACGGGGTTGTATCGTCGTTCGTTTTTGGAACGTGAGGGCATTCGTTTCCGCGAAACCCCTGGCGCCGCCTTCCAAGACACGGGTTTCACTATGAAGGTGTGGTTTGCTGCCGAAACGGCGGTTTTGGTAGGCAAACCCCTGCTGCACTACCGCATGGACAACCCCGGTTCGTCTTCGAGAACCACCGACAAGGTATTTACGGTATGCGATGAGCTTGCAAGCGCCGAGGAATTCCTGCGTGCCCGTCCACAGCGCCGCGAGTCGTTTTTGCCCTGGTTTGCCGTGGATAAGTGGGGCAAGTACCGTTGGAACTACGAGCGTATTGCTCCCTCGGAACACCAGGCGTTTGCCCAGCGGATGCTGGAAGAGTACCGCGCTCTGCAAAGTGCGGGCGAATTGGACATGGCGCTTTTTGGCGAGTCCAGTGCCGCTGCACTGCGGAGCCTGCTTGAAGACGGCGCCGAGCGCTTTGCTGCTGCAAATCCCGAAACATTCTAGGGGTTTCAATGAGGTTTTCTATTGTTGTTACGGCGTACAACGTCGAAAAGTACATTGCTGAATGTATCGAATCGCTCAAAAGACAAACGCTTTCCGATTTTGAGTGCATCGTTATTGATGATGCCTCAGCCGATGGAACTGCGCGTGTGATTGCTGAAAGCATCGATGGGGATAGTCGCTTCAAAGTAACAACGCTCTCGCAGAACTTTGGGCCATCGGTCGGTCGCAACACGGGCATGGAACACGCAACGGGCGATTTCATTCTGTTTCTTGATGGTGACGATTTTTACTCCGACAACGCTCTTGAACGCCTTGACGACGAAATAGCAGCGAACAATTTGGACATGCTGTATTTTGCGGCGCAATCGTTCTATGCCAGCCGCAAGCTTCGTCGCACTCATTACGAAAATCAAGAAGTTCGTGCCAGCGTGCCAGGCGTGTATCCTGGCGTGCAAATGTATGTACGTATGGAAGAAACCAAGGCTTTCCGTCCTTCTTCCTGCCTGTACACGGTGCGCCGGGATCTTGTTGAAGAACAGGGATTGCGCTACACGGAGGGCATCCTGCATGAAGACTTATTGTTTCAGATGCAGCTTATTCCGTACCCGAAGCGTGTTGCATTTTTGAACGAGGCTCTGTATCAGCGTCGCATGCGTGAAGGCTCCATTATGACCACAAGGCCCAGCATGAAAAATGTGCATGGCCTGACGGTTGGTGCGCAGCTTATGGAAAACTGGCTGTTGGCGCACGTGAACGAATATCCCGTGCAATTCGTTGATGCCTATGCGGCGCGCATCGCTGACACGCGTGAAGTCGCAGCGCGTTATTTAGCCGATATTTCGGAAGAAGACATTGCTTCCTATCGCGCAACCCTGCAGCCAAAAGAGCGCATCCAGTTCGATATGTATGTACATTGCTTGTGGCAGAGCATGAAGTCGGTGCGTGATGCCTATGCGAATTCGCATGCTTACCGTATTGGCCATGCGCTTATCGCGGTTCCTGCGTTGATCCGCAAATACGTGGAGCTGCCGAAGGCAAAGCCAGGGGAATAGCGGGTCGCGCTGGAAGCTCTATCCTGCGTGTTCCCGCTCGTCCCGTGTGGCAAGCTTCGCCCGTTTGGGCTATGGGCGGTCTGCACGGCCCGCCCGTTTCGCGTGGCCCTTTTGTCCGTTTTGGTTTACGTGGCTCGCTTCGCCCTAGTTCGCTCACCTCGCGTGCTCCGTTCGCCTAGCGGCCTGGTTCCGCTACCATTCGCTTGGTCCACGTAGTTTGTCGCGCAGAACCGAAAGTCCTTTTTGTACGTAATTCATATCGTTCCAGCAGCGATATTTCCCATAGGGCAGCTTGCTGCAGCTTCCCAAGGGGCCGTTGTCGCGCATGTTTGGCCCCAGCGAATTCATCAGCGTTGCGTATCTTGCCATGCTGCGTGGGTATGCGGCGAAATAGGAGGATTCATGCAAGGAAAGCTCTAGTTCTGGAAAGCTCCCATCGTGCAGGCGCTGGGCCATTCCATGCGCAGCAGAAGCATCCCCTATGGTTTCAATGTTCCAAAGCGTCCAGTCAAAAGCCCAGTTCAAATAATCCTTCTGCAAGGCATTCCAGGCTTCAGGGTGTTCCTGTAAAAACGACTTCATGCGACATATGGCATCGTAGAACGCATAAGGGGCTTTTGTGCGTGAGGAAGAAACAGTGTTGCCGCGCCCTATACGATGATCGATTAAAACTTCATCCACCACGGCAATGCGCTGCGCCAGCACTAGCAGCGGGTAAGTGAACAGCATATCTTCGCTGTTGGGCAGGTCTTCGGGGAATCGAATGTCCGAATCCAGCACGAATTCGGTACGGTACAGCTTGTCCCAGGGCCAACCCATAAATGCGGCAAAGATGTTGCCTGGCATGTCTTGCCATCCGTTGAATGCCGATGTGCGGGGAAGCTGGCTTCGCTTAAGGGCCCAGGCAACGTGGTTGCGCTCTTTTGTTGCGTCGTCGAATTCTTGCATGTCGCAAATGGCAATGTCCGCCTTCCCGTTGTGTGCGGCGGCAAAGAGTTTTTCCAGCATGGTTGGATGAAAGACGTCGTCGCCGTCAAGAACCATGAAATAAGGCGCATTAACCTCTTCGATCCCCTTGTTGCGTGCTCCGCCGGCACCGATGCCTGGGGTTGATACAACGCTGAAGCGATCATCGGTATTCGCGAAGGCTTGTGCCACGCTTTTGGTGCCGTCGGTGGATCCGTCGTTAACGATAAGCGCGCAAAAATCCCCGAAGGTTTGGGCGGCAAGCGATTGCAGGCATTCGCCCAGGCAGGATTCCATATTGTGTGCGGTTATAACGATGTCAATCAGGGGCTTCGAAGAGTTTGAATTCATAAGCTAAATACCTGTCGGTGGCGGATAGGGAAGCATGCCGCCAAATTGTTAAAAATATGTTGCCATGCTAACATCGAAGCTTGGAATTATTCGCGTTAAGCAAGGACCGGTTTATTGGGAACCTTAAACACCATACTGAAAGACAACTGGGAATGGCGCAAGCAAATTAGCCGCTTGGCTGTTTTCGAGTTGGTGAAAAAAAGCCGTGGCGCGGTTCTTTCATGGGCATGGTTCTTCGTAAAGCCGGCCATGTACATATTTTGCTTTTGGTTTGCGCTCGACATCGGTTTACGTGTGGGCAGTGGTGCGGCGGATGCATCTGCGCCTCCGTACATTCTATGGCTGTGTGCGGGGCTTATTCCTTGGTTCTTTATGCAGGATATGCTAGGGGCGGGTATTGATGTAATGCATCGATACCCTTACTTGGTTAATAAGATCAAGTTCCCCCTCAGCGCCATTTCTGCCATCTACGTCAGCGCAACCATGCTGGTGCAACTGATGCTCATGGTTGCTCTGTTTGTTATCTATGCTGCTTGTGACATGCAGCTCGATATGTATCTGCTGCAAGTTCCCATTCTGCTTGTTCTCATGTTCGTGTTTTGGGATTTGGTTTCCATTCTGTTCAGCCATCTTTCGGCTATCAGCAAAGACGTAAAGAACCTGATGAATGCTATGTCTACCCCGTTTTTCTGGCTTTCAGGCGTTATCTTCGACGTGAAAAGCGTTCCGCTGGATTGGCTGCAAGGCATTATGGCGTTCAATCCCATTACCTTCTTCGTAACTTCGTTTCGCGGTGCGTTCTACGACAAAACGTGGTTCTGGAACGACCCTATGCTCTGCGGCGGGTTTGCAGTGGTGTTCGTAATTACCCTGGCGCTGGCGGTGCTGGTGTACAAAAAGCTCAACGAAGAGGTGGCCGATGTCCTCTAACGAACAAAAGCCCAATCTCGGTGACGCAAAGAACCTGCATAAAACTAGTGTGAGCAACGAAGTGGTAATTCGCTTTAGCCACGTAACTAAAACCTACAACCTGTACAAGAATGACAAAGCGCGCTTCTTGGGTATCTTCAACTATCAAAAGAAGGGCATGTTCCTTGGCAGCGTGAATGCCAGCGACGATCTTTCCTTTGAAATCAGAAAAGGCGAAGCGGTGGCTTTTTTGGGCCGCAATGGTGCCGGTAAAAGCACGGCGTTGAAAATGGTTACGGGCGTTACCCACCCTACCAAGGGCACGGTGGAAGTAAAGGGTCGCGTAAGTGCACTGCTAGAACTTACCGCCGGTTTTGATATGCAGCTAACGGGGCGCGAAAATATCGCACTTCGTGGGCAGATTCTCGGTCTTTCGCGCAGCGAAATCGGCGAAATCGAGCCTAAGGTTATCGATTTCGCCGAGCTGGGCTTGTATATCGACCAGCCCATGCGCACGTATTCTAGCGGCATGAAGGCGCGCCTGGGCTTTGCCTTTGCGGTTGCTATCGACCCTGAAATACTGGTGGTCGACGAAGCCCTCTCTGTGGGCGATCGTGCATTTCAGCGAAAATGCATCGCCCGCATTCGTGAAATAATGATGGATGAAAACGTAACAGTGCTGTTCGTAACCCATGCCAGTGCCACGGCAAAGGAATTTTGTAGCCGTGGTCTGGTGCTTGACCACGGCAAATGCGTGTACGATAGCACTATTGAAGATGCTACGGCATACTACGAGAAAAACTACTAGGAGCTGGCCATGTCAGATAAGCAGAATGTGTTTGCCGCAATATTGGCCGGGGCTCCGGTACGCGAATGGGCAACCCCGAAAAGCCTAAGCAGTACCTTATGTTGGGTTCGAAGCCCATTATTGTGCACACCATTGAAAAGTTCTGCGCATCGAATTTGTTCGATGCCGTGCTGGTGTTGTGCCCTGCGGCATGGGTTCAGCAAACGCGCGACATCATAAAGCGCTACGCTCCTGAATGCAGCAACAGCGTTGTAGTTATTCCCGGCGGCGGAACTCGTAACGATACTGTCCGCGATGCCGTTTTGTACCTGTGTGAAAACTATGAGGTAAACGAAGAAACCGTGCTTGTTACTCACGATGCGGTACGTCCCTTCGTTTCCCATCGCATTATCAGGGAAAACCTCCAGGCAGCGCGCGAGCATGGCGCTTGCGACACCGTTATCCCCGCAACCGACACTATTGTTCGTAGCGAAGACGGCGAGTCCATCGCAGAAATTCCCAATCGCATTTCTCTGTACCAGGGGCAAACGCCTCAGTCGTTTAACCTGCTGCAGCTGAAAGAACTCATGGAAAGCCTTACGCGCGAAGAGGAGATAATTCTCACCGACGCTTGCAAGGTCTTCGTCCTTCGAGGCAAAAAGGTTGCCTTAGTGCGCGGCGATGTGGCAAACATGAAAATCACCTACCCTCAGGATATGCGCATTGCATCGGCGCTGATAGGGGAGTAGCTAATGCTCAATTGCGTTTACAGACTTGTTGCTCCACGGGTTTTCGAACCCGTGCAGGTTGATGTGCCTGCAAGCGCTTCGTGCGTGTACGTGCGCCCAACCCATCTTTCCATTTGCAATGCCGATGTGCGCTATTACCGTGGCGCTCGCAGTGCGCAGGTGCTGGCGGAAAAGCTGCCCATGGCATTGATCCATGAAGCAATAGGCCGTGTTGTTTCAGACCCCACCGAAACATTCGAAGTAGGGAGCAGGGTGGTAATGCTCCCAAACGCCCCCTGCGAAACGGACGAAGTAATTGCGGAAAACTATCTGCGTTCTAGCAAGTTCTGCGGAAGCGGCTTCGACGGCTTCATGCAAGAGCTGGTTGCGCTGCCTCCGCAACGCGTGGTGGCTCTGCCCGACAACGTAAGCATGGAGGTGGCGGCATTCACCGAATTGGTAAGCGTGGCCGCCCACGCTATAGCGCGTTTCGACATCATTGCTCATTCTCACCGCACCCGCGTGGGTGTATGGGGCGATGGCAATTTGGGCTTCATTGTTTCGCTACTTCTTAAAACGTGGTTTCCCGACATGCACGTATGCGTGTTCGGTCGAAATAGCTATAAGTTGAACGACTTTACTTTCGTAGATGAAACCCAGCTTTCCTACAGCGCTACACCCCACAATGGCGGGCTAGATCACGCTTTTGAGTGCTGTGGTGGCGAAGGCTCGGCTGCTGCTATTAGTCAAATCATCGACATGGTGAAGCCCGAAGCTACGGTTTCCCTTCTGGGTGTTTCCGAAAATCCCGTATCCATCAATACGCGTATGGTTTTGGAAAAGGGCCTGCGCTTTTTCGGTAGTAGCCGAAGCGGTAGGGCTGATTTTGTGAAGGTTGCCTCTTTGTACGAACGGTACCCAGAGGTTCCTAAGTATCTTGAGTCGTTGGTCGATACGGTAATTGATGTGCGGACCATTGCAGACATGAGCTCCGCCTTCGAGGCCGACCTGCGAAAAAGCGCGGGCAAAACCATCATGAAATGGAACGTGTAGGCTATGGCTGCATCTAAGGCAAAAGGGGCAGCAGCTATCGTTGCCCGTTCGGTATTTAATGGTCTGTATCGCCTATTCTGTTTGTTGGGCCGGAAAAACGAAGTGCTGTTCGTTTCGCGCAAGGCAGACGAACCTTCGTACGACTACCTTGAGTGCGGCGCTGCCTTTAAACGCCGTGGCCTGGAACCCGTATATTTGTCGCAGCATTTTAAAGGCTCTTCGACGGTGGCATATTCGAAGCTGGTATTTAAAGAGCTGTATCACCTGGCACGATGTAGGGTATGCGTCATCGATCGGTATGACCCGGTAGTTAGCTTGCTGAACTTCAAGTGCGAATCTGTGGCGGGTAGTAAGGCGGGAAATAACGAGCTTCCTGTAGAGCCAGTGGTAATCCAGCTGTGGCATGCGTTTGGGGCCTTCAAAAAATTTGGCTGCCAGTCGTTAGATGTTGCGGAAGGCCATTCAGCAGAGGAAGCCCGGCAGTTTTCGATCCATCGCAACAATTCATGGGTAGTGTGTTCCGGTGAAGGAGCGCGTGCGGCGTTTGCCGAAGCGTTTGATTGCCCCATAGAGCGCGTGGTGCCCATTTCGCGTCCCGAATACCATAAGCTGCTCGAACTGAAGCACCAGGCTAGCTCTGCGACTACGGAGGGCTCCAAGCCCGTTGCCCTATTTGCTCCTACCATCAGGAAGTACGATAAGGCTGCAAACCCCTTTGCCGCCCTCAAGGCTAGTGGATTCGGCAAATCCGTTGCACGCCCATATGGTATTTCGTGGTCCGACCACCCGTTAACCTCAGGCGGTGATGCCAAGGGTGATGTGCCTGCTGGCTTGCTTTCTTGCCAAATGGTGGTAACCGACTATTCGTCCATCGTGTATGAGGCGTACTTGTTGGGAAAAATGGTGCTGTTCTATGCTCCCGACATTGCGTATTACCGCACCTCGCCTGGGCTGAACGTTGATCCTGAAGAGAAGTGCCCCAGTTTGGTGGCGCACACCGAGGACGAATTAGGCAGCAAGCTTTCCGCGTGGCTTGCTAACCCCGGTGAATATCCGTGGGCTGAAATGAAACGCTTCGTGGGCACATCGTTTGTGGGCTCGGGCTGCAATCCCGCCGAAGACCTTGTGGTGTTTGTGGGGGCAACGTATCCCGGCTTATACTGCCAGTCCGAAGCAGCTGGAGCGCCTGCTTGCGTGTAGCTTTCTTTGTACGATAGGTGCGTTGAGGAACAGCATGTTATCTGTAATACGATTTATAAAACGAAAAACAAAAAGAGCCATTAAGGATGTAACGCTTTCGTGCTTCTTTCCATTGGCTTATCGTTATTTCGCCAGAAAGCCAGTGGCTGAAGGACGCGTTCTGTTTTTGGAGACCAAGGAACAGGATATGCCTGACAGCTTCGAATTGCTGTATCGACGGCTTGCAGATGACCCATCTAAAAAGCCGCGATTCATTTCCTTGGCGCAGAACCATGTGTCGTACATGCAGTATTTACAGAACTGCGTCCATGCGCTGCATGATATTTCCCGTGCCGAGGTGGTTGTGCTTTCCGATGCTTCTGACCTGGTTAGCTGCATTAAGATGCGCTCAGAAACCAAGGCAGTTCAACTGTGGCATGCTTGCGGTGCTTTTAAGAGATGGGGCATGAGCACAGCCGAATTGAAGTTCGGCGGCAGCAGGGAAGATCTGTTGCGGCATCCCTTCTACAAAAACCTTTCGTTGGTTACGGTTAGTAGCCCTGAGGTTGTGTGGGCATACGAGGAAGCCATGATGCTGCAGGATAGCCCAGGCGTGGTGCAACCCATTGGGGTTAGCCGTACCGACAAATTTTTTGACCTGAGCTTTCTTGAGGGGGCGCGCCAGCATGCTGAAAAGGCGGTGCCTGCGATAAAGGGCAAAAAGGTGATTCTGTATGCTCCGACCTTTCGCGGGAGGGTTGCTTCGGCAAAAGGCCCCGATCAGCTGGACGTCGACCTGATGCGCCGCCGCCTTGGTAAGGAATACGTACTCCTAATAAAGCATCACCCCTTCGTGAAAGAGCTGCCGCCCATCCCTGATTCGTGCAGGGACTTTGCCTTCCAAGTAAGCGGCGATCTTCCTATCGACGAGCTTTTGGTTGTTGCCGATGTGTGCGTGTCTGACTATTCGTCGCTGGTGTTCGAGTATTCTCTCCTTGGTCGCCCTATGATATTCTACGCTTATGACCTGGGAGATTATGACGATTGGCGTGGTTTCTACTACGATTACAACGAGCTAACGCCTGGTCCTGTGTTCGAAGACAGTGAAGCGGTGGTTGACTATCTGGAACACGTGGAGGAGCGGTTCGATGTTGGCGTGGTCGAAGCTTTCCGCAACAAATTTATGAGTGCCTGCGATGGTCGCTCGACCGAGCGGATTTATGAGTGGGCGTTCCAGCGTCAAGGTTGATGGCGGCAAGCCACAATGCTCGTCAATTAAATTAATTTAACGTTGCGTAATAGCTGTATAGAGAGCAAGGACAAAGAGTGAATAATATTCTGGTTACGCGATCCTCGATGCCTCCTTTGAGCGAGTATGTTGATGAGATCTCATCGCTTTGGGATTCCCATTGGCTGACGAATACGGGAGAGAAGCATCGGCTTTTCGAAAAAATGCTCAAAGAAAAACTCGGTGTTGACAATTTGGCTCTTTTTGTGAATGGGCACAATGCGCTTGAATGCATAATTGAAGCTATGGGGTTAAAGGGGGAGGTAATTACGACTCCGTTTACTTTTGCTTCGACCGTTCATGCCATCTCCCGCAAGGGATTGATTCCTGTTTTTGCCGACATTAAGTACGACGACTTTACCCTTGATCCGAAATCGATTGAAGAAAAAATAACCTCTAGGACATGCGCGATTATCCCTGTTCACGTTTATGGTAATCTTTGCGACATTGATGCGATAAAAGAGATTGCGGAAAAACATGGATTGAAAGTTATCTACGATGCTGCCCACGCTTTCGGTGTGGCGCGCAATGGCGTTTCTGCTGCATGCTTCGGTGATGCTTCGATGTTTAGTTTCCATGCCACAAAAGTATTCAACACGGTAGAAGGCGGAGCTGTTTCTTTCAAGGATGAGAATCTGTATCCGCTGATTAATCAATGGAAAAATTTTGGAATCGTTAACCCAGAGAGCGTTGAATACATAGGCGGAAACGCAAAGATGAATGAGCTGTGTGCCGCTATGGGCATATGTAATCTAAGGCACCTTGATGACGAAATTTCAAAGAGAAAAAAAGCAGCTGAGCGCTATTGGGAGAGGTTGAACAATATCGATGGTCTCAAGATCGTTGTTCCCGCCAATAAAGCCGAGCATAACTATGCGTATATGCCGGTGCTTTTTGACCCTGAATTATTTGGGGCAAGCCGCGATGAAGTATTTGCTTCTCTGGGTAAAGAGGGGATAGGCGCCAGAAAGTATTTCTATCCTCTCGTGAATGATTACTCCTGTTATAGAAGTGTCTATTCGAGCCTTGAAACCCCCGTGGCTTCTTTAGTTGCTTCTCAGGTTCTGACTTTGCCTTTGTATGCAGATCTTTCCATCGAGGATGTTGATAGGATATGCGATGTTGTTCTTTCTGCTGGGAGGGGGAAGACGCGATGAAAACTATTTTGTTGCTAGGTGGCTCTACACAGCAGATAATCGCAATAAAGAAGGCTCATCAGATGGGGCTGCGGACTGTTCTATGTGACTATTTGGAAGATAATCCGGGGCAGCATCATGCGGACGCATTTTACCTCGTTAGTACGACCGACAAGGAAGCTGTGCTTCGCGTTGCGGAAAAGGAAAGGATTGATGCGGTCGTAGCTTATTCCTCCGACCCTGCGGCTCCGACTGCTGCATATATTGCTGAGAAGTTGGGTTTGCCTGGCTTACCGTATTCGACAGCGTTGGATTTTTGTGAAAAACACCGGTTTCGCTCGTTCCTCAAGAGGAATGGTTTTAACTATCCTCGGTCCTGCACTTTTGACGAGTACGGCTCAATCGATGGGGGCAATCTCTCTTCTATGAGGTTCCCTCTGATTGTTAAGCCCACTGACTCATCTGGCAGCAAAGGCGTCACGATCGTTCGCGAGCAAGATCTGCTTTCAGCTGCATACAAGGAAGCAAGGGCCTACTCTCGCAACGGGATTGTCATAGCGGAAGAATTTATAGAGCGGAACCACGCCCATGTTATTGAGGCTGAGCTTCTTGTGGAGCAAGGGAAGGTTGTTACCTGGGGCTTGATTAACAGCATCCGGGATACCGTATCGAATCCGCTCCTTCCTGCCGCATATAGCTATCCTTTGGAGTTAACCGACGAACAAAAAAATACTGTAAAGAGTGAAATTGAAAGACTTGTTTCTGCTAGCGGTATGGCATCTGGGGCTTTTAATATTGAGATGATCATAGACAAGGCGGGCCGCTTGTTCTTTTTGGATGCAGGACCGCGTAATGGCGGCAACATGTTGCCCGATTTTGTTTCAATGATCTCTGGTGGCGATGTCATTGCGTCCACTGTCGCCTTAAGCTTTGGTGAAGCTCTGGGGAAAGAGGTCTATCTGGATGGAGACGCTGGAGGTAGTTGGGGTCTGGTTGTTCTTCACTCTTCTTCTTCGGGAAAGTTCGTCTCGATAAAATATACGGAAGCAATCAAGGAAAGTATCCGGCAAGAGTATCTATTCGTTAGCCCCGGAGACAAGGTGCGCCCCTTTTCGACATGCAATGATTTACTGGGGCTTTTGTTCCTTGAATTTTGCAACGAGGAGGAAAAGCGTTTGGTTATGAACGACCTTAGCTCACATGTTGAGGTTGTTGTTGATTAGATACTGTTTGGTAGGTTTTGTTGAAGTATTTGCACTTGATTCCCCCAAGTGAGCGCATGCTTGCAACTTGGGTGCGCTTTATGAGAGATAATTTCTCAGATAATGACGAGCATTGCTTTATGTCATTAAGGAAGGTTCCCAAGGGCGAGCTGTCTTTCTTTGAGGCAGATGATATGGATGCCTTGAAGGGAAAGGGGCTAAAAAGGCTTCGTGCCCTAAGGAAAAAGATAAAGGAATACGATCAAGTTATCTGGTATAGCTTTATCGTGCCGCATAGGTACGCATTATTTCTGTCTCTTCATCCTCTAATACAAAAAAAATCAACTTGGATTGTATGGGGGATGGATCTTCATAATTGGAAGGTGTCGGGTAAGTCGCTATCCTCCACTGTGAAAAACATTGTTCATGCTATTGCCAGAAAAAGGTTCAATACTGTTATTTGTCTTGAGGATGACGACAAGGCAAAATACCAGAGCGATTTTGGCAAAAAAGCTACCTGTATCAGGGCAAATCTCCCCATGAATAAAGATTCTCTTTGCGAATTGGAGGGAATGAAAAGGGCTGAACGGCGTTCTAACGGCAGGACTTTTATTCAGATTGAGCATAATGCCCATAGCTTCAACAACCATCTCAAGATTATTGATAGCTTGAAATCGGTAGATTCCGACTCCTTTGAATATTATCTTCCTCTTGCTTACGGCACTAAGAAAGATTGGGGAGGGAATCCGGAGGGTTACCGTGATTTGGTTGCCGATACTTCATTTGATGCGTTCGGAGAAAGATCGCATCCTCTTTTTTCCATGATGCCAATAGAAAATTACAACAGGTTCCTATGGAATATGGATATAGCAATCTTTGGATCCTCTAGGCAGAACGGGTTAGGCAATGCATTGCGCCTTCTTTATGTTGGAAACAAGGTATTTTTGCCAAAAGAAAACCCGACATATAAACGACTTGCCTCCATGGGCCTTCCCGTTTTTGCGACAGAAGATATTTCAGGAATGAGCCGTGAAGAGTTTTTGAGGCCCCCTGACCGCGAGTCGGTCGAACTAGTTGGTGATTGGGTAATGCGTTCTTACTATCCTGACAACCTGGTTCATATGTGGAAGCACGTATTTGCCGTGATCGAGGGTCGTGAGTCTGAGAAAGATTATGAGGCGATTGCCCACAAGGGTGGTTTTTTTGTGGCTAGGCCAGAACCTTCCCTAGACGTTCCAGTTCGCAAAGAGAGCATCCTGAACATGAAGCCTTATATTTGGCCGAACAAGCATAGGATTTCTTGTGGATACTCATACATAGTGGGAGGGGATCGCACTGCATATGCGCTCATCAATCCAGTTATGCACATGAGCTCAGGATTGTATCTTAAGGGCATTGTTGGCCTTGATGACGAGATTAAAGATGATGTCCTCAATGATTTCTGTGTTGGTAGCTTGCTCCATCATTTTCCATTTGGCGATAATGATCGATTTATTGTTGCCGAGCTGGCCCCTTTGAAGAGAAAGCGAATATGGCAAGCGCTTGAAGCTGATGGCGCTTGCCTCGAGCCCCTAATTGCGTCTACTGCGCTGACTGGATACAAGGTTGATATCGGGGATGGTTCTGCTATTGCGCCATATTCTTCTATCGGTTCTGGCTCGACTGTAGGCAAGGGAGTTTGGATTGGCATGAATTCTCATGTTGGCTCCAATTGTAAGATAGGAGACTGGAGCGTTATTGGCGACAACGTGGTTATCGCTGATAACACGGTTATTGAACCGGGAACTTTCCTTGAATCGGGAAGCAAGATTTCAAGCACCAATTGCGTTTGCTAGTTTTGGACGGAGCTCATCCACCGGTTTGTTTCGCCAGCGGATGAGCTCCGCTCTTTGTTATTGGGCTTCGTAGTAATCGTAGATGTCGGAAATGGTGCGGCTGACGGGGTATTCCATTGGGCTGTTGAAATCGGAATAGAACAGTTCGCTAGATATGCTTGAATTGAGAGCGGCATTTCTGGTTGTACGGTAAGAGAATATAGGCGCATATCCTCTTCTCGACCCCTCTTGTACTACTTGGTTGGTGATTGCCTCTAGTGTAGCCCCTTGGTCTTTGGGTCCAATGTTGTACACCTTGTGCCACTTGGATGGATCGCTGTGAGCAATGGCAGCTAAGGCCGACGCTGCGTCTCTGACATCCATGAATCCAAATTGCCTTTTGGGGTCGTTGGCATTGAAGGGTTTCCCAGCGACAATGTGATCAACGAAGTAATTAATAAATCGCTGTGTATATTTGGGTCCTATCAGGCTTGCTAAACGAATCTGGGAATAAAAGATGTTGCTGCATGATGCCTCACAAAGGAGTTCTGTGGCGTACTTTGCGAGCGCATACCTGCTTTCGGGATGTGGTGCGTCGCTTTCTGTTGCCGCTCTTTCGCGTAGCTGAGAGTAGACGCTTTGCGATGAAACATTTATAAGGCTACAGGATTTTTTATTCGCGGTTTGAAAAATCGATTTTGAGTAGTTTAAACCCGAAGCCAAATCGGCTTCGCTTTCTGAGCGGGGAAAGGCACAATGAATGATAGCGTCGATTCTCGCATCTGCCAGCCTGTCAATCTGTTTCCTGTCAAGGTAGGTTAGCCCTGAGTCGCTGTTATGAGATGATTCGATTAGTTTCGCGTTTGACGAAATCGCGATGACCGAATCTCCCTTTTCGAGGAGCTTGGCCGTTAGTTCGCTTCCTAAGACGCCGCCTGCTCCTGTTATGGCTACCCTGAGTTTCATTTATGCGACCTTTCTATTCGAGGCCTTCAAGCCTTGAATGATCAAATTTAATTACGAGACTTTCACCTTGCTCGTTAAAAACATTAACAGCATTATTGATTCGGCAAATTTCTTTTGCGAGTTCTTCCCGGTTCTCGCAAACCAGGAAGAACCTGATCATGATCTGATGCAGCGTATCTCCGTCGGGCGTTGTTGATCCAACTGGATATCTTGATTCGTATCTAATGATGTGTTTCGACTCTTTGACAATGCCTTCCAGGCCAATAATTGATTTGACGGTGCCGTGCTTTGCTATCAATGAGATGGTTCCGCAGACTCTACCATTCATATTCGGATCGTCATTCCAAGGTTGGTCTGGCAATTCGTTTAAAAGAAGCGAATCGAGCATCATTTGCATATAGTTAACGTTGCTTAAGCGTTCCGTGTAGAAGCAAGGGCATTCTCCCGCTCCCCGGAGCGCCCCTTCGAAAATCGCAAATTTGTTTTTGGTTGGATTGTATATCCCTTGGACAAATGTGATACCGTATTGAATTCCTAGTCCCTCCCACATTTTTGAAATGGCTGCATTTGCTTGGTTGATGTATTCGTCCAGGAAGAGGGAGGGATAAACGCGAGCTGCGGGAATAGTGGTTACGCTACCTTCATGGACGGCGGTAGGGTACCTATTGTCCAGGCAGGTGAGAGAGGCTTTTCCATTATAGATGGTATAGTGCGCAGTGAATTCGTACCCTGCTACCATCTCTTCAACAATTATTTTTCCGCTTTCCGAGTGCGCCAGTGCTTCTTTGCTGTTCTCCATTAGCTCGGTGGGGCTGTTGCAGATATGCACTCCAACCGATGCTGCGCAGTCTGTTGGTTTTACAACCAGGGGATACTCCCAGGTTTCGATAGGTTCGTTGTTTAAATCATCACCAGTGAAGAAGGTGCATGGACAGGGAACGTTATATTCCTCACACATATTTCTGAAGAGGCTTTTGTCCGCTACGGAGTTCCATTGGTTTTCGTCGCAGTAGAAGGGAAGACCGCATCGTTCCGATAGCCTGATTGCTTGCAGGATATTGAATTCGCTGATTCCTGCATAAACGCAATTCGCTCTCTCATCGATAACAATTTGCTCTAGCTTGTCTAGATCATCCGTGCTGACTGAATAGCTTTTGTCCGCTGCACGTTTTTCTGGGGAATGATCCTCCTCGTAGTAATCGGTTACAAGGACCCTTCCTCCATTTTCGTGAATGTACTGGATGATTTCTTTCGTTCCAGTGCTTGTCCCTAGAATCAGTACGGTTTTATCGCTAAATTTCAATGTGTTCTCCTAGTGATGAGCCTAGTTCATAGTTAAATACGTAAGTTCGGATCTCTTGTTTCTTTTTCTTAGCGCTTTTGCCATTTTGTTGACCTTGTAAGGCGGAAGCGGTGCCATTGTTTTTAATGCGTACAGGGTGCATTTAAACTTGATATGGCTGTATTTGCCCAAAACCGGAATATGGAATAAGTTCCCGATTAGGTTTTGATACCTTACAAGAAGTTCCCAGGTTTTTTCTGGGGGGTCCTTTTCCAAAGATCCTTTTATCATTTTTGCCAAATCGTCTTTTAGCTTAAGCATAAGAGCATTGCTTATGCTTGTGGGGAATTTACCGTTGCTAAAATATCGGAGCAAGCTTTCGTCGAGGGCGATCCAGCCAGGTTTGCTGTTCCGCCAAAAATCATAGCGATCTTTAAAATGGTAAGTGCTTGTGCTGACGCGTCGGTGCACGGACATGATCTCATCAATGTATCCGAAGCGCCCTGAGCCTATTTGCAGCAGCCACATGGGGTAATCGCCAACGCCGTGCCCGTAAAACCAGCTTGGAAAATCGATGCTGTAATTCCATCGTATGAACATCGATGAGGTGTGGACAAAGCCAAACGGAATGTAATTTTCAATTCGGTAGCTGTCTTTTTTTATAAAGCGGCGATTTCCGCTGGGCCACAAGATTTTTCCATCGGGGGTATTGCTGAAATCCTTGGCTTGGAACCATTTGCCGTCGGCTGTTTCTATCTTCACTTCGACATCATGGAAACAGGCTCGAAGGCTTGGATTTGTTTCCATAAAATCGAATTGCTTTTGTAGCTTATGTGGATCGGTCCAGTAATCGTCTCCGTCACAGAATGCAAGATATTTGCTTGAGGAACGCGTGATCATGTCCTGCCAATTGTGGGCCCCCCCAATATTATTATCTCTAAATATTGGGACAAAAATGTCAGGGTAACGTTGGGAGTAGTCTTTTACGATGGATGCGGTTTGGTCTGTGCTGCAGTCATCTCCTACAAAAACGTTAAAGCGGAAGCTTGTTTTTTGGGCAGTAAAGCCTTTTAGCGCCTGCTCGATATACTTTTCCTGGTTGAAGGTTGGGCATATGACGCTAACAGGTATGTCTTGGCCTCTAATGGCTTCTGCCCTCATTATCCCTGTGCCTTATATTTTTTCTCGGTGGTCTCTTTGGCGGGGTGCCACCACTGTTCGTTGTTCCTATACCATTCAATGGTCTGCGCAAGGCCCTGCGCGAAGTCGGTGTGTTTCGGCGCCCAGCCCAGTTCGCGCTGCAATTTCGACGAGTCGATGGCGTAGCGGCGATCATGGCCGGGGCGGTCTTTGACCCAGTCGAAGTCGTTTGAGTTTTTGCCCATTTCCTTAAGGATGGAGTGCAGTACATCGATATTGCTGCGCTCCCCGTCGGCGCCGATGAGGTAGGTCTCACCGTAGGCACCCTTAGTGAGGATAGTCCAGATGGCGGAGCTGTGGTCCTCGGTATGGATCCAGTCGCGTACGTTCAGGCCGTCTCCGTAGAGCTTGGGGCGGGTTCCACATAGGATGTTTGTGATCTGGCGCGGAATAAATTTTTCTACATGTTGGTAGGGGCCGTAGTTGTTTGAGCAGTTTGATATCGTGGTGCGCAGGCCGTAGGTTCTGGTCCAGGCGCGCACCAGCATGTCGCTGGCTGCTTTGGTGGAGCTATAGGGGCTCGACGGGTTGTAAGGGGTTTCCTCGGTAAAGCGCGCCGGGTCGTTCAGTGCCAGATCTCCATACACCTCGTCGGTGCTTACGTGATGGTAGCGCACGTCATATTTGCGGCATACCTCAAGCAGACGGTAGGTTCCTTCTACGTTGGTGTGCAGGAATGGCTCGGGGTTGGCGATGGAGTTGTCGTTGTGGGATTCGGCGGCATAGTGAACGATAGCATCGTGTCCTGGGACTATTTCGTCAAGAAGCTCAGCGTCGCATACATCGCCAATCACAAGCTCTACGCGGTCGGCGGGCAGACCCGCGATGTTCTCTTTATTGCCTGCGTAGGTAAGCTTATCCAGCACGGTGACGTGTACATCGGGATGGTTGTTTACAATATAGTGCACGAAGTTGCTGCCGATGAAGCCGCAGCCGCCTGTGACGATTATGTTCTTGGGCTGAAACCCGAGCATGTTATTCCCCCTCAACTTCGTTTGCTATGTTTATGAGGTATTTGCCATAGGCGGTTTTGCTGAGCCCGCTTCCCAGGTTGCGCAGCTCGGAGGCGTCAATGAAACCGCGACGATATGCTATTTCCTCAAGGCATGCAATATAATAGCCTTGACGACTTTGGACCGCTTCTACGTATTCGGCGGCTTTCAATAGGCCCTCGGGGGTGCCTGTATCGAGCCATGCCATGCCACGGCCCATAAGCTCAACGGATAATTTGCCTTGCCGCAAATATATGTTGTTGATGCTGGTTATCTCAAGTTCACCGCGCTGGGAAGGCTTGACGTCGGCTGCAATGTTGGAGATATCTCCATCGTAGAAATATAAGCCTGGAACAGCATAGTTTGACTTTGGCTGCTCCGGTTTCTCTTCGATGCCAATGACGCGGTGGTTCGAGTTGAATTCAACTACACCAAACGCGCGAGGGTCTTGTACGGGATAGCCGAAGACCACTGCACCGCCCTCGGCCGCAACTTTTTCTTTTGCTTTATTGAGGGTTTGGGTTAGGTCTCGTCCATGGAACATGTTGTCACCTAAAACCAGGGCACAGGGCTCTCCGTTAAGGAAATCGCGCCCAATGATAAAGGCTTCAGCTAGTCCGCGGGGTTCAGCTTGTTCGGCATATTCAAGGTGCATGCCAAGCTCGGCCCCGTCCCCTAAGAGCTCGCGAAAAGCGGGCAGATCGCGGGGGGTCGAAATAACCAATACTTCACGGATGCCCGCAAGCATCAGTACGCTCAACGGGTAATAAACAAGTGGCTTGTCGTAAATGGGCAGAAGCTGCTTGTTCACCGCTTTGGTTATTGGGTGCAGGCGAGTGCCTGAGCCACCTGCAAGTATGATGCCTTTCATGGAAATTTCCTTAACTGCGGGGGAGTGGTTATATTGAACTTATAAATTATACCTGATGATTAATGGGGCGGCGTCTTGATCTGGGGAGGGGCGGTCTCTCTGGGGCTTTCTTCGTACAGGAGCGTACAGTCATCCGGCGCTGCCCGATCGGGCCCCTCTCTGGTTTTAGCGGGAATGGGCATTGGAGGCTATAAATTCCTATAAGGTTCCATCATGAAGCGCACTCGTCCAGCTAAGAAAAAGCGACACAAAGGGAGCTGCTGCTAATGCTGGCTATCCATTGTAGGAACATGGAATTACTGCTAAGCCTCTCCCGCGATCTCGAACCCCCATGTCGCACAACAAGGATTCGTTGGTTACTACGTGTAAGCTGCTCCCGTATGCATTGAACAAGTTGATGATTTTGATAAAGAATTCCTTATGCTCTTTTGCTGGGAGAATGGCCCTCAGGTTGTCTGCGAGTTTGTTGAAGGGAATGTCTTGGGAACGTCCGACCTTTGAGCAATACAACCGCTCTCCGTGGGCGCATAGATTGCGATAATCTACCAAAACGGAAAAGGCATGGAGCAATTTTTGCGGTGTCAGGTAGTTTTCCCGGAGGTCTTTGTTGGTTGCTTCCAGTATCTTTTTGCAAGTTGCATTTTGTATGCTTCTCGTTTGAAGCTGGTAGAAATGATAGATGTTTCCAAAGGTCAAGTTTTTTCTGGAGAACCCAAAGTGGCACAAAGTCGTACTCAATAGAGTAATGCTTGATAAAGCTTTTGCTTGATTTGTGTCGCTTATCGTTGAGCGCTTCAATAAGTTTGGCCAGATTTCCTTGGTGGATTTTTTTCTTATTGCCGGAGAAGCTTTTAGGGACAAGCGTATTCCGCGCATTAACGTAGACGGATCTGTCAAGATGGGCTTCCGGGTCAGGGTGCTTCTCGCAGAAAGCGTAGGTTACCGCATTTTTCATGATGGCTTCGGCTTTGTCCAGATAGCTAAAGGTTAACGACCTCAAATCTCGATCAGATGAATAAAGGGTAAACAGCCATTTAAACTCCGTGTCCTCGAGATAGCGATCTTCGGCTTGCCCTCATCGTTGTTTTGTCAAGAAAAGGGTCTTTGTGGCCATCTACTATGGCGTAATAGCTTTCCCTCATGAGTTGGATTTTGTTTGATCGTCTGTTTTAATCCCGTGGGAGTTAAGCAATGCCATCTGCTCGTCAATGGTTTTAAACTCTTTAGCCATTTACCTATCCTGAAAATCAAGGCCGAAAAATCAAGAGGTCGCTGATTCGGTGAACCAGCGACCTCCCTAGTCCCTGCCTCACTTAGAGTCCACAGGGTCGTATCACTATTATTTGCTTTACCATACTGGGAAAGTTGTAGGCGCAAACGAATCAAGGGTTTACAACTTTGGTCTACATAGCCACCTTCTGCCCCCCCCAATTCCTGCCTGCTACAATTCAACGGTACGGTATTTTTTGTCCGTGAGGATTTTTATGTGGCTTCTGTTTGCTACTGCTTGCTTGGCTAGCGTTGCTGTTTTGTACGCGCCTGGCTATTTTGCTGGGCGCGCGGTTCGGTTGGGTTCATTTAGCGCTCTTGTGGTGGCGCCTGCTTTTTCCGTTGTCCTTCTTGCGGCGCTAGGCGTTGTGCTCCAGGTTGCGGGTGTTGCGTGTCCGGCGTGGGCTCTGTTTCTTGCGGCGTTAGTCATTTCGCTCGTAGTGTATGGGGTATCCCGCTTCGCGTTCGCGCGGCACGGCACCCCCGGTTCGGACGCTGCGCTTGGATCGGGCGCCATCCCGTGGAAGCTTGTTAGCTTGTATGTGGGCGCATCGCTGCTAATTTCTTGCGTCGTGTTCTTGCACGCCATGGGTAGCCCTTACGCGTTTTGCCGCTTGGACGATTCTGCTGCCCATTACACGCTAATTCGCTCGTTCTTGGACACGGGCTTTTATTCAATGCTCAGCGCCAATGGGTACGCCACTCTGGGTGGCACGGGCGGATACTACCCAGCGGCTTGGCATGGTGCTGCTGCCATTGTGGCGTCACTGTTTGGGAATTCTGTGGCACTTGCGTCGAACGCTATGACGCTTGTCGTATGCGCAGTTGTTTTGCCCGTCGGCTTGCTGTTTATGCTGCGGCAGCTGTTCCCTCAGCGTAATCAAGCTACGATAGTTGCCTCTGGTGCCATTGTTGCCGTTGCCTTCTGCGCATTCCCCTGGGGTTTTGTAGTGCGCGGCCAGCTTCTGCCCAATCTGCTTTCGTTTGTGCTGATTCCTGGCGCCACGGGTCTTTTGGTATTACTGTCGCAGCAGTCTCGGGGTAGGGGCTCTCGCGCCCCGATTGCTCTTTCGTTTGTTGTTTGCGTTGTTGCTGTCGCCATTGCGCAACCTAACGGCGCATTTACTCTGGGTATCTGGGCGGCTTCCTTTGGCGCTTACTGCCTGCTGCGCCCTATGGGGGAAGGAACGTGCCGGACTCGCCCGGACGCTAAGCATATTGCGTTGGCGCTCGCCCTGCTTGCATGCTCATGCTTGGTATGGGTTGCGCTGTATTGCGCGCCGCCGCTTCAATCGGTTGTCTCGTATACCTGGGAAGCGTTTCTTTCCCCCATTCAAGCCGTTTTGGCTGGCGGGATGTTTATGTTCTCGGAGCGTACGGGCATTCAGCCGTTTCTTGCCTTGCTGGTGCTTATCGGTTTGGTGCGCACTTGCAAAGACCGACGGTACTTGTGGCTTGCGGCTGCGTTCTTACTTGCATTCGCAATATGGTTCATCGGGGTTACCACCGAAGGAACCGTGAAGCATCTGCTTGCGGGCTTCTGGTACACCGACTACTACCGCACAGGCGCTATGGCTGCGCTGTTTGCAATTCCGCTGGCTGCAATGGGCTTTGCTTGGCTGTTCGAAGGCCTGAAGGCGCAGCTTGAAAAGCGGCTTGGGGGGTGCGGTGCAACACGTGCTGCTTCCATCTCCGTTGCAGCATTGCTCGCACTGATGCTTGCTGTTCAATTCTTCCCCCTGCATACCAAGGTTGGCGATAGCGACATCAGGGCTGGCCTTATGGCGGTTCATAAGCAGGTTAAGCAGCGCTATTCTTGGGAAAAGTACTTTACCGGCGAAGAAGATGCCTTCGTCAAGAAGTGCATGGAGGCTATTCCTGAAGGTGCCGTGGTGGCCAACTTTCCCAACGACGGCAGTTGCTACGCTTACGGAATAGAAGGGCTGAATACGTTTTTCAGGCGCTCTTCGCCCGATGCCTACGTTGGTTCAGGGGAAACAGGGCGCCTTATCCGCACTGCTCTTAGCAGTGTGTCCACGTCGCAAACGGTATGGAACGCGGTAAGGGAATCGGGTGTTCAGTATGTGCTGTTGCTTGATTGCGGTTCGGGCGAAGGCCGCACGGTAAGCAAGCTGCGCTACGAAGATGCAGATTGGGAGGGTATCGAAACCATCAACGATGAAACGCCAGGATTCACTCCTGTTTTGAGCGAGGGGGATATGAGGTTGTATCGCATTGACGCAGCGTTCAAGTAGGGTGCGGGGAATTGCGACCCTACTTATTCTGCTGGATCAGCGGCGTTCCGATCTTGCTGCTGCCCTGCGCATGGCCGTGACGCTCTCCAATGTATAAGGCATACCAGGCGTTGTTCCGCGTGTGGTGCAGAGAACAGCTACCGTGAACGCGATTTGGATAATTCTTGCCGATTATCAGGCGTATTTTATCTCGTGATATTCTTTCTTAGTTTAATCCAGCAAATTCGAAAGGTACCGGTACGGTGGAACGGGAAAGCAGCGCATATAGGGGCAAGCATGCGGCCCGCCAGGGGTCTAGCGGCCCCCATGCTCCTGTTGCCCAGTCTCGCTCCAATGCTGCCTTGTATGTGGCAAAATCGCGCAGGCATCGTAAGGGTCCCACGCCCAAGCGCATTGCTTTGACGGTGCTTGCGATTCTCGCGGCGCTGCTTGTTGCGACGGGTGCGTATGCCCTGTGGTTTTCTTCTCAGCTTAACGCCCAGCTCGCTTCGGGCGAATCCGAAGGCGTGGAGAGTGTTCTTGTTCCTGCGGAATCGGGCAAGCCCTTCTATATGCTTGTGCTAGGGTCCGACTCGCGCGAAGGTTCAGGCACTTCGGGCAGAGCAGACGAATCGGGCGACAATCAGCGTTCCGACGTTATGATTCTTCTCCGCGTTGATCTTGCCAATCGTCAAGTAACCATGGTTTCTGTCCCACGCGATACGCCTTATCGCACCAGCGATGGGCGTCTAGTGAAAATCAATGAGGCATACAATATTGGTGGTGCGGCAGAGTCCATCAAGGCGGTTTCTCAGCTAACGGGGGTGGATATTTCCCACTACGCCGAAGTCCATTTCTCCGAACTGGAGAACATCGTTGATGCTTTAGGTGGCGTAGACGTTAATGTTGATATCAAGCTTTCTTATAAGGATGCCCTTACTGGCGAAAAAATCACCTTGCAGCCCGGATACCAAACGCTAAACGGACAGCAGGCTCAGCTGTTTGCGCGTGCACGCCATGAATACGGAACCGACCAGGACAAACATCGCCAGGAAAATGTTCGCCAGCTTGCTATGGCAATTGTTGATAAAGCGCTAAGTAAGCCTCTGCCAGAATTGCCAGGGACGGTGCTCGATCTTGCTGGTTTCGTGGGTACCGATCTGCGTACATCGGATATCGTGTCTTTGGCTATGCAATTTGCGGGGAGCAAAGGCAAGATAACGTTTTATAGCGCTACTGGCCCTTCAAAGGGCGACATCAATGCTGAATCGGGTGGTTTGTGGTTGTGCTACGAAAACCCTGAAGGCTGGAAAACCCTTATGGAAGTCGTCGATGCCGGGGAAGATCCTTCCGGGCTCGACGTTGAATCAACGGCAATTATTCCATCGAATGAAGAAAATCAGGAAGAAGGAAGCGAATAATGAAGATGCTGAAAAAGCTTCTTGCTGTTGCGTTTTGTGGCGTAATGGCATGTGCGCTGGTTGGCTGTCAGAATCAGGAGCCGCAGCAAAAAGACGAAGACGTGCAGGTGAGCGATGCCGCATCGACGGAAACCGAGCCTTTCTGGGTTCTGCTTGTGGGCAACGATTCGCGCACGGGCACGGTTGAAATCAACAAGCCCGACTATTCGGACGGCACTGGCCGTAGCGATGTGATGATGTTGGTTCGCGTTGACCCGAAGACCTACGCCATTTCCATTGTTTCCGTTCCTCGTGACACGGAAACGCAGTTCAACGGTCAGAAGGTTAAGCTCAACGAGGTCTACCACGTTGCTGGTATTGAAGAGTCCGTGAAGGCCGTTGCTGACCTGACGGGTGTTACCCCTAAGTACTATATGGACATGAGCTTCGTGCAGTTTGAGGACTTCGTTGAAGGTCTGGGCGGCTTAACTGCGAATGTGCCTATCAACATGCAGCTTCAAGACATTGTTTCCGGCGATCACATTAGTCTTACCAAAGGCGATCAGGATCTGAACGGCAAGGAAGCATTGGTGCTGGCGCGTTCGCGTAAGCAGTATGCGAACGACTTGGATGCATGTCGTCAGATTCAGGATCGCGCCATTGTCCAGTCTGGTATCAGGCAGGTTGCTTCCGATCCTTCCACGGCAGCTTCTTTTGCTAACGTGCTTTCCTCAAATTGCTCCACCAATTGGGATGCAAAGGGTTTGTCTGCATTGGTAGTTGATTTTGCCGAGAACGCAGACAAAATCACCTTTGTCTCCGGCACAGGCCCCTACGCGGGCGAAGTCGACGCAAGCACGGGCCTGTGGCTTGCTTATCGCGACGAAACAACCTGGGCAAAGGTAATTGCCGCCGCAGAAAAAGGTGAAGACCCCAGGGAGATTGTCCCCGAGCCGAAGGTGGCTGCTCTTTAAGGGTACATTTTGCGTACGTTACAAAACCGGCAAATAAATGCGTTAAGGTAATGCGCGGAGTATATGCTCCGCGCATTTTTTTCTATGAGATAGGGGATTTGGTGTCCAACGAAGGTGCAGCGCCAAAAGTTTCGGTTATTATTCCGATTTGCAACGTTGAAGGTTTTCTAGACGAGTGCCTGAACAGCGTGCGCTCCCAAACCTTGCGTGAGCTGGAGATTGTTTGCCTGAACGATGGGTCCAAAGATGGTTCATCGGCCATTATGCATGAGCACGCCAGTAGGGATCCGCGCATTATTTGCATCAATAAGGCCAACGAGGGCTATGGCGCAACGTGCAATCGCGGTTTGGATATGGCCCAGGGCGAATACATTGCCATCGTAGAGCCCGACGACTACCTTCTTCCCGGTATGTTTGCCGAAATGCTCGATTTCGTTGAAGGTTTTGGTAATCAAATCGATGTAGTCAAAACCCCTTGGTACGATTTGGCCAAATGGGACAATCCTGAAACGTTGGTTAAGAAGCCTAGCCTTCTGTTTGGCAGCCTGAAAACGTCGCAGAAACCATTCGTTTTGGAAGATGCCCCTGTTCTTATTGAAGGGCACCCTTCCATTTGGTCTGCTTTGTACCGCCGCGAATTCTTGAACCAAAAGGGGATACGTTTCCGTCCGTACCCTGGTGCTGGTTGGGCAGACAATCCCTTTTTAGTTGAAACGCTCTGTCGGGCGCAGTCCATTGTTTACCTGGACAAGCCATTCTATTGCTATCGAAACGATTTGCCTGGCTCAACCAAGAACCATGGATCGGACGAAAAGGTCGCACTGCCTTTCAACCGTTGGCTCGACATGACTGCGATCATGGAACAGCTGGGTGTAACCGACGAGGGTATTTGGTGCGCCCATGCCCTACGTGGCTTCAATTACGTCAATGGTGCCATTTTGGATGACGGCTGGGACAATCCCGTTGTTCGGCAGAAGACGCGCGAGCTGTTTGAGCGCTTGCCGGAGCGTTATGTGCTTGAGTGCGGGAAACTTTCAGTTGCGAAGAAGCGCTTCTACTTCGAGGTGCTTGGCAAGCCTGTTCCTCATATGTCGCATGTTCCTTATGTGCGCTATCTTGCTTCCCGTGCTGTCCGTGCGGTGCGCACGCAGGGCGTTGCTTTCCTTGCCGAGGATATGGGACGCTTTGTTGGTAACAAGATTCGAAAAAGCGGTATGGAAAAGGCTGAAGGGAAGTAGGCTTTCCGTGGTGGGAAAAGGGACAGGTACCAGGTTCTCGCTGAAAGCATCGGGAGGTTATCTTGGGGTTAGAAAGTGAATCAACGGCAGAGAAAACGGGGTTTTCCAAGGTGAAGCTCTGGTTTACTCGCAACGCAAAATTGCTGGTGGTGTGCTTTGCAGTGGGCATGATCTGCCATGCGCAGATGTACCTGAACGGCCTTTCGAACCCCGATGCGGTTGTTTCTTTGAGCAACCCCAATGGATACGGAAGCTTTATTCCGCATGCTTGGGATATTAGCTTGGGGCGTTGGGGCTTGCTGTTTGCTGCCTGCGCTAAGTTTGGGCTGTGCTCGCCTATTCTTACCTCCGCAATCACCATTGCCCTGTTTACGCTGGGCGTTGTTGCGCTGATAGATAGGCTGGGCATCAAGCGCGCTTGCTTGCGGTACGCTTCTTCGATTCTGTTCATCGCTTCGCCCTTCGTTTCCTGCTGCATCACGTACTACTACTGCTCGAATTCGTATGCACTCTCGTTTTTATGCGCGGTGCTGGCAGCATGCCTGGCAGGGCGCGTTGGGGCTGTTGGCAAGCCAGTTGCCCTTGTTGGGGCGGTTGCGTTGTTGGCGTTTTCGCTCGGTTGCTATCAAGCGAGCCTGGGCGTGTTTTGCGTTGCGGTGCTGTTGGTGATGATTCGCGCTCTTATGGGCGGCGGCTCTGAATCGCTGGCGTCGCCGGCATGCGATGCTCGTGGCGAAGCTCAGAACCCCTACCGTGAAGAAGGCTTCAGTGCCGATTCGCTCAGTGCCAAGCAGCTTGCGGTGTTCTTTGGCGTTGCCGTAGTGGTGTGCGCGGCGGGTGCCGTACTGTACTACGCGCTTACCGAGCTTTCGCTGTTTGTGTTGGGCATTGGCCTTTCCTCCTATGGCGGAGCTTCCTCGGTTGGCGCTGGCAGCATTCTGGGTTCTTTGACGTCGTCTGTCCCCAGTGCCTACGGTGCCTTTTCTGACGGCTTGTTCAGCCACGGCATTTTCGGGAACCATTTCGGCTGGGTGTACGTGGCGGCTGTATACCTGATTGTTGTGGCAGTTGCGTTTGCCTGTCTTGTTGCGATCGATGGTGCGAAGCGTTTGGGGTCGAGCGCTATGGCGCTGCTCTGCGTTGCGCTCATTCCCTTCGCTGCTAACGTTATCCTGGTTATCGTTCCCGGCTACGGGTATCCCACTCCGCTTATGTTGGGCGGTTTCATGGCTTCGTTTCTGCTTCTGCCTCTGCTGGTGCAGCTTTTGCTCGATTCTCCCGAACAGCGCAATGCGTGCCCGCGCGTGCCCGCGAAAGCGATGTCCGTCGGCTGCTGCTGCCTTATTGCTGTAGGGGCGTGGTCGTATGCGCTGCAGTCGAATGCGGATGCCGAGGTTATGCAGGCATGCCAGAACCAAACCGCTTCTTTGGCCACCCGAATTGCCGGCGCGCTCGACGCGAACCCCGATGTGCAGGCGGGCGCGAAGGTGCTGATTGCCGGAAAACCCGAGGCGGGAAACTATCCAAACACCAGCGATTCCTATGCTCACGCAAGCAGCTACGCGAAGTGGGGCATGGTTTGGGACAACCACTACCAGAACAACATGCGTTCTTGGGACGTGATAATGAAGCAATTCGCGGGTCAGAGCTTCAACTACTGCTCATTCGACGAATGCGCCAAGGTTATTCGCTCCAGTGAATTCGCGAGCATGTCACTGTATCCTGCCAATGATTCGGTGGCAACCATCGACGGCGTTGTAGTTGTTAAGATATCTGACATAAGCAAGTATTCGGAATAGCGGTGCGCGCCGCAGCCGAAGCGTTTAGAGTTCATGAGGGGCGCTGGGCATATGGGAAAACGACATCACGGCAAGGGCGAAGCGAGCGGTATGTCCGCCTCGCGGGGGCGTAATGGCGCCGTGAGCGCCGATGCCGCGGACGCTGCAGCTGCGCATGGGTGCGGCGATGCGGCTGCCTACGCCGATGCTGCCCGTAGCGGTACGGGTGCTGCAGAAGCTAAGGGTGTGGCGGGCTCAGCGGGCTCCGCAGCTGCTGCTTCGACGGATGCCGCGGGCTCGGTGAGCACCGCAGATGTCCCAGCCCAATCCTCTACTGCCCCGTTCTTTTCGGTTGTTCTACCTGCATATGGCTCTGAGCCTTACCTTGCCGCCGCCTTGGGCGATTTGCAAGACCAGCTGTTCACCGATTGGGAAGCCATTGTGGTGAACGATTGCTCGCCCGATGGCAGCTTGGCCATCGCGCAGCAGTTCGCCGCCGCCGATGCACGCATTCGCGTTGTATCGCACGAGGTGAACCGAGGGCTTTCGGCGGCGCGCAATACGGGCCTTGCCGCTGCTCGGGGGCGCTATGTGTGGTTTCCCGACCCCGACGATCGCTACGATTTCACCTTTCTGCAGAGCGTGTATAACTCGCTTCAGCAGCACGAAGCGCCAGTGGTTATGGTGGGTCATGTGGAAGAATTCTACGACGTTGGTGGCAAGGTGGAACGCGTGCAGGAATTCACTTTCAGTCGGGAATCGGCGCATTTGGGAAAAACCAAGCTGCGTAAGCACGTTTTGGAGTTCGAAAAGGGTACGCATTACGGCTACGCCTGGAACAAGGTGTACGAGCGCAGCTACCTGCAGCAGGGCGGCTTTACCTTTACCGAAGATTTGCCGCTTATCGAAGATATCGAATTCAACATCCGCGTGTTCCAAGATTTGCCTGGCCTGAACGTGATTGGTGCACCGCTATATCGCTACGCCAAGCGTGAGACGGGCAACCTAACCAGCAAGTTTGTACCGCGTTACTACGAGGTGCATCGCGCGCGCATTGAAATGTTGCGTAACCAGCTGGATTCATGGGGTTTGCTTGATGCCGGCGCCAAGGCCACGCTTGGTGCGCTGTATGCTCGCTATATTCTTTCGGCGCTGGAACGTAACAAACAGAAGGAAAGCGGCATGAGCGGCT
>UQVJ01000001.1 GCA_900544455.1 uncultured Eggerthella sp. | reverse complement strand
CCAGAAGGCCAGAACATCCCCCAAAGCGTCTACAAAGCAGCCACTGCAAAGGATGAATCAGATTATCGAAGCATTTTGAAGCTTGATGGCGCCGAAAACGCCTACCGTCTGCATCAGGAAATGGGCGAGCTGATGATAAAGAATGTCACCGTGGTTCGCAACAACGCGGATTTGGCCGAAACGTTGGTTAAGCTCGAAGAAATCGGTGAACGACTTTCCCGTATCGGCGTTCAAGACAAAGCAACTTGGAGCAACGCAAATGTGCCGTTCATTCGTCAGCTTTATGGCATGGTTGATCTCGCCATGGTCATCACAAAGGGCGCGTTGGAGCGAAACGAAAGCAGGGGAAGCCACTTTAAACCGGAATTCCCCGATCGCAACGATGAGGAATGGCTTAAAACCACCATCGCTCGTTACGATGCTGCTTCGCACAGCCCGATGCTCAACTACGAAAAGGTAGACACCTCACTTATTGCGCCCCGTAAACGCGATTACACGAAAGCTCATTAGAAGGAGGCTTGCCATGAATACCGAAACCGCAGGCCATGACCCTATTCGTCTCATCGTCAAGCGACAAGAAGGCCCCAACGCAAAACCGCATTGGGAAGAATTCAGCGTTGCCCATCAACCGCATATGAACGTGGTGTCAGCCCTGATGGAAATTAGGAAGAACCCCGTAAACGCCCAAGGCAAACCAACCACCCCCGTGGTTTGGGAAAGCGTATGCCTTGAAGAGGTTTGTGGAGCCTGCACCATGATCATCAACGGCACACCACGCCAAGCCTGTTCGGCTCTTATCGACGATCTAGGGCAACCCATTCGCTTGGAGCCACTAACCAAGTTCCCCCTGGTACGCGACTTGAAAGTGGACAGAACCCTTTTGTTTGATGCTTTGAAAAAGACTCATGCCTGGATCGACATAGATGGTCCTTTCGATTTAGGACCAGGACCACGCATGTCCGCACGCACTCAAAGCTGGGCCTATGAGCTGTCTCGCTGCATGACCTGTGGCTGCTGCTTCGAAGCCTGCCCTAATACCGGGCATGCAAATCAGTTCGTCGGACCTGCCGCCATTTCCCAGGTCCGCTTGTTCAATGCCCATCCCACCGGCAAGTTGAACAAACAAGAGCGTCTGCGTTCAATTATGGGAGCCGATGGCATAACCAGCTGTGGCAATGCCCAAAATTGCGTTCGGGTATGCCCCAAAGACATTCCCCTTACCACTTCTATCGCCCAAATGAACCGCGATACCACGGTACAGAGCATCCGAAATGTCTTTGGAAGCGATGCCTAACACATAACGCCGGTACCAGCGCATAAAAAATGGGGCTCCACCAAGGAGCCCCATTTGCTTCACCAAATACTATTTCAGCAGATCAGCAGCAACTTCTTTTGCGCAAGCCAAGCCATCGGCAAGCGAATTGATCACCAAGGTGGAACCATGCTTCGCATCACCTGCAGCATAGATGGGCGTCTCGCCCTCGTGCTTAACGCGATGTGTGCCCTCAACCATAACAGGGCGAACTCCGCGTCCGTCGACAACCTCAGCACCCAGAGCATCATAGATGCCACGTTCGGGTCCCGTAAAACCGCATGCAATTAGAACCAGCTGAGCAGGCATAACGCGCTCGGTATCCATCTGACGCTGGGGAGCGCCCTGACTCCAATCAAGCGTAACCACGCGCAAGCCGGTTACGTGTCCTTCTTCACCCAGAACCTCTACCGTATCGGCAGCGAACGAGCGGGGATCTTCTTTGAAATGCTCGATTGCCTCACGCTGGCCGTAGTCGGTCTTTTTCACGAAAGGCCATTCGGGCCACTGGTTGGAAGCAGCACGCACCTCGGGAGGCGCGGCGTTGTACTCCAGCTGATGCACGCTCTTTGCGCCCTGGCGAAGAGCCGTTGCGATACAGTCGGTGCCCGTGTCGCCACCACCGATAACAACAACGTCCAGATCCTTGGCAGAAATTACCGGTTCAGTGCCGCTGATTACCGATTTCGTGGAAGAAGTAAGGTAATCAACCGCGAACACCACGCCTTTTTGGTCGGCACCAGGAGCGGCAAGACCACGCGGAGCCGCTGCGCCAACGGCAACAACAACCGCGTCGAAGTCGGACTTCAGGCGCGCTGCCACTGCTTCTTCAGATGCGTCGGTATTCAGTTCGAAGGAAATGCCTCCTTCTTCGAGGAACTTGATGCGACGATCAACGATTTCCTTCGGCAACTTCATGTTCGGGATACCGTACATCAGCAAACCGCCAGCGCGGTCATGGCGCTCAAATACAGTTACGCGAATGCCCGCTTCGGCCAGCTGCCAAGCAGCGCCCAAACCACAGGGGCCAGAACCAATCACCGCAACCTTCGGCGCACCCGCCGCAGGTTTCGGCAGGGGCTTAGGACCGCCCGCTGCCCACTGATGATCGGAAATGGCACGCTCGTTGTCACGGATGGTGGTAGGACCCTCGATGGAGGCAAGGTTGCAAGCAGCCTCGCACAGCGCCGGGCATACACGGCCCGTGAACTCAGGGAACGGATTGGTGAGCGACAGTCGTTCGGCCGCTTCGTCCCACAAACCGCGATACACCAAATCATTCCATTCAGGAATAAGGTTGTGCAGCGGGCAGCCCGAAGGGCGCGCCTTACCGAAACTGTAGCCAGCCTGGCAAAACGCCACACCGCACATCATGCAACGGCTCGCCTGGATCTGCTGCTCCTCTTCGGAAAGCGGCAAGGCGAATTCTTTGAAATCTTCAATGGCCTCCAACGCCGCACGTTCACCATGAGCAACGCGATCGTGCTCGAGATATGCTCCTGCTTTGCCCATTACTGGCGCCCCTTTCCTACAATCTCGTATGCCTCTTCAAGCGCTTCTTCATGGCTCTTGCCTTCGGCCTCTGCCGCGGCAACGATCTGCAGAACACGCTCATATTCAACCGGAATTACCTTTACGAAGTGCTGCTTCATAGCTTCGAAACGATACAGCATCTTGATGCCACGGGGGCTCTGCGTATAACCGACATGCTCTTCGATGAGGCTGTGGATAAGCTCAATTTCGGCCTCGGTGGGAACTTCAAGCTTTACCGAGCCCATGTTGCAGCGGCTTTCCAACGTGCCGTACTCGTCGTACACGTAGGCTACGCCACCGGTCATGCCCGCTGCGAAGTTCAAGCCAACCTCGCCCAAGATCAGGGCAGTGCCACCGGTCATGTATTCGCAGCCATGGTTGCCAACGCCTTCAACCACGATGGTGGCACCGGAATTGCGTACACCGAAGCGTTGACCAGCAAGGCCGTTTACAAAACCGCGACCCGACGTTGCTCCAAAGAAGGCAACGTTGCCCACAATGGTGTTCTCGTCGAACTTGTACGTGGCATCTTCGGAAGGATGAACCGAAAGGATACCGCCGGAAAGGCCCTTGCCGAAGTAGTCATTCGCATCGCCCGTAACGTTGAGCGTAACGCCCTTCGGGATGAAGGCGCCAAAGCTCTGGCCGGCAGAGCCTTCGCAGTCAACCGTCACCGAACCATCGGGCAGGCCTTCGGGGTGCGCCTTGGTTACCGCAGCGCCCAAGATGGTGCCCACGCAACGATTTACGTTGGCAATATCGGCACGGAAACGAACTGGCTTCATGTGCTTGCGAGCCTGCTCAGTCATGGGCAGGAACAACGTGGAGTCAAGCGACTTTTCCAGCTCCACGTCGTACTTCATCTGAGGCAAGAAATGACGACCGGCAGCACCGGGAATATGGGCGCCGAACTCGCATTCGCCATTGGCGAGCACCGAAGAAAGGTCGAGCAGGTTAGCCTTCCAGTTGCCCGGCACTTCAACCTGGCGCAAGCACTCGGGATGGCCAACCATTTCATCTACCGTGCGGAAGCCAAGCGATGCCATAACCTCACGCAGCTGCTCGGCAACGAAGAGCATAAAGTTCACCACGTGCTCGGGCTTGCCGCGGAAGCACTTGCGCAAGCGGCAGTTCTGCGTGGCGATACCAGCGGGGCACGTATCCTGCTGGCAGTCGCGTTGCATCAGGCAGCCCATAGCAATGAGCGGCATCGTCGCAAAACCGAACTCTTCAGCGCCGAGCAAGCAGGCCACGGCAACATCCTTGCCGTCCATCAGCTTGCCGTCAGCCTCAAGAACAACGCGGGAACGCAGGCCATTCTGCAGCAGCGTCTGCTGAGCCTCGGCAATGCCAAGCTCGAGAGGCAAACCTGCATGCCAGATGGAATCGCGCGGAGCAGCGCCCGAACCGCCATTGTGGCCAGAGATCAGGATCTTGTCGGCAGCGCCCTTGGCAACGCCGGTTGCGATGGTGCCAACGCCGGCCTCGGAAACGAGCTTCACGGAAACGCGCGCATTGGGGTTTGCGTTCTTCAAGTCGAAGATCAGCTCTGCCAAGTCTTCGATGGAGTAGATGTCATGATGCGGCGGAGGCGAAATCAAGCCAATGCCCGGCGTTGACTGGCGAACTTCGGCGATCCAGGGATATACCTTCTTACCAGGCAGGTGGCCGCCTTCGCCAGGCTTTGCACCCTGAGCCATCTTGATCTGAATCTCGATAGCCGAAGAAAGATAGCGGCTCGTTACGCCGAAGCGACCGGAAGCAATCTGCTTAATGGCAGAATTCATGGAATCGCCGTTAGGCAGCGGAGTCTCGCGCTTCGGGTCTTCGCCGCCTTCACCAGAATTCGAGCGGCCGCCCAGACGGTTCATGGCAATAGCCATGCACTTGTGAGCTTCCTCGGAAATGGAACCATAGCTCATAGCGCCCGTGTTGAAACGCTTAGCGATGCTTGTGGCGGGCTCAACCTCTTCCAACGGAACAGGGGTACGATCAGTTACGAAGTCGAGCAGATCGCGCAAGCGAATCGCACGCCCTTCCTGATGCAGATGATCGCTGTATTCCTTGAACATCTCATAATTGCCCTCACGGCAAGCATGTTGCAGCAGGTAGATGGTCTGCGGATCGATAAGATGCTCTTCACCGCCCTGCGGACGCCACTTGGTAAGGCCCAAGGAAGGCAGCTGTTCGGGTGCCGGCGTGTTGAGGATAGCCACGGCGTCGTCGTAGCGCTGGTTCTCTTCGCGCTGAACATCGGCAACACCCAAGCCGCCCACACGGGAAACGGTGCCAGCAAAATACTGATCAACGAACTCCTGCTTGAAACCAACAGCCTCGAAGATCTGGGCAGAATGGTAGCTCTGAACCGTAGAAATACCCATCTTCGACATGATGGAGGTAATTCCCGCGGTTACCGCCTTGTTGTAGTTCGCAATGCCCTCTTCGGCAGATACGGATAAAGCGCCCTTTGCCGCCAAATCAGCGATGCACTCATGGGCCATATAGGGGTATATGCCCGAAGCGGAATAGCCAACCAAAGCAGCGAAGTCATGTGCGGAAATGGCATCGCCTGTCTCGACCACGAAATCGGCAAAGGTGCGAACGCCCACACGAATAAGGTGGTTGTGAACAGAAGAAACCGCCAGAAGCGAAGGAATAGGCACTTCGCCTTCTGCAGCACGGTCGGAAAGCACGATGATGCTTACCCCGTTGCGCACGGCCTTTTCAACATTGCAAGCCAAGTTTTCCAGTGCCTCTTCCAAGGCGTTCTCACCGTCTTCGCGACGATACGTAGCGCTGAAGCGCTGAGCCTTGAATCCAACGCGGTCTACCGCACAAATGCGATCGAACTGATCCTTCGTCAGCATGGGGCCATCGAGGCGAATCAGCTGGCATGCCGTGCGGGAATCCTCCAGAAGATTACCGTGGTTGCCAATATAGAGCACGCTCGAAGTAACCAGGCTCTCACGCAAAGCGTCGATAGGAGGATTGGTTACCTGGGCGAACAGCTGGTAGAAGTAATCGAAGAAGGAACGGTTCTTTTTCGAAAGGCATGCGAGAGAGGCATCGATTCCCATGGAAGCCAGGGGCACACCGCCCTTTTCGGCCATGGCGCGAACCACCTCGTCCACGTCATCCCAATGGTAGCCCAGCTTTGCCATGCGTACGGTCATCGGAACCTCGGCATCGCGCGCAGCATCGTTTTGAACGGGGGCGTCAAGATCGGAAACTTCGATCTTCTCTTCCTTTACCCAATCGCTGTAGGGCTTTTCCTTTGCATAGCGGGCACGCAGTTCGTCATTCCAAATAACGCGATCGGCCGTAGTGTCGATCTCCACCATTTCGCCAGGACCAAGGCAACCTGCGGTAAGGATGTTGGAGGGCTCGATTTCGATGGTTCCAACCTCGGATGAAAGCAGGAAGCGATCGTCACGCGTAACGTAGTAACGAGCAGGACGCAGGCCGTTGCGGTCGAGCGCAGCACCGAACGTGGAGCCATCGGTGTAGGCGATAGCAGCGGGGCCGTCCCACGGCTCCATGAGCATGGACTGGTACTCGTCATAGGCACGGCGACGAGCGGGGAGCGTTTCGTTGTGGTCCCACGGCTCGGGCAGCAACATGGAAACGACGCGGGTCATATCGCGACCATTCATCACCAAGAACTCGAGCACATTATCGAGGATGGCGGAGTCGGAACCTTCCTTGTTGATGATAGGCAGAACAGATTCCAGATCCTTGCCCAGAACCGGCGAGTACAGGTTTGGTTCGCGGGCGCGAATCCAGTTCACGTTGCCCTTCAACGTATTGATTTCGCCATTATGGATGATGTAACGATTCGGATGGGCACGTTCCCACGAAGGGGTGGTGTTCGTGGAGTAGCGCGAATGAACCAATGCGATTGCGGTCTTCACCGCTGCATCGGAAAGGTCCAGGTAGAAACGGCGCATCTGGGTAGCAACAAGCATGCCCTTGTACACGATGGTACGTGCGCTGAAAGAGCACACATAGAAGATATGACCCTTCAGCGCATGCTCGGCATCGGCGGCCTTTTCCACCATACGGCGACATACGTACAGGCGGCGCTCGAACGCTTCGCCGCGCTCAACGTCTTCGGGGCGACCTACGAATGCCTGCAGGATAGTAGGCATGCAGGCACGTGCGGTGGAGCCCAAATCGTGGGGATCGATGGGAACCTCGCGCCAAAACAGCAGGGGCAAACCAGCCTTCGCACAACCTTCTTCGAAAATGCGCTTGGAAACCTCTACGCCACGCTCGTCTTGGGGAAAAAAGAGCATAGCCACGCCATAGTCGCCCTCATCGGGAAGAAGGTGACCGTACTTCTGCGCTTCCTTACGGAAGAAGTGGTGCGGAACCTGGAACAAGATACCGGCGCCATCGCCCGTATTGTGCTCCAAACCCTTACCACCGCGATGCTCCAGATTGACAAGGACCGAAAGGGCATCGTCGATCATCTGATGCGAGCGCACACCCTTCAGGTGTGCCAGCGCGCCAATACCGCACGCATCATGCTCGAACTCAGGACGATACAGCCCGTTTTGCACAGGCACGTTCCGTGTTTGCATTCTGAACCTCTCACTCTCACAATCGAAAAGCCGCTGAGTGCTTGTCCTCTCCGCTCAACGACTTACGCGAACCGTTTGCCTTTCCCGTTTTAAGAAAGGTGGGGATAATTCGCTAGCAAACAAGGTACCGCCTTCGGCAGACAGCTTTTGGCTTCGTTTCGATACGTAACAAAGCAGATTTCAAGAGTTAACACGCATGAAATAAGTGGTTCAAAGCATTATGCAAAGCTCGCAGGCACATAGGCACGACGGTAAAAACCGCGGGCGCCATCAGATACCACCTGGCATATGGCGCCAATGGCAACCATTGAAATAACCGTACCAACGCCCACGCCGAACAGGTGGCCCGTCATCGCAAGCGCCATTACGCATGCAATAGAGAAACGCAACACGTCGTTGATGATCTTCGCCTTACCGAAGGGAAGATGGGTGATTTTCATAAAGGCCTGCGTGCAACCATCGGCAGGGTTCAAAACGAAATTCATAGCCACCATGGCGCTTACCCCTATGCCGATAAGCGTGATGCCGATCGTGAACATTATGCAGCTGGTTAGCAGGCTTGGGTCATGGCAAAACCAGAAGAAATCAAGCCCCAATACGAAGTCAAATAGGTCGATCAGGCAACCGAACGCAAAGGCAAAAGGAATCTGAAGAGCGATTTTGACATTGAGCGTTCGAAACACCAGAACCTGAATAAGGATATCGATGCAGTATAGGCATATGCACGATTGCCCCAAGGTAAGCAGATGAGTGCCTTCGCTGAACACCAACGGTATCGACTGGAATGCCGGCGCGCCGAAATCACTTCGCGCACTCAAGACAACACCAACGCCCAAAATCAAAATGCCACCAAAATATATGGCTACGCGCAAAGGCATGGAGCGGGTTATGGCAGCCTTGCCTTCCCCTGTTGCGGTGCTTCCCATGGTAATCTTCTTTCCCCCTCGATCCGCCGCTCCAAACCTTCCCTCCGATGGAACGACGACTTTTCATGCCAGTGTAGCAGTATGGTGCCGCTCGGTGCATTTAACGCGGTTCATCGGGTATGCTGAAAGAGCGTATCGACGCGAGGGGAAGGGACCGAAATGGCAAAGAAAATCACGAAGAAGCAGGCGAAGAAAGCAACCGAGGCAGCAGTTGAAAACGCCTTGGAAAAATATCTTTCAACAACGCTTAGCGCCGATGAAGGAAAACAGACCGGCGACGCTTCGCCCCTCGGAACGCCCTACCGCCGTGGCTCGGTAACCCTGCGCGGAAAGATGGTCCCTCGCCACAGCACCACAGGAAAGCTGATCAGCGAAGAGCCGGGCACTGATTGGCGCGATGCCGACCCTTGGCGCACACTACGCATCCAGTCTGAGTTCGTAGACGGCTTTGACGCTCTTGCCAAATTAGGGCCGGCGGTATCCATATTCGGATCAGCCAGAACCGAACCAACCGACCCTTACTATGAACACGCCATGCAAATTGCAGGCAAGCTCGCCAATAAGGACATCGCCGTCATTACCGGCGGCGGCCCCGGCATCATGGAGGCGGCCAACCGCGGAGCAGCGCTTGCGGGAGGCACTTCGGTGGGTCTTTCCATTGAGCTCCCCTTCGAAGAAACCACCAACGATTGGGTAAATCTAGGAATCGAGTTCCGCTATTTCTTCGTCCGCAAGACCATGTTCGTGAAGTACTCTTCGGGCGCAATCTTCTTCCCTGGAGGCTACGGCACGCTTGACGAGATGTTCGAAGTGCTGGTGCTGGCGCAAACGCATAAGATCGGGAACATGCCTATCGTGCTGTTCGGTACCGAATATTGGCAAGACCTGGTCAAGTGGATCAAGGGGCCTTTGCTTGATCAGAACATGATCAGCGAATCCGACATCAACTTGTTCACCGTTACCGACAGCCATGAAGAAGCCATCCGCATAGCAACAAGCGGCATTACATCGAAATAACCTGTCCGAAAGGAACGTTATGCCCATCGAACTGGTTGATTGCCATACCCACACCGTGTTTTCCGACGGGAAGAGCACTTTTCAGGAAAACATGCAGGAAGCCCTAGCGAAGGGAATAACAACCATAGCCTGCACCGACCATTGGGGCAGGCCAAGCTTCATCGATTGCTCCATCGAAGAAGGCAAGCTCAAGCAGTACGCTTTCGCAATCGAGCGCGTGCGGGGCGAATTTCCCGAACTCGAAATTGTGCATGGCTTGGAAGCAGACTGGTACCCGGGCTGCAGCACCGATTTGGCGGAAACACGCGGCAACGCAACGTTCCTTCTTGGATCCATACACTACCTTCAAGAAAAGGCGCTCGACTGGGATGAAGACATGCGCATCTGGGAAGAGCTGGGGGCAAACGAGCTTTGGCGGCTCTACGCTGAAGAATGGTGCAAGGCGGCAACAAGCGGCCTGTTCGATTCCATGGCGCATCCCGACTTGCCGCGCCTGTTTGGCCTTTCCGGCTATGCGCCTTCGCTCGACCTTGCTCCGCTATTCGATTCCATGGCGCAGGCAGCCCGCGAGGGCAAAGTCCACGTTGAGATCAACACGGCAGGCATGACCAAGGACTTTGCCGATTTTTATCCGCAGGAACCCTTGCTGAAGCGCTTTTTCCAGGCTGGCGTGCCACTGACCGTGGGCTCTGATGCCCACCACGCAAACCGCATTGGCGATAACGTCCATGAGGCCTATCGCTATGCTCGCCTCATAGGGTACACCTCTATCGACGCGCCAACCGCCCAAGGGGATTGGCGCAGCATAAGCATCGAAAGCGTTTAGCCCACTATCAGCATGCAAAGAAGTGGCATCCATCAAGACCAGATGCTACTTCTTCTTCTCTGATATTCTGCAATTTCGACAGTGCCGCGAATTGTCCGGCGGTAACGCTTTGAGCAACCACCCATTCCTGCAACTAGGCGTTTCCGTCATAAGCAAAAAGCTTATTTGTGCAGGTCTTCCACTTCCGCAAGGTTGCCAAACGCCCTGATATAGATGCGCAAAGCGCGCTTCAGCTCTTCTTCGGCAATGCCCTCGTTGGCAGCATGCATGCCCCCTACCCAACTCGGTACGGGATACGCCCCCTCTTCTGCGGGGCCAAAGCTTACGGCATTGGGGAACTCGCGAGCATAGGTGCCGCCTCCCATGGTGAAAGGACGCACCTTTTTGCCTGTGGTGGAGCAATACGCATCCATGAGCGCACGAACGGGGGCCGTATCGGGGTCCACCACAAAAGGATCCTTGCATGCGGTAACGGCAATCGAAGCGCCTTGGACATGCGACAATGCCTCAAATGCAGCGCTGAGCTCGCTGCCGGTAATTGCCGCGGGGAAGCGAATGTCCTCAGTCATGACAAAAGCGCCGTTGACCTTGTTCATCATGCCAACAACGCTGGTCAAATTACCAAAATCAGCATCTGAACAGGCAACATCGGCAATTGTCCCATCGGTACATTCAGCCATGCTGGCAGCAAATTGCAACCATGCATTTTCTTCGCTGGAACACACGCCAGCAGAAAGAAGATAGCGACACAGGACACCAATAGCATTCAACGTGCCTTCAGGGAGCGAGGCATGCCCCGCAATACCCATTGCAGTAACAAGGGCCCCCTCTTTGCAAGGGGAAACTTCTATGCGATCTGCCTTTGGCAGACTCCCTACATCAGCGCAAACCACAGCACGTGCTATACCAGGCACCGCATTGGGAGCCGTTCCAGCCGTAAAGGAGACAATGGTGCCCTCAATGATCCCAGAGGTTATCGTTGCTCCAAATTGCCCTTTCTCGCCATAGCACAAGGGAAATTCAGCATCGGGGGTGAACAGGAAATCGGGGGCATCATTCTGCTCCAAGTAGTAAGGGACATCGCCCATCCCCGACTCCTCATTGCAGCCGAAAATGAAACGCACCGCATGGCGCAGGTTCGCACCGCGATCAAGCCAGAATTTCAAGCCATACAACGCCGTGAGCAGGGGTGCCTTATCGTCGGAAGCTCCACGCCCTACAAGCATGCCTTCCTTGCATGTGAGGCTAAACGGATCGAAATCCCAACCCTCCCCAGCAGGAACCACATCAACATGGCCGATAACGCCAATCTGCTGCCCGCTTTCGCCTGGCAAATCAGCAAAACCGGCATACCCATCTCCGTCATGGGGCTCCAGCCCCATACGCTGCGCAATGGCAAGTGCTTCGTCAAGCGCCGCACGGGGCCCCGGACCGAAAGGAGCACCAGGTGCTGCATGTTCAGCATCAAGCGAGCTGTCAATGGAAATCAATCGTTCAGCATCGGCTAAAAATGCCGGCCACTGCTCCGCAACAAATGCCTCAATATCTTCCTCGGCTACCTGCATGGGGCACCTCTTCCTTATGAAATGAAAATGCGGGCTGGCAGGTGCCGGCCCGCAACTAATCTTATCGCTCTTTAGAATCTGAAATCGTTTCCCGTTCCTGCAAGAATTTCGCCAACATGCCGCTCGGCAACGAGACGCGTCTTTTCGTTGGGAATGTTCAACAGTTCACGCTTAACCATGGCAAGGCCCTTTTCCTTGGTTTCGGGAGTGGCGTAATCGGCCAAGTACTCCGTAAGCGTCATCAGGGCATTCGGATGGCAGTAGTTAAGGATCTCACCGTTCTTGCAGAAGCTCATAAACCTATCGCCCGTGCGGCCGGCGCGATAGCAAGCCGTGCAGAAGCTAGGTATGTGGTTATTGTCCATCAACCAGCTGATAACCTCATCGAGCGTGCGCTGATCCGATACGTCAAACTGCTCGGTATCATGCGGGCGCTCCGGCTCGTTGTAGCCGCCAACACTGGTGCGGGACCCACCGGAAATCTGGCTTACGCCATACTGTAACGCGTGCTCACGCACCTGCTGACCTTCGCGAGTAGAGATAATCATGCCGGTATAGGGCACGGTGATGCGAATAAGGGCAATGATCTTCTCGAACATTTCGTCAGGAATGCCGTTGTCGAACACCTCAGGGTCGATATCCATCGCAGGCTTAACGCGCGGGACACTGATGGTGTGAGGGCCCACGCCATGCACTGCTTCCAAGTGCTCAGCATGCATGATCAAGCCGGCAAACTCGTAGCGATACCCCTGCAACCCGAACAAAACGCCCAGGCCCACGTCGTCGATGCCGCCTTCCATGGCGCGGTCCATCGCTTCGGTATGCCAGTCGTAATTGCTTTTAGGGCCCGTAGGATGCAGCTCCTGGTAACCCTTCTTGTTGTATGTTTCCTGGAACAGGATGTACGTACCGATTTCCGCTTCTTTAAGCATGCGGTACTCTTCGACCGTAGTTGCGGCAATATTCACGTTAACGCGCCTGATAGCGCCATTTCGATGCCTGATGGAATAGATGGTTTCCATGCTTTCCAGGATGTATTCGATGGGGTTGTGTTTCGGATCTTCCCCCGCCTCGATGGCCAAGCGCTTGTGACCCATATCCTGTAGGGCAACAACCTCATCGCGGATCTCTTCCTGAGTGAGCTTCCTGCGGGGAATGGTGCGATTCTTTGCGTGGTACGGGCAATACAGGCAGCCGTTCACGCAGTAGTTAGAAAGATACAGCGGCGCAAAAAGAACAATGCGATTACCGTAATAGGCAAGCTTAATCTGGTGCGCCAGTTCTTTGATTTCCTTATTGATCTGCGGATCTTCGCACGCCAAAAGAACGCTTGCCTCGCGATGGGTTATAACCGCACCATGATCTGCGGAAGGATGCAGGTTGGCACGTGCCTTGCCCAAAATGCGGCGGCACAACTCGATATCATCTTTATGCGCATCAGCGTAGGCAATGGAATCGAGGATCTCCGCGTCGTTGATGAACTCGTCGGCGCGAAGCGATTTCGGATCGTAGCGGAATTCCGTCATAAGTTCTTCTTTCGCTTTGCCTTTATAGAAACAAACGGCAAAAGCAAACGGGCATCACCTTTGCCGAAGATATGGTTATCGCACGTATGCGCAACTGTGTCTAATCTACTGCTAATTGATACAGCCCGCTCACCAGAAACCACGCTCATCTACAAACGGCACCATAATCTGTTAAAGAAACGAAACAATACAATGGGATCATTCCTAGAAAGACGCACGGGAAAGGGTTCGTATGGGCATCGCGCAAAACAGCCACCCACGGGGGCAAACGCCACAAACATCTTCTACAGGCACGCCCCTTCTCGCCGAAAGTGGCCCTGCGCTCATGCGTACCCCCAAGGGCATGCGCATGGCAATCGGCCTGTTCGGGCGACGCAATGTAGGCAAATCGAGCGTGCTGAATGCCATCACAAACCAGGAAACAAGCATCGTTTCCGCCGTCGCAGGCACCACCGCCGACCCCGTAGACAAGCCCATGGAACTTCTGCCTTTGGGCCCCGTGCTGTTTGTCGACACTGCAGGCATCGACGACGACCAGGAAACCGTGGGCGAACTGCGCACCCAACGCACCAAAAAGGTATTCGACCGTTGCGATATGGGCGTTATCGTAACCGAGGCAGGCATCTGGGGCCCCTACGAAGAAGAGATAGCCGCTCAGCTTTCCAGCCGAAGCGTCCCCTTCATCATAGTGTGCAACAAAACGGACCTGCTTCCCACTAACGCTCGGGGCCCCGAGTCCGACCCACCGGACCCAGCCGAAATCCGCACACCACGGGGAACCGTCATCGACTCCCAACAAGAAGCGCTTACCGCAGCATGCCGCAGCGCCCTTCCCCATAGCCTTCAGCAGAAACCCCTGGTTTGCATGTGCGCGGCAAAGCAAGAAGGGGTGCTTGAGCTGCGCCAAGCCCTGCTCGACAACGCGCCCGAGGAATTCGTGAACGATCCGAAAATCATCGGCGATATCGTTGAGCCGGGTTCGGTGGTTATCTTGGTTATCCCCATCGACAAAGAAGCGCCGAAAGGGCGCCTTATCCTGCCGCAAGTTCAGGCTATTCGCGATTTGCTGGATTCCCGTTGCCTTTCGCTTTGCGTCACCGATAAGGAGCTGCCGCGCGCATTGGCAGCGCTGAAAGAGCCACCCGCATTGGTAGTTACCGATTCCCAGGCGTTCGACAAAGTGGCTGCGGGCGTGCCGGAAAACGTCCCCCTCACCGGCTTTTCCGTTGCATTTGCCCGCTTCAAGGGAGACTTACCCACCCAAGCCCTAGGAACGCTCGCCATTGGTGAACTCACGGAAAACTCCCGCGTGCTTATCGCGGAAGCCTGTACCCATCACCCCATCGAAGAGGATATCGGCACGGTGAAGATCCCCCGTCTGCTTCGCGCCCGCATCGGGCAAGGACTTACTATCGAAAACGTGCGAGGCGTAGATTTTCCAGAAGATCTTTCAAGCTACGACCTGGTAATTCACTGCGGAGGCTGTACCTTCAACCGTCGCGCCGTGCTCTCCCGCATTCAAGCATGCGTACACGCGGGCGTGCCGGTTTCCAACTACGGGCTAACGCTTGCCTACTTGATGGGCGTATTCGATCGTTCCATCAAGGCATTTCCCGGCATGGAGCAATTCCTGGAAGAGAACCAACACTAAAACCGCAACCTTATAGCGGACAATTGCATCCACGGGTATCCGATTTCCATGGGTGCAATTTCATTTTGTTGCCGCTCGTCGGTAAACCAACCCCGCTCGCCCTTGACCGTTGTTATACTTTGTATAAGCATACGCGCTCACAGGACAAAGCGCCGATTCCGTTTCGGCGAGGCCGTATGCATAAGGCTGGGAACACCCAGCTCAACCATACAAACCGAGGAGAATTCCATGAGCCCATTGGAAATCCGCACCTCGAGCGAAGCGGAAAAGACCGTGCGCGGCGTATGTCAAGACATGGCCCGCCGTCTTGTTTCGCATCCTCAAGGTACCTGCCCCGTTGATGTGACGCGCGGCCTTATCGCCCTGTGCCGTACGCAAACATGCGGCAAATGCGTTCCCTGCCGCATCGGCTTGGCGCAGATCGAATCACTGCTCGACAACGTGCTGGAAGGAACGGCAACCGATGCCGACCTTGCGCATATTGAAGCCCTCGCCGAAAATGTACGCATTTCAGCAGATTGCGCAATCGGCACCCAGGCTGCCGAAATGGCCCTCACTGGAGTGCGCGCTTTCCGCGAAGACTACGAACTCCATGCAGAAGGCCGTTGCCTGTGCACATCCGACCACCCCGTTCCCTGCGTTCAAGGTTGCCCGGCAAATGTCGACATCCCTGGTTATATTGCGCTGGTAAAAGCTGGTCGCTTCGATGATGCCATCGAGCTCATCTGCAAAGACAATCCCTTCCCGAGCGCTTGCGCCTATGTATGCGAGCATCCCTGTGAAAACACCTGCCGTCGCAGATTCGTTGATTCCGCCGTCAACATCCGCGGCCTGAAGCGCTACGCTTGCGACCATGAAACGCCCAACCGCCCCACCGAAGTGGCAGAGCCCACCGGCAAAAAGGTCGCCGTTATCGGCGGTGGCCCCGGCGGTCTTACCGCAGCATATTACCTAACCCGTATGGGTCATTCCGTAACGGTATACGAACAGCGCGCCAAGCTTGGCGGCATGCTCCGCTACGGCATCCCCAACTATCGCCTGCCCAAAACCTTGCTCGACACCGAAATCGCGCACATCACTTCTTTGGGCGTAGAGGTTAAGCTGGGCGTTTCTGTGGGCAATGATATTGCGATCGCCGACCTCGAGCACGACTTCGATGCCGTTTACGTATGCATCGGCGCTCACTCGGACAAAAAGCTCCGCATCGAAGGCGAGGATGCGCCAGGCGTAGTGCCAGCTGTTGCCATGCTGCGCGAAATCGGCGACAGCAACATTGCCGATCTCTCTGGTCAAGACGTTGTTGTCGTTGGCGGCGGCAACGTTGCCATGGACGCCGCTCGAAGCGCACGCCGCATGGGCGCCAAATCGGTAAAGATCGTATACCGTCGTCGCCGCGCCGATATGACGGCACTCGCTGAAGAGATCGACGGAGCCATCGAAGACGGCTGCGAGCTCATGGAACTCGTTGCCCCCGCTCATGTTGAAGTCAACGATGAAGGCCATGCCGTGGCACTCTGGGGCCAGCCTCAGATGATTTCCACGGTACGCGGCGGTCGTCCCTCTCCCAAGGCGGCAAGCAAACCCGAGGTTCGCATTCCCGCAACCACTATCATTGTTGCCATCGGCCAGAACATCGACTCTGGCGCATTCGAGGAATTCGGCTTGCCCTGCAAGTGGAACGAAATCCAAGCCCAGCCCGATTCCAGCATTCCTGAAAAGCCTGGCTTCTTCACTGGCGGCGATTGTAGCTGGGGCCCGGCAACCGTCATTCGCGCTATCGAGGGCGGCAAGGTTGCAGCACGTGCCATCGATACGTATCTGGGCGGCAACCATGAAATCCGTTGCGATGTGGACATCCCCGCTCCCAACCTGGCAGATCGCGTTCCCTGCGGCCGCGTAACCATGAAGGAGCGCCCCGGCGCAGAGCGCAGCTGCGATTTCGAGCTGTGCGAAATCGGCATGTCCGAAGAGGAAATGATGCAAGAAGCGGGCCGCTGCCTGGGGTGCGATCACTTCGGCTACGGTGCATTCAAAGGCGGAAGGAGCCGAGCATGGTAACGTTGACCATCGACGGGAAGGAAGTCTCCGTTCCCGAGCACACCACCATCTTGAACGCCGCCTACCAGGCAGGCTCCATGATCCCCCCGCTGTGCTATCTGAAAGACATTAACGAAATCGGCGCCTGCCGCATCTGCGTTGTAGAGGTTGAGGGCACGGACAAGCTCGTTTCCTCATGCAACAACGAAGTTGCCGAAGGCATGGTGGTAAACACCATGAGCCCCCGTGTTGTTGCCTCCCGCCGCGAAACGATGGCGCTTATTCTTTCGCGCCATAAAAGCGAATGCACCACATGTACACGCAATGGCAACTGCATGATCCAGCGCAACGCAGCCGCGCTGAACATCACCAACATCCCCTACCCCGTCGAATACGATCAGCAGAAGAACCCCACCGATTTTCCGCTCGTCCGCGACGCCTCAAAGTGCATCAGCTGCATGCGCTGCGTAAGCGAATGCAGCAAGGTCCAGAACCTGAACGTATGGGATCTTACCCGCACGGGCTCGAACGCCCATGTGGGTGCTGCGGGCTGCCGCGACGTATCCGAAGCAGCCTGCGCGCTGTGCGGCCAATGCGTCACACATTGTCCCTGTGGGGCCCTCTCCGAGCGCGACGACACTCAGAAGGTGTTTGACCTCATCGCCGATCCGGAGCGCATCGCCATCGTTCAGATCGCGCCCTCCATCAGGGCGGCATGGGGCGAATCGGTATGCCTTCCGAAAGAAGAAGCCACAATGGGTCGCATGGTGGCAGCTGTACGCAAGTTGGGCTTCGATTACGTCTTCGACACCGACTTCGCAGCAGATATGACCATCATGGAAGAAGGCACCGAGCTCCTCCATCACCTGAAGGAAGAGCCTGGCCAGCCCATGTTCACCTCGTGTTGTCCTGGTTGGGTACGCTTCCTGAAGGCAAAGCACCCCAGCCTGGTAAAGCACCTTTCAACCACGAAATCGCCTCAGCAGATCTTCGGTGCCATTGCGAAGAATTACTATGCAGAAATCCTGGGCGTCGACCCTGCAAAGATTGCCGTGGTATCCATCATGCCGTGCATTGCCAAGAAGGCCGAATGCGCTTATGAAGACATGGACACCACCGGAACCGGCCCCGATGTCGATGTGGTGCTTACCACGCGCGAACTCGGACGCATGTTGAAAGCTCAGTTCATCAACGTAAGGAACTTGCCCGAAGAGGAATTCGACATGCCCTTGGGTGAAGCCACTGGCGCAGGACACATCTTCGGTGCCACCGGCGGCGTAATGGAAGCAGCTCTTCGCAGCGCCCACTTCCTGGTCACCGGCAAAAACCCCGATCCCGACGCCTTCAGCGCCGTACGCGGCTGCGAAGGCTGGCGCGAGGTAACCTACAACCTGGCAGGCAAAGAACTCACCGTTGCCATTGTCAGCGGCCTGCAAAACGCCGACAACCTCTGCAACGCCATCGAAAACGGCGAGGTAGATTACGACTTCGTAGAGGTCATGGCTTGCCCTGGCGGCTGCGTTGGCGGCGGCGGTCAGCCCATCCACGAGGGCCGCGAATGTGCAGCCGAGCGTGAGCTCATCCTGCGCGACATCGACACTAATTCGAAGCTGCGCTTCAGCCACGAAAACCCCTCGGTTGTCGAATGCTACGAAAAGTATTTCGGTGAACCGAACTCTGAAAAGGCAGAACAGCTGCTTCATTCCAACCATTTCGCCTGGGGAATGCCTGCAGCACGTCAGCAGTAAGCATCGCCTGCATAGCGCACATGAAGAGCCTGCTCAATCGAGCGGGCTCTTTTGTTCTACAATGGCAACGTTTACCAGTGATCTGTCGATATCAAGGAAAGGCATACCGTGCTCGATCAGTTTTCCCGCACCCGTTTGACACTTGGCGGCAACGGCGTTGAATCGCTGCAAAAAGCCCACGTTATCGTGTTTGGCTGCGGCGGCGTAGGCGGCTACGTCTGCGAATCGCTCGTGCGCAGCGGATTGGGCGCCATCGATATCGTCGACGACGACAAGGTGTGCCTGACGAATATAAACCGCCAGATAATCGCAACTTGGAAAACCGTCGGCATGGATAAAGTGGATGCCATGGAGGAACGCCTGCTCGACATAAACCCCAGCTGCAAAATCACCAAGCACAAATGCTTCTACCTACCCGATTCGGCAAGCGAATTCGATCTTTCGAAATACGACTACATCGTCGATTGCGTCGACACGGTAACGGCAAAGCTTCACTTGGTTGCCCAGGCGAAGGCAGCAGGAACGCCCATCATTTCCGCCATGGGTGCTGGCAACAAATTGGACCCCACGGCTATTCGCATCGCCGATATCTCAGAGACCTCCATTTGCCGCCTTGCTCGCATAATCCGCAAAGAACTGCGCAAACGTGGCATTCATAATTTAAAAGTGGCGTATTCGCCAGAGCCTACCGTCAAACCTGAAGAAGATGGCAAGGCCGGCTGTGCCGCAGGGTGCGTGTGCCCGCCCAACAGCGAGCGTACCTGCCTCGACCGACGCAGCGTTCCCGGCAGCAACGCCTTCGTTCCTGCGGCAATGGGCTTGGCTATCGGCGCCGAAGTCGCAAAAGACCTGGCGAAACAACAGCACTCGTAGCGCACTTGCAATCAGAAGGAGAAACCTTGAAAACAGCTGCAATTATTCTTTATGTTATCCAGGCAGTCGCGATACTTTGCGCCATCATTACGGGGCAAGAATTCATCGACTTCAGCAGCGGACCGGCACTGTTCGAAACCATCGGGTTCTTTTCCCCCGCTATCTTGGGCGCCATCCTTGAAATGATTGCGAACAACAAGAAGCGGAAAGCAGAGGGGCCAGCCAATACCAGTTCGAACTCAGGCAATTCAGACTCTTCCACCGCTTCTTCCCCTGCTGCAGCCAAAGCCACCCCAGCGCCACAGGAAACCCCAAAGGCTCCCGCACCGCAGAAAGCCCCAAAGGCTCCGGCGCCGCAAGAAGCCTCAAGGAAGAATTCAGAAACCACTGCGACCGCAGCAAAGTGCCAGCCCGTTATCGACCCTTCCGTTCAGTACTGCCCCAAATGCGGAACGAAACAAAACGCCGAAAACGTTTTCTGCATCGCCTGCGGTTCAAAGATCGGACAATAACGGCAGCAAAACCAACCCCTACTGTTTATCCGCAAAGGCGCAGCGGCTCGCGCAAAGCGCACTTAGCAAATACCCATACCAGCAACCACCAAAGGCTCGCCAACGCGGGCCTTTTTTCTTTCGTATTTCACAATTATTTCTTGATGTCCACTGTGGTACCCACATACAAGCTGCGATCTGCGTATTATTCAAACCATCAAGAGGCCATTCCTACCGAGGCCGCCACATACAAGCAAACAAACTCCTAGTCATGCAACTCACTTTCATCCTTTCTTATTTGCTTGTCGTGGTCGAAGAAAGGGGCCGGCCACCTTACCGGCCCCCTCGCCTCTTGCCATCCAGCCGTTTTAAGGAGGAGGCCATGTATCAGCCCAGTCGACATCTCTCAACATTCTTCATTGCAGGATTCCAACACTACGATGGCGCCCTCGTTATCAATCAGATGAGCATTGGCGACGGCATTGAACTTTGCCCCGAACCAGGCAACCCCTACGACCCAGAGTCAATCGCCCTGTACTTCAATGGCGTCATGGTCGGCTATGTTCCCGCCGATCAGAACAGCCTGGCTTCAACCTTGTTCCACTTTGGTCACAGGAACATCCTCGAATGCCGCATTCTCCAAGTCGACAAAGAAGCTGCTCCCTGGAAGCAGGTTCGCGTTGGCCTGTACGTAACTGACAATCGACCAAGGTAGGCATCATGTTTGATTCACCAACCAAGTTTCTCAAAACGCTCGATAGCAGAGAATTTGATGAACTCATCAGCATCAAAGACGACCTAAACTATCTCATCGACGAACTGGAACACGAAATCAGAGAGCCCGAGGATTTCAGGACCGAACACGACCTTCCTCTTAAGGTCGCTTACGTAAACGCCCTCAGATGCATGACGGGGCTCACTTCCCATATGTCTCTTCGCGTAAACGAGTTCATTAATTCCTGGAAATGGGAGGAAACGCAATGAATGCCGTACGTGCTCAGTACTGTTCGATAATCCCCTGGAGGTACGTTCGGTACTCCTCTTTCAAGAATTGCGGCTGCTCGATTATCACGCTGGTTCCCAGAGTTGCCAACCAGCCATAGAACGTAGGCGCCTGCATAACCTTGGTGCGCACGCGCATCGAGCCATCCTCGACCGCTTCGGCATCAGCTGCATCGCCGAAGCGGTCGATTACTGTGCTGATGGCATCTGGCTTCACAAGCAGGGTAACCGCAACAGCATCGCCGCTGTACATGCCGAATACCCTCTTCTGGTACTTCGCTGCATCAAATTCAGCCGTTTGCTCGTTGCTCGTTGCAACTTCTTCAGACACATCGATGTTCAGCATCCTGTCTACGCGGTAGTTAGTGGTGCTTTCATGCTTATCGTTCCAGGCAACCAGGTAATAGCAGTCATCCATATACACCAGGTGCAACGGCGTTTCCTCATAGAAGCGCCCATCGCGCTGCAGAACCCGTTTCTTCCGATTGTCGTATTTGAAGTAACGGAAACGTACTTTTTTCTTAGCGGAAATAGCTCGCTGAATAGCGTCGATGTTGTAGAACACCGATTCATTCTGCGATCTGATACGCCCCTCAACATGAAGGTTCCTTCTTAGATCGTCTGCCAAATATTTGCTACCCAGCTTACCAATGGCCTTAACTAACGCATTCGACTTACGCTCGGTAAGGAAACGGGAAGATTGCACCGCATCCGCTAACAACAGCAATTCGCTTTCCTGGAACTCACGCGAAGCAAGGCCATATTCAATAGGTGAACGCTGATACTTCACGATGTTGTAGCCGAATTCGCGCAAGCAATCCAAATCGCGATAGAGCGTCTTCCGCTCAACTGCGATGCCCAACTCAGCCAAGCGCTGAATAATCTGCGGACCGGTAAGGCCATGTTCGTCATCAGTTTCATTCCCTAAGAGCTTTGCCAGATACATAAGCTTGAGTTTCTGAGCTGTAGTTGCCATGGCGAACCTTTCAATTGAACCAGTACTGGGTACTTTTATGTACACCATGATAGCATCACCGGAAACAACCCCACCCCATCAAGCGAAGAATGCCCCTCGACGCACCGTGAACCGCCCCTCCTTGAATCGAGAGAAATGTGGGGCAGTTCAACGCTGTATCAAGGGACATTCTTTGATTTCTAGGCAAGCCGATGCCTGACGCTATTCCTCGTAGTTAACATCCTTGCTTTCACGGAAGAAGAACAGGGCAGCAAGAGAAACAACAGCCATACCTCCCAGGTACCAGCCCAAGGACATGATGCCGAAATTCATAACAAGCGCCGAAGCAATAGTGGGAGCGAAGGCGCCGCCGACAATTGCAGCCAAGTTATAGGAGAGGCCAGAACCGCAATAACGAACGCGGGCGGGGAACAACTCAGGCAAGTACGAACCGGTGGGCCCGAAAACAGCGCCCATGCACATAAAACCGATGCAGAGGAACAGCATCACGTTCAAAGCGCTATGAACAGAAAGCAGCATGGGAGCAAAGAGCGCAAACACCAAGGTTGCCACGGTAGCAAGTGCAACCACAGGCTTCCTGCCGAAACGATCAGCACTCAGGCAACCGACAACGATGAAGCCCGCAAAGAAGAACACCGATACCATCTGCATTCCCAGATACTGCTGCTGAGTGAAGCCCAAGGTTGACACACCGTAGGAAAGCGACCAAGTTCCCAACACATAGAAGAGCGTATAGGTAATGCTAACCGCGCAGGTGCCGAGCACAACCTGCCTCCAGTTGTGACGAAGAAGCATAGCAAGAGGCATCTTTACCGTGCGGTTTTCGCGCTGTGCTTTCTGGAATACGGGAGTTTCCGTCATGCGCAAGCGCACAACCAGCCCAACTACCACCAGCAATGCGGAAAGCAGGAACGGGATACGCCAACCCCACGCAACCATCGCATCGGCGGGCAAGGTAGAATCAAGCAGCAGGTTTACGCCATATGCGCAAAAGAAGCCGATGGGAGCGCCCATGTTGGGGAACGCACCGTACAGGGCTCGCTTCCCCTTCGGGGCATTTTCGGTCGCTACTAAGGCAGCGCCGGACCATTCGCCACCAAGGCCCAAACCCTGGCAAGCGCGGCACACGCACAAAAGAACAACGGAAGTCGGGCCAAGAACCTCATACCCGGGAAGCAAACCCACCACAAAGGTTGCGATGCCCATAAGCATCAGGGCAACCACTAGTGTTTTCTTACGGCCAAGCTTGTCGCCAAAATGACCGAATATCAACGAGCCAAACGGACGTGCCAAAAACGAAACGGCGAAAGTCACGAATGAAAGCAACGTTGCCAACACCGGATCGGACTTCGCAACATCGGTAAAGAAGATCAGCCCAAAATAGCTTGCCGCCGCGATACTGTAGCAGTAATTGTCGTAGAACTCGATAGCGGTTCCCACCATTGAAGCTGCCACGATTTCAGCTGTTGAATTCTTCTCTTTCGATCCGACACCCACAGGCGCCATTGCCGATGCTGTTGCTACCGTACTTGACATTCCGTTTCCTTCTTTTCCTTCAATCCGTGAACCGATGAATCAAGGTTTGGGATCAAAAGGCTGTTCGAAGAAGACGACGCGCGGGGAGCAGATGTTACGAGAATAAAAAATCCGGAAGCCGTTTCTTTAAACAGCCTCCGGATTCAAAACCATCAGCTGCCCGATTAGGGTTCGGGCAGCTGATTCAAAGCAACCCGAGCCCTAAATAATGGAGCTGATAATTTCAGTATGCAGGTTGCGGTAATTCAAAAGTTCGTCCTAACACTTAAGCGCCCAAGCGCTTATACCGAACGCCCCTTGCGTTCGATGGCTCTATATTCGCCCTTTCGGCAAAAGTTTCAATTGCCCAACATTGATTAATTTCGCATCGTCACAGAGTCTGGACATTTTCGAAACAAAGGCGAAATAAAGACCAATGGTCCAAACCGCGCATACCTGCACCTTTAAAGCATCGAACGAGAAACTGAACGTTTCGGGCTATTTCACGGAATACCGCTTAAGGCGCCCAACCGCCACAGCCAAGCAGAACAGAACCGAAACCGCGCCAATAACGCCGCCCGCATAAAACACGCTCGCAATGCCTAGCGTATTGACCACCTGACCACCCAAAAGAGCACCGGTACCGATACCGAAGTTGAAGATTCCCGAGAAAAATGCCATGGCAACCGTTTCTTCTTCGTCGGAAGAAACATTGATAATTTCTGCCTGATACACAACGCTTACCGAAGCCGCGCTTATGCCCCACAGAACAACAACGCCAAGTATTGCCGCAAGGCCCAAACCCGCCGCAGCATGCATCAGCAGCAAGGCTACCGGCACACCGATGGTGATGACCTTGAAGAAGGGAAAACGGAAGCGAGGATACAGCTTGGAGCACAATATGCTGCCGATGATACTTGCAACGCCAAACACGGAAAGAACCAGGGTAACCACATCGTTTTCCAATCCTGCCACTTGCAGCAAGAAAGGCTCAATATAGCTGTAGCCCGTGTAGTAGCCCCATGCGTACAGCGCGGTAAGAATGAACAATGCCACCAAACCCTTGTTCTGAAACAACCCCGGCAACTGACCAACGCTGAAAGGCTCCGCACCGGGAACCCAGGGCAAAGTGATAAGCAGATACACCAGCAAGAGCACAGATATTACCGCCACAATGGCAAATGTTAGGCGCCACCCCACCGCCAAACCAATAGCTCGACCCAATGGCAATCCTACGATAGCGGCAACGGCCGTACCCGTTTCGACAACGCTCAAAGCAAGAGCCCGCTTGTTTTTCGGCACCAGACGCACTGCGATAGGCGCGGCGATGGCCCAGAATACCGAATGAGCGCAAGCAACCACCATACGTGCCGCCATGAGCATCCAGTAGCTCGTCGACAGAGATGTAAGCACCTGCCCAATAAGAAACACAACAATAACCACCAGGAGCAGCCTGCGAAAATCTAAGCGCGTCGCAATGATCATCAACGGCACGGAAAGCAGCATTACCGCCCACGCATACACCGAAACCAGCATACCCGTCGTAGCCTCACTGGTTCCAAACGTTTTGCCGATATCGGTAAGCAAGCCTACTGGCATAAACTCCGAAGAATTGAACACAAACGCAGCAACAGCGATGCCTGCAAGGGCGAGCCATTGCCTGCCTGTCATTTTCTGGGTCACCAAGCGCTCCTGAAACTCAGCCTCTTAAACAAAACGAAGCCATTCTAAGCCGAAGCGAGCCTTATTACTTTCCCTTTTCAGGCTATTCGGGAAAGATTTACAAAAATGGAAGAAGCACTCAAAGCTCCCTAATCTTCTTGATCAACACCGTCAGGCAAGGCGCTTTCAGTTTCCTTCAGCGCAGCAAACTTCGCCTTCATAGTGGGATTCTTGCGCGTAAGCTTCTTAATGGTAAGGTCTTGCGCCTTGTCGTTTGCCAAGCGCAGATTTCTTTCGCTGCCCAGCAGCGCTTCTTTCGTTTTCTGCAGGTGGTCGATGGTCTTATCAATTTCATCTATAGCCGTCTGGAACTTGCGGCTAGCAAGGTCGTAATTGCGTGCAAACTTTGTTTTGAAATCTTCCATCGAGTTTTCGAAGTTCGTGATGTCGATGTTCTGGTTGCGTACTTCGGCAAGCTCGGTTTTGTACTGCAGGGCAGACAACGCAGCGTTACGCAGAATGGAAATGATGGGTATGAAGAATTGCGGACGGATAACGTACATCTTTTCATATCGGTAGCTCACGTCGACAATACCTTCGTTATAAAGATCGTTGTCGGGTTCAAGCATGGTACACAGAACCGCATACTCGCACCCCTTCTTTTTGCGGTCGGAGTCGAGCTTGGCAAAGAAATCCTCGTTCTTGTGCCTAGTGCGCGTTTCATCGTTTTCGTTCTTCATCTCGAACATGATGGAAACCACTTCTTCGCCCGTTGCCGGATCGGTTTCGCGGAAGACGAAATCGCCCTTGGTGCCCTCGACCACATCGTTGTCTTTTTCGAAATACGCATGAGGGAATGCCGTGGCACGAATTTTGTTGAACTCGGTTTCGCAATGACGCTCAAGCGATTCGCCAACCATTTTGGTGGAAAGACGTGCTTTCATTTCCTTGACGCGGGCGATTTCTTCGTCCTTGTACTTGATGAGCTCATCTTTTGCGGCAAGTTCGTTGGTCATCTTCTCGCGCAGGGCGGCCTTCTCCTGCGCAGACTGGGCTTCCTGAAGCTTAACCTGAGCAGCCAGCTCATCGCGCTGACGCTCGGCAGCAGCACGAGCTTCGCTTACCGCAAGCTCTTTTTCTGCTTTGAACTGCTGGGTTTGCGACTCTATCTGCTGCTTCTGCGCGGCGATGGTCTGCTGCAGCTTTGCCGATTCTTCAGCAGCCACACGAGCACTTTCCGCCTTATCGGCGGCCATCTTCTGAGAATAGTGCTGAATCTGCGATTCAAGTTGTTGTTTGAAGGCGCTCTCCTGAAAGGAAATCTGCTGGCGCAATGCCGCAATCTCCGCATCACGCTGAGCGGTTGCATCGGAAAGCAGACGTTCATGCTCCGCCTTGGCAATACGATTTTCCGCATCATGGTCGGCCGATAACCTTTTCACATCCGCCTGTAACTGGGCAATTTCAACTTGCTTCTTCGCAAGCGCCGCTTCAAGTTCGTTGGCATGCTCAAGCTGAGACGACTTTTCTGCCTGTTCGCGTTCGCGCTTTTCGGCAGCAAGACGCGTTTCCAATTCAGCAATGAGAGCATCGCGCTGAGCAGCTTCCGCTTGAGCATCCTGCTGAGCCTTGGCAACCGCAAGCTTTACCGCCTGGGCATTCCTCTCTTGCAGCATACCTTCGCGCTGAGCTATTTCCTTGTCGAATTCGGCAGTGCGCACCTGACGCAAGATATCGGCGAAACCGCGCTCGTCTACCTGGAACACCTTTCCGCAGTGCGGGCATTTTATTTCGTTCATGCTTAAGCTCCTTAAAGCGCAGTTTCTTTTCGTTCCATCATACCAACCCATTACCATGCTGCGTGTACAGCACAAAGGACAGAAAGGTGCAGCACCCGGCTTAAATACGCCGTCCAACGAAAGCACGGCAACGCTCCCCGACCAGTGCCCCACGCATTTGCCGAAACGTCATACTAAATATGTTGCGCATGTGCTCTCTGCTTTGCTTGCTTAGCGCACAACGCGCATTACGAATAAAATCGGGGCAACCCGCTTACTACGAGAAAGAGAAGGAATCATGACTGATTCGACCATGCAACTCGTCTTGGTTCGCCATGGCGAAAGCGAATGGAACAAGCTGAACCTTTTCACCGGCTGGATGGATGTCGACCTTACCGATACAGGCCGCAAAGAAGCATCCGATGGCGGTCGCGCCCTTGCCGAAGCTGGCTTTGACTTCGATGTGTGCTACACCTCGTACCTCAAGCGCGCTATCCACACGCTGAACCACATTCTTCAGGCAATGGATCGCGAATGGCTGCCCGTCAACAAGACGTGGCGCCTGAACGAGCGTCACTACGGCGCTCTTCAGGGTCTGAACAAGGCCGAAACCGCTGCAAAATACGGCGAAGACCAGGTTAAGATTTGGCGCCGCAGCTTCGACGTACGTCCTCCCGCACTGGAGGAAACCGACGAGCGCAATCCTCGCCTTATGGCTCCATACCGCAACGCTCCTGCCGATGAAATGCCCCTGGCAGAATGCCTGAAAGACACCATCGCTCGCGCATGGCCTTACTTCGAGGAAGAAATCGAGCCTCAGATGCGCGCCGGCAAACGCGTGCTCATCGTTGCCCATGGCAATTCCCTGCGCGCTCTGGTAAAGCAGTTCGACAAGCTTTCCGACGACGAAATCGTAGGCGTGAACATCCCCACGGGCGTGCCTCTGGTTTACACCTTTGACCAGGATTTCAACGTTCTTGACAAGAAGTACGTTGGCGACGAAGAAACCATCAACGCCAAAATCAACGCTGTAGCAAACCAGGGCAAAGCCAAATAAGTTTCGATCGCTTCAATCCCAGCAAGCTTACGCATGAAAAGGCAACCTCTTTCGAGGTTGCCTTTTCTCTTTTTTTGCACATTCGCACTATTTCGATTTTCAACGCTATGCCGCTGTGGCTGCCTTATTCCGAGCGCAATCCAAACGTCCGCAGTGAAACCTGCCAACAAAAAGAGAGGCAGCCCCGAAAGAGGCTGCCTCTCTGCTTGAGCATTCGAAAAACTATCCGCTGGACACTAGTCGCGCGTAAGCTTGCGATGCAGACGATGGGGTTTTGCAGCTTCTTCACCCAGACGTTCGATCTTGTTCTTCTGATAAGAATCGAAGTTGCCTTCGAACCAATGCCAATTGCCGGGGTTTTCGTCGGTACCCTCCCATGCAAGAATATGCGTGGCAATACGGTCAAGGAACATACGGTCGTGACTGGTGATTACTGCGCAGCCGGGGAACGCCAGCAGCGCTTCTTCGAGGCTTTCAAGCGTTTCTACATCCAGGTCGTTCGTGGGCTCGTCGAGCAGGAGTAGGTTACCCCCCTGCTTCAGCGTAAGGGCAAGGTTCAAGCGATTGCGCTCACCGCCAGAAAGAACGCCGGCGGGCTTTTGCTGGTCAGAACCCTTAAAGCCGAAGTTCGCCACATACGCACGGCTGGGAATCTCGGTTTCGCCTACGCGGATATAATCCAACCCGTCGGAAACCACTTCCCAAAGCGTCTTTTTCGGGTCAAGACCTTCACGATTCTGATCAACGTAGGAAATCTGCACGGTTTCACCCAGCTCAAGCGTGCCGCCAGAAACCGGCTCTTTGCCCACAATCATCTTGAACAGGGTCGACTTGCCAACGCCATTGGGGCCGATAACACCAACGATGCCGTTGCGCGGCAAGCTGAATGAAAGATCGTCGATAAGCACGCGGTCGCCGAACTGCTTGTGCATATGCTCAACCTCAAGAACCTTAGAGCCCAAGCGAGGACCAACAGGAATGGTGATATCGGTGAAGTCAACGCTCTTGGCGCTACGTGCCTCGGCTTCCATCTGCTCATAACGCTCAAGACGCGCCTTGTTCTTGGCTTGGCGCGCCTTCGGGCTAGAACGAACCCATTCCAGTTCATTCTTCATGCGTTTTGCCAGTTTCGCCTGCTGCTGACCCTGCGATTCCAGACGGGCAGCCTTGGTTTCCAGGTAGGTAGAGTAATTGCCCTTGTAGGGATACAGATGACCGCGATCAACTTCGCAGATCCATTCAGCGACGTTGTCGAGGAAGTAGCGATCGTGCGTTACCGCAAGCACCGCACCAGGATATCGATGAAGGAATTGCTCCAACCACAGCACCGATTCGGCATCCAAGTGGTTGGTGGGCTCGTCCAAAAGAAGCAGGTCGGGCGCTTCAAGCAGAAGCTTGCACAGCGCAACGCGACGACGCTCGCCACCGGAAAGCACCTTTACAGGAGCATCGGGGTCGGGGCACTGCAAGGCATCCATTGCCTGGGAAAGCTGACTGTCCAGATCCCATCCGTTTGCAGCATCGATATCGTTTTGGAGCGCGCCCATTTCTTCCATCAGGGCATCGAAATCGGCATCGGGATCGGCCATTTCCGCGCCGATGGCATTGAAGCGCTCAACCTTGGCAAGCACATCGGCAAACGCCATGCGAATGTTCTCGATTACCGTAGCCTCTTCGTCGAGCGGGGGCTCCTGCTGAAGAATGCCAACCGTATAGCCAGGGGTAAGACGCGCGTCGCCCGCAGAAACCTCTTCGAGGCCAGCCATAACCTTCAGCAAGGTTGACTTGCCCATGCCATTAGGGCCTACTACGCCGATCTTGGCGCCAGGGTAAAACGAAAGCGTCACGTCGTCCAAGATAACCTTGTCGCCATGGGCTTTGCGCGCTTGATACATCTGGTAAATGAATTCAGCCACAAAGATTCCTTTCACGAGGGATGCTGGTGGCCAGCAATGTGCATACTTGTTTCATTATCCTATATTCGTTTGATTTCACCAAAGGGCGTTTACGCGCATCGGTAAGGTGCGTTTCGAGCCACAACGGGGAAAGCAAGCTATAGGAAGCGAACCCGAAGCACGTGCACAGATTCAGCTCGCAGGCAAGAAGGGCATCGCCCCCCCAGCTGCATTCCGCCCGATTTCCGCTTGCTATCATACAAACGCACAGAAACGCCCCCGCTCCTTGCAGGAAACGGGGGCGTTTCAAGAAGAAAGCAGTGTTTCTTACTTGAAGTACTCTACGCCACCCTCGAACAGAGGCTGGTACAGATTGCCGGGAACATTCTTGTACAAACCGTTGCCGGAGCGCTCGGTATGGCCCATCTTGCCCAAAACACGACCGTCGGGGCTGGTAATGCCCTCGATAGCCAAAATGGAGCCATTGGGATTAACCGAAAGGTCCATCGAAGGATTACCCGCCTCATCAACATACTGCGTTGCAATCTGACCTGCTGCAGCAAGCTGAGCAGCTGTTTCGGGGCTTGCCACGAAACGACCCTCGCCGTGGCTGATGGCAACCGTGTGAATGTCGCCCACATTGCAGCGCGAAAGCCAAGGAGAAAGGCTCGAAGCGATGCGCGTGCGAACCAGGCCGCTCTGGTGGCGACCGATGGTGTTGAACGTAAGCGTGGGAGCCTCGGGCGTTGCAGGAACGATATCGCCATAGGGAACCAAGCCCAATTTGATAAGGGCCTGGAAGCCATTGCAGATACCCAGCATCAGACCATCGCGCTTCTGAAGCAGCTCACGAACCGCCTCGGTAACGGCAGGCGCACGGAAGAATGCCGTGATGAACTTCGCCGAACCATCGGGCTCGTCACCGCCGGAGAAACCGCCGGGAAGCATAACGATTTGGCTGTTGTTGATGGCCTTCACCAACGCATCGGTGCTTTCGGCAACCGCTGCGGGCGTAAGGTTGTTGATCACCAGGACCTCAGGTTCGGCGCCGGCGCGCTTGAAGGCATGAGCGGTGTCGTATTCGCAGTTGGTGCCAGGGAACACAGGAATGATAACGCGCGGCTTCGCGAACGATTCGCCGCAAACCAGAGGGAGCTTTTCCGACCAGTTAACCTGCTCAACCTTTTCGCCTTCGCCGCGATACGGGAATACGGATTCGATGCCGCCCTCCCAAGCTTCCTGCAGCTTGGTCATGCTGATAGCCTCGCCACACGCTGCGAATTCATAAGCCTCGGTGGTGCAGCCAAGCTCGGAAACGGTTACCAGATCGGTATTGGCAGGGATTTCAGCACCCTCGGCAAGCTCAACGATGAAGCTGCCATAAGCCAAGCTGAACAGGTCGTCCGCCTCAACTTCGTCGGAAAGCTTTACGCCCACGCCATTGCCAACGCCCATCTTGAACAGAGCCTCGGCAGCGCAGCCGTAACCCAACGTTGCCGCAGCGGAAACCTTGCCTTCGCCGATAAGCGTTTCAACCAGGCTAAATGCGGCATTCATGCCATCCGCTTCGGGGACCAGAGAATCCATGTCGTAAAATGCGGGTGCGATGCTGACGATGCGCGACCCAGCGCGCTTGAACTCAGGAGAAACCACACGGTCGATAGAGCCAGTGGAAACTGCAAAGCTGATGAGCGTAGGCGGAACGTGGATTTCGGTTTCGCCTTCTTCGAAGCTGCCCGACATGGAGTCCTTGCCACCAATGGCACCGATGCCCAAATCCACCTGAGCCATCAAAGCGCCCAGAACGGAAGCGGTAGGCTTGCCCCAACGCTCGGGGATATCGCGCAAGCGTTCGAAGTACTCCTGCAGGGAAAGGTAGGCCGATTCACGGGTGAAGCCCGTGGCAACCAGGCGCGCCACGCTTTCCACAACAGCAAGGTAAGCACCCTTGAACTGGTTCTTCTCGGAAAGATACGGATTGAAGCCCCAAGCCATAGCGCTTGCCGTGGTGGTTTCGCCATCGACGGGGAACTTGGCAACCATGGCCTGCGAAGGCGTGAGCTGACGCTTGCCACCAAAGGGCATGAGCACGGTAGCTGCACCGATGGTGGAGTCGAAACGTTCGCCCAAGCCCTTGTTCGAGCAGACGTTCTGGTCGGTGACCAGCGATGTCATGCGCTCTTCGAGCGTGGAGCCTTCCCATGCGGGAGCATACGACTCGCCCGCCTGAACGTGAACATCCTGATACTTCGGGGCGCCATTGGTATCAAGGAAAGCACGGCTGATATCGACGATTGCATCGCCGTTCCATTCCATGCGCAAACGCTTTTCTTCGGTTACCGTGGCAACAACCGTTGCCTCAAGGTTTTCCTCGTGCGCATAGCCGATGAATTCTTCGACGTCTTCTGCGGCAAGAGCGCACGACATGCGCTCCTGGCTTTCGGAGATTGCGAGCTCGGTGCCGTCCAAGCCTTCGTACTTCTTAGGAACAGCATTCAGGTCGATGAGCAGGCCATCGCACAGCTCGCCGATGGAAACGGAAACACCACCAGCGCCGAAGTCGTTGCATCGCTTGATAAGACGGCATGCCTCGCCGCGACGGAACAAACGCTGGATCTTGCGCTCTACCGGGGCATTGCCCTTCTGCACTTCCGCACCGGACTTCTCCACACTTTCGACGTTCTGCGTCTTGGAAGAGCCGGTTGCGCCACCGATGCCATCGCGACCAGTGCGACCACCCAGCAGAACGATCTTATCGCCCGGAGCAGGCTCTTCGCGACGGACATGGCTGGCGGGCGTTGCGCCCACTACCGCGCCCACTTCCATGCGCTTGGCAACATAGCCCGGATGATACAGCTCGTGAACCTGGCCCGTAGCAAGACCGATCTGATTGCCGTAAGAAGAATAGCCAGCGGCAGCGGTGGTAACCAGCTTGCGCTGGGGAAGCTTGCCTTCAAGCGTTTCGGAAACGGGGACGGTCGGGTCGCCTGCACCGGTTACGCGCATAGCCTGATATACATAGCTGCGGCCCGAAAGAGGGTCGCGAATAGCGCCGCCCACGCACGTTGCCGCGCCACCGAAGGGCTCGATTTCCGTGGGATGGTTATGGGTTTCATTTTTGAACAGGAACAGCCAGTCCTGCTCTTCGCCGTCAACGTCGACTTTGCACTTTACCGTGCAGGCATTAACTTCGTCGGACTCGTCGAGCCCCTGAAGGCCACCATGTGCGCGCAGGTACTTGGCACCAATGGTGCCCATATCCATCAGACATACCGGCTTATGCTCGCGGCCCAGCTCAGAGCGCATAGCGAGATACTTCTGGAATGCGAGCTGCACCGTTTCGTCGTCGATCTTGACGTCGGTAAGTTCGGTGCCGAATGTGGTATGGCGACAATGATCGGACCAGTACGTGTCAACAACGCGAACCTCGGTGATGGTGGGGTTGCGTCCGATTTCCTTGAAATGAGCCTGGAAGAATTCGATATCCGCCTGGTCCATGGCAAGACCGCGCTCTTCGCGGAACTGGGCAAGACCAGCGTTGTCAAGCTCGGTGAAGCCCTCGATAACCTCTACCGGTTCGGGTTCGGGCACCTGCATTTCAAGCGTTTCGCGCGCCTCGAGCGCAGCTTCGCGCGCTTCAACCGGATTGATAACGTAATGTTTGATGGCAGCAACGTCCGCCTCGGAAAGTTCGCCCTCGAGCACATACACTTTGGCGCTACGGACTGCAGGGCGTTCGCCCTGGCTGATGAGCTGGATGCATTCGCTTGCAGAATCAGCGCGCTGATCGAACTGACCGGGAAGGAACTCGATGGCGAAAACCGTCTGACCCGCAGGGCTTTCGCCCTTCAGGGCAGCCTCAACTTCGGGGCAGCTTTCGCAAGATGTATCTACCTGGGGCTCGCTGAATACCACGGGGATGCACTGCTTGAACAGCTCATCGGAAATGCCCTCGACATCATAGCGGTTAACAAGGCGCAAACCCGTAAGTGCCCTCACGCCCAAAATCGTCTGCAGCTCGTGCAAGAGCTGCCCCGCCTCGACATCGAAACCGGGCTTTTTCTCAACATAAATGCGAGAAACCATGAATCCTACCCTTCTTTATTATGCTGGGTGCCTTTTCCTGCTTGTTTGAACGCTAAATGCACTTCAAAGCTCTTTTGAAACAGTTCTTATCATGATACCGCAGTGCAGCTGGTGAGGCGATGGAATGAGGGCAAGAGCGCTCGCAGATACGGCAAGCGAAAAAAGCCGAACAAAGTGAGCAAAACGCCGATATGCCGCCAACGTCGCAACGGAGCACATCCCGTGCAAGACGCGTGCGCCTTCGAAGCCGATCATGCCAAGCAGCACGGGGCCCTGCGACATCAACCAAGCAAGGCACTCGCGCCCTCACCCCCCCCGGCAAAGATCGCACGCTAGTTCGACTGAACTCACCCTGGCAAAATCCCACACTAATCCGACTGAAAATGCAACATCCGAAGAGAAACGATGGGCAAAACGAGCGAAATAGCAGGAAATTATTGAAAGCACCCAGTTTGCAACCACCAGGAGGGCGCACGTAGGGTAGCATTGTTAACAATTGGTCAAATACGACCCATGAATGTTACAAAAATGCAATGTTGAATTGCGACCATACAAGGAAATATAAGGAACGTAATGGCGCTTTCTTTCTTTGATTTCATCTCTCAGGCTATGGCTCAACCAAGCCTCTTCGTCATTTTGATTCTGGTAATCGGCGTTACCGCCGTATCAGGTGCTACCGATGCGCCAAACGCTATTGCCACCGTTGTTTCCACTCGCTGCTTAAAGCCCAGCGTCGCCATCGGACTGGCTGCGGTATTCAATTTCGTGGGTCTTGTGGGTATGACCTACATATCAACCGCCGTAGCCAAAACGATGTTCGGGATGGTCGACTTCTCGGGCAACACCGATGCGGCGCTTTACGCCCTGATGGCGGCAATGATCGGCGCCATTTTATGGGGTATCTTCTGCTGGTTCTTCGGCATTCCCTGTTCGAAATCCCACAGCCTTATCGCTGGCGTAACGGGCGGCGCCATTGCCCTGAACGGACTTGCAGGTGTAGTTCCCGCAGAATGGGCCAAGGTTATTTACGGCATGGTGTTTTCGCTGGTAGCCGGCTTTTTCCTTGGCTGGCTGTTTGTTAAGGTCATCGAAAGAGCCTGCAAACACGTAAACCGCCAGGCAGCAAACCACGCTTTTACCGGCATCCAAGACGTATGCGCCGTAGCTCTTTCATTTTTGCATGGCGCTCAAGACGGCCAGAAGTTCATGTCTATCGCCATGCTGGGCATTGCCCTTTCCTTCGGAAACCCAACCCCCGATTCCAGCGGATTCCCCATGTGGCTCATGATCATCTGCTCGCTTGCCATTTCATTGGGCACCATCGTCGGCGGCAAGCGCATCATCAAATCGGTGGGCATGGACATGGTCAAGCTTGAAAAATATCAGGGCGTAGCCGCCAATTTCTCCACCACCTTCACGCTACTGTTTGCAAGCCTTACCGGCATGCCCGTTTCCACTGGACACTGCAACACATCGGCCATCATGGGCGTTGGCGCCAGCAAATCGTTCAAGCGCGTTAACTGGGGAATTGCCCGAAACATGGTTCTTGCATGGGTGCTTACCTTCCCTGCCTGCGGCCTTATCGGTTTCCTTCTTGCTCACCTGTTCATGCTGTTCGCATAGGGCTTCGGGAGGCATATCGCCCAAAGCGCCTGCATCACCAACATGACAGATTTCGCCTTCGCCTATAATCAGGCGCATGGAACAAGCTCTTTTTGACATACTCGATGCGCTTAAGGCAAAGGAGCGCCTTGATGAGCGCGAACTCACAAAGGTAATCAACCGCCACAACAAGCGCATTCTTGAATCACAACGCGCTGGCGGGTGCACTGAACCAAACGCTACAAACGGCAGCGTCCAAAACCACACACCTGAGCCTTCGGAACTGCCAAAAGCACGCCCCCTCTCGAAGCGCCAACTCATGGCTTTCTACCTTGACGTGCAGAAAAACCAGCCGCAGCGTTGGAACGATTGGGGCTTAAGCGAAGAACAACAGCGCCGCCTTGTCCGCACCCTGCAGATGAAACCCCGTCGCACCGCTTCGGGCGTTGCCACCATCACCGTGCTCACCAAGCCATGGAAGTGCTCAAGCAACTGCCTGTACTGCCCCAACGATTTACGCATGCCCAAAAGCTATCTGGCCGACGAGCCTGCGTGTCAGCGCGCCGAGCGCACCTTCTTCGATCCCTACTTGCAGGTAGCTGCGCGCCTCAAGGCCCTCACCGAAATGGGCCACGTCACCGACAAAGTCGAGCTCATCGTTTTGGGCGGCACTTGGAGCGATTACCCGGAAAGCTATCAGATCTGGTTCATCCGCGAACTGTTCCGGGCGCTGAACGATGGCTCCCAGGCGCATGAGAGCCTTCCCGCACGCAAACGCGCCTACGAATCGGCGGGAATCTCCTGCGACCCAGAATCCCTCAAGCGCTTCGTTTCTGAAGAACAGCATCGTATCGACAACCGAGAAACAACATACAACCAGGCCTTTGACCGTTTGTATGGCGAAAATGACGCATGGGCATCGGTTGCCCAATGGCAAAAGGCAACGTGGGAAGAACTCGAAGCCGAACACCTTGCCAACGTCGATGGACACCACCGCGTAGTAGGCTTGGTAATAGAAACGCGTCCCGAGCGCATAACGCCCACCCACTTGGCGGCACTGCGCCGCATGGGCTGCACTAAAGTTCAAATGGGCATCCAAAGTCTGGATGAAAAGGTGCATACGCTCAACGACCGGCATACCTCTACGGAGCAAATCCAACGCGCATTCGAGCTGCTGCGTTTGTTCGGCTTCAAAACCCATGTTCATGCCATGGTGAATTTACTGGGTGCCACACCAGAATCGGATAAAGCCGACTACCTGCGTCTTTGTAATGATCCCGCCTTCCAACCCGACGAAGTGAAGCTCTACCCCTGCGTCCTTGTGGAAGGAACCGGGCTCTGCGAGCGCTACGAAGATCGCACCTGGCAGCCCTACCCTGAACCCAGTTTGGTAGACGTGTTGGTCTCCGACACCTGCGCAACACCTGCCTTTACGCGCATTTCCCGCATGATTCGAGACATTTCGGCACCCGATATCAAAGCGGGCAATAAAAAGGTGAACCTGCGCCAGCTGGTTGAACAGCGAATTGATTCCGAAGGTCTTGCCACGGCAGAAATTCGCCATCGCGAAGTGAGCCTTGCCAACGTTTCCGCTGAAGACCTTTCGCTTGAGATAATCGAGTACGAAACCACTGCCACCGGCGAACGCTTCCTTCAATGGGTAACGCCGCAAGGAAAGATTGCTGGCTTCCTGCGCCTTTCGCTGCCCCACGCCAATGCAATAGCCCAGTTAGAAGAAGAGTACCAAGAGGCAACGTCCAAGACGACCGATAGCGCTTACGCCCTACCCTTTCCCCTCCAAGCGGGCGAAGCAATGATCCGTGAAGTGCACGTATATGGCCGAGTGGAAAAACTGCAGCACGCCGGCATCAACAATGCCCAACATCGCGGTTTGGGCACCCAGCTGGTAAACCGCGCTTGCGAGCTCGCCTCCCAGGCAGGATACCAACGCATCAACGTTATCAGCGCCGTTGGCACGCGTGGGTATTATCGAAAACTCGGTTTCTATGACAATGGGCTGTACCAGCAACGTAAGTTGCAGCCAATGTCGTAGTATTGCTTGCGAAAAGGTAAACACTTGGCAGTCGCTCCCGTCGAGCGCCACGGCTCCACCGCCGAGCACAAACAGTTCAATGTACGGAAAAGCTGCCAAGCATACGCAAGGAGCACGCAATGACAACGTATTCTTCCCGCGACGAGATCGACGAGCAGTATCGCTGGGATCTTTCCAGCGTCTTCGAAAGCGACGAGGCTTTCTTGGCTGCGCTCGAGGAAGCAAAGGAACTGCCGTCCCAATTCGCATCGTTCCAGGGAAAAATCAGCACTTCGGCTACCGACCTGCTTGCCTATCTAAAGCTCGATGACGAAGCGGGCCTGGCCCTTACCAAGCTGGTTAACTACGCCGAACGAAAAAGCGACGAAGACACGCGCGAATCGCGCTACCAGGACTATTCGAGCCAGGTTATGACGCTCTGGGTTTCGATCTCCAGTGCTTCTTCCTGGTTCACCTCCGAGCTACTTGGCTTAAGCGAGCAGGAAATGGAGCAGTTTTACTCGCAGGAACCAGGGCTGGAGCTGTATCGCCGCTGCCTGGATGTCATCTTCAGCAGGCGCGAGCACGTGCTCTCTCCTGCTGAAGAGAAGCTCCTGGCAGCTGCGGGCGACATGGCCAACCAACCCGACAATATCTTTTCCCTGCTCAACGATGCCGATCTTACATTCCCCGACGCACATGATGCCGAAGGTGTTGCGCATCCGGTAACGCACGGCAGTTACATCCCCCTTATGATGTCAGCCGATCGAACGCTGCGCGAATCTGCCTACGAATCGCTGTATTCCAGCTACCGCCAATTCCGCAACACCTTCGCCGCAACGCTAGGCGCCCAGAACAAACAACTGAAGTTCTTCGCGGAAGCGCGTCGTTACAGCTCCGCCCTGGAAGCAGCGCTCTCTGCCAACGAAGTACCGACCCAGGTGTACATGAACCTCATCGACACCGTGCATAACAACATGGATGCCATGTACAAGTACGTCGCCTTGCGCAAAGAGCTGCTGGACGTAGACGAGCTGCGCTTCTCCGATCTGTACGTGCCTATCGTCGACGATGTAGAACTCACCTTCACCTACGAAGAAGCCTGCGACATCATCCTGGAAGCGCTGCGTCCCATGGGTGAAGACTACCTTTCCTTAGTACGCCGCGGCCTTTCGGAGCGATGGATCGACGTGTACGAAACTCCGGGCAAACGCAGCGGCGCCTACTCCGCCGGCGGCTACGGCATGCACCCGGTAATCCTGCTCAATTTCCAGGGTAAGCTCGATGATGTGTTCACGCTGATCCACGAAATGGGCCATTCCATCCACACGTATCTTTCTTGCGCCAATCAGCCTGTATGCTATTCCGACTACGTCATCTTCGTGGCAGAAGTGGCATCTACCTGCAACGAAGCGCTGCTTACGCGCTACTTCCTTGACCATGCTAAGAGCGAACGCGAGCGCGCCTACTTCCTAAACCACTTCTTGGAGCAGTTCCGCGCAACGCTGTACCGCCAAACGATGTTCGCCGAGTTCGAGCTTAAGGTAGCCGAGCTCACTGCGCAGGGCGCAGGTATCACCGCCGATGCACTCTGCGGCATCTACGAGGAACTGAACGCGCAGTACTTCGGCGACGGCATTGCACTCGACGAGAACATCGCCCTCGAATGGGCGCGCATCCCCCACTTCTACTACCGCTTCTACGTATACCAATACGCAACGGGCTTCGCAGCCGCCATTGCGCTCTCTCAGCGCATTTTGGACTTGGGAGAAGAGAGCCGCGAAGACTACCTGGGCTTCCTGAGGGGTGGCAGCTCCAAGCCGCCAATCGACCTTCTGCGTGGCGCTGGCGTTGACATGCTCAGCCCCAAACCCGTCGAAGATGCCCTAAAACTCTTCGATGAAATGGTTGATGAAATGGCGGAAGCCTGCCACAAGCTGAAGACAGAGACCGACAACGACTAAAACGCGTATCGAATCAATCAAGAGGCCTTAGGGAAACCCCTCCCTAAGGCCTCTTGATTTCCTGGCCCCTAGTTCATTGGCCAGGCTTTCTGGAATGACAAGGCATTACCCTGTTTTAGCCCGTTACGCGATTCCTGCACGCTTGCGCACATCAGCAGAAGATTCCGATTCGTATGCAGGGGAACCCTGAACCTTGCGCAGCAACAAATAGAGTTGCATTTTCTCGCCCTCGGTAAGGTTACCAAACAGTTCTTCAGCGCGCTGTTCAAGAGCCTCTTCCTGTTCGGAGAACATCTGCTTGCCGGCTTCGGTAAGGATCACCACATCGTTGTCTTTCCCATCAACCGTGTCAACGATGCGCTTTACCAAACCCTCTTTTTCCATGCCATCAAGCAATTCGGGGAAAGCCACATATTCACTGTCACGACGAAGGGTTTCGTAGCTCATCATTTCCCAAATGCCCAACTGGCGAATAACAAAAACCTTGCCCAGATCAAATGCACGCTTATCGAAAGCGGCCTCCGAAAGGACGCGCTGTTCAAGAGGCAGGGTGCGAAGCCCTCGCTCCATAATGGCACGTAGGTATTCGGCGTCGCGTTTACCAGGCTTTTCGCAATCGGCAACCGATGTGCCTTCCTTTGCATTTGCACTGGTGATTACAACAGCTTTAGCAAATCGAAGCATCTGCCCCATAAGCTTCTTATCGACGGTGCTCACGGTTATTCCCCCTTGGCGATAGCCGAGCAAGCCCCCGCTCGCTCGGATTTGGTCACCCACCTTGCAATCATCAGTATGACGCTCCCCCGACATACTCCCGCGAAGCCAGACGGTTCGGTTACCCGCATGAAAGCATCCTGTTGTTCAGACGTTCAAAAACCCAACATATTGATGAAAACGTCTAGCACTATTCAGAAAAAGCATCACCGCTCAAGCCAAGCACATTACATTGCGCCAAAGAAAACCAGCAGCTTCGACGAGCGCCCCCCTCTTGATCCAAATTGCTTCCTGGTGCAAAAGCGCCTTCCGATACGAAAGAACCCGAAATGAACTATCATTTCGGGTTCAGCATTAGGACTCGGTTCAGGCGGGACGTTCTTTTTATAGGAAGGTAACCCTCTGGCTTTTATCCATGTAATGGGGATGGTTCTTCACAAAGCGCCAGCGACAAATGCGGGTGATGGCAAGAGCCAGCACGGTAACCACCAAGAATGAAACCGTGAGCTCCAACACCGGTTGATTGCCCTCGAAAAACGCATATGCAGTGGCCAAAAGGAAGAAGATCGAAAGAATCGAATTGAGCACGGTGAAGAACTTGATAAGCACTTCCTTTGCGCGCTCAGGCGAGCGAGCCCACGACACCACAAAATAGATGATCAGAGCCAGAAGAACCAGTACTATGACAAGCGGTAACGACTGAAGGAGTCGTGCAATAAGAGCCATGGAGCGTTCCTTTCCTTAGAACCACCATCATACCCTTTTCCGCACGTCACAACCGCCGCCGTAAGGGAATTGAAAGCAGCAAAATGCCCCACTTGACATAGCAAAGAACGGGGTACGGCAAAAAACCGTCGGGGGGCTTGCTCTTAGCCGTTGTTCGAGCCAGCGGAAGCCGAACCGCTGCCGGAAGAACCAGAGGACGATCCCGAACCGGCCGAAGAGCCAGCAGAAGACCCAGGGGCTTCGTTCCCAGACGAGCTGGAACCCGAACCGGTCGAAGAGCCGGAATTTTCCGAAGCGCTACCGGAAGAAGACGAGCTGCCATTCGAAGAGCCAGAGGATCCCGAACCGGAGCTGCTGCTATTGGACGAGTTGGACGAATCGGCGCTCGAGGATTCCCCCGACTGGGAAGGGCCTTCATTCGACTTGGTGGACGTCGATTCATTTGAGGTTGCTTCCTTCGCAGCTCCGCTGTTGGCCGAAGAGCTTTGCTTTGCCTGGGATGCCTCGCTTGCTGTGAATATGGGCTCTGTCTTTTCACCAATGCCCTGGCCATCGGTAAATACGTGGATGAGCCCCGCCGAAATCACAATGGCGATCAAAGCAGAAACAACGGAAACGATAATCACACTCCGCTGAACGCGAGCCTTCCGACGGCGACGCACATGTGCACGTTGCAGTGCGGGATCTACCGCCTTATCCGACGAAGCATGAACTTGGTAGCGAATGTCGTCAGCACCCATAACCTTCGTTGCACTTGCAGCAACCTTCCCCGAATCGATAACGCGGGTTTTACTCGACGAAACCGGGGCCATCAAACGCGTTTCGTTGAGATCTGCCTGATTTGCCGATACCCCATCTGGTGCAACATCGCGAATCTTGTCGGCAGAAGCAGATAGCATTTTCTTATACACCTGAGACGAAACAGCCGATACGACCGAGCCAACCGCCGCGCCGATCAAAGAGCCAGCAACACCGATAACGGAAGACAGCAAAAACACCGTTGCAGCCGCTAGGGCACCAGCAATCACCTGAGCAATCGAAAGATCCTCGAACAGTACCGCCAGCTTGCCCTTCCTAGCACCATCGCCACTTTGCTGAACCGAATTCGCCATCGATGCGCTTCCTTTCTCTCGGCTTTCCAACCTAGCAGCCTGGAAGAAGACCGCCACCCCCTCCACGCGCTTTTCACTCATTCTTGACCAAGCCGTCACCGTTTCATCGCTTGATAACCACGCCGAATCCATGCCTGCTGCTTCATGGCCTTTTGGCGCCGCAACGAAACAGCCGGCCTTCGCAATTGGGCTTGCTCCTTGCACCCCCCCCCGACCAAGGAAGGCACCACACCGGTTGCCGCCAATAAAGAAGCGGACCAGAAGACCGGGCTCCTGGTCCGCTTAGGCGAAAGAAGGCAATTACCCTGCATATCCAGCGGCTATGCACGAACGGCTTCCACTCGATACGTTGCGAATAGGAAAGACCCCAGGCGCCAGCGGCTATGCACGAACGGCTTCCACCATCTTGCGGGCAAATTCACCAACCGCCAGAACAGCGTTTTCGCCTTCGGCAGCAATAATCTTCACGATAGCGGATCCAACAATAGCGCCATCGCTCTTTGCCGCCATGATTGCCGCTTGCTCAGGGTTGGAAATACCGAACCCGATGGCAATAGGGGTATCGGTAACTGCGCAAATACGCGCCACGATTGAATCGAGATCAGTGGTGATGCTCGAACGTGTTCCCGTAACGCCCAAAGAGCTTACGCAGTAAATGAAGCCTTCTGCATCACGGGCAATCGTGTCGATGCGCTCCTCAGACGTAGGCGCAATCATGCTGATAAGATCCATACCGTGAGCGCGGCACGGGCCAGCGAATTCCTCTTTTTCCTCAAAAGGAACGTCGGGGAGAATTAACCCATCCACGCCAACCTCTGCCGCACGAGCGCAAAACTCCTCGATGCCGTAGTGAAACACCACATTGGCGTAGGTCATGAACACAAAGGGCGTGTCGATGGCTTTACGCAGGTCGGCCACCATATCAAACACCTTGTCGGTGGTGGTGCCCGCCTCAAGCGCGCGCATATTGGCAGACTGGATTACTGGCCCTTCTGCTGTAGGGTCAGAAAACGGAATGCCCAACTCGATAACGGCAGCACCCGCCCGTGCAAGCTCAGCAACAATTTTCTTGGTGGTTTCCAGATTTGGGTCGCCGCAGGTAACAAAGGGAATAAAGGCTTTTCCACCCTGAAAGGCAGCTTTGATGCGGGGGTTACTCATTGATATCTTCTCCTCGATAACGAGCGATGGCGGCGCAATCCTTATCGCCGCGACCGGAAAGCGTGACTACCATAATTTGATCTTTGCTCATTTTCGGCGCGATCTTGCAGGCATAGGCAACTGCATGAGCGCTCTCAATAGCAGGGATAATGCCCTCCAAACGACTCAGATACTCGAAGGCATCCACCGCTTCGTCATCGGTAACGGGCACGTACTGAGCACGGCCTGTATCGTGCAACCATGCATGCTCGGGTCCGATTCCGGGGTAATCAAGACCAGCACTAATGGAATACACTGGCGCGATTTGACCATACTTGTCCTGGCAGAAATACGACTTCATGCCATGGAATACACCAAGGCTGCCCGTGTTGATGGTGGCCGCCGTTTCGAAGGTGTCGATGCCACGCCCCGCAGCTTCGCACCCAATGAGTTGAACTTCGGGATGCTCAATGAAGTGATAGAAGGTGCCCATGGCGTTCGAGCCACCGCCCACGCAAGCAAGCACGCAGTCGGGCAAACGGCCCTCCTTCTCCATGCATTGATCGATAATCTCTTGCGAGATTACCGCCTGAAAGTCTCGCACGATGGTGGGGAAAGGATGAGGGCCCATAGTGGAGCCAAGCACGTAATGGGTATCGGCAATGCGGTTAGTCCATTCGCGCATAGTTTCCGATACGGCATCTTTCAGCGTTGCCGTTCCCGTTTCCACAGCATGTACCTTAGCACCCAGCAAACGCATCTTGTATACGTTCAGTGCCTGACGCTCGGTATCTTCCTTGCCCATGAAGACTTCGCATTCCATATCCATCAGTGCCGCCGCCGTAGCCGTGGCAACACCGTGCTGACCCGCACCCGTTTCGGCAATAACGCGCGTCTTGCCCATCTTCTTGGCAAGCAGAACCTGACCGAGCACGTTGTTGATCTTGTGCGCACCGGTATGGTTCAAGTCTTCGCGCTTCAGGTAGATCTTCGCACCTCCCAACGCCTTGGTAAGACGCTCGGCGTAGTACAGAAGCGAAGGACGGTTGGCGTATTCATTCAGGAGCGTGTTCAGCTCCGCCTTGAATTCCGGGTCATCCTTGTAATGGTCGTAAGCTTCCTCGAGCTCGATAACGGCATTCATCAGCGTTTCGGGCATGTACTGCCCACCATGGATGCCGAATCTTCCCTTCGTCATGATATTTCCTTTCATAAATCAGGCGTTGGCCTGATGGTTCTACTTAAGTGGATAAGCCGCCGATTTATCAGCACGCTAGAACTGCCCACGCCGATCGAGGCGCTGGAGGAGCTACAACCGCCATCGATGGACCTCATCAACAGCTGCTGCAATTTTTGCGGGGTCCTTTAGTTTGTCGGTTTCGATACCAGAACTCATGTCAATACCCCAGGGGTGTACTTCCGTTAGTGCCTTACCGATGGTTTCAGGAGTAAGCCCGCCAGCCAAAATGAACGGGCGATGAACGCGGGAAACGTCGCCCCAATCAAATGCACTGCCCGAGCCTTGCCCGCTGTCGAGCAAGATCATATCGGCGCTGCTTCCTTCGGCGCGGGAAACATCTTCGCTGCCTCTCACACGGAAAGCCTGGATGGTTCCTACTCGGGTTCGATGCCTCAACTCGGAAATGTAGGCATTACTTTCGTTTCCATGGAGCTGCACCAGATCAACTGAACCATTCGAAACGATGCGGATCAAGGAATCAAGCGGCTCATCGACAAATACCCCTACGCGCCATATTGGATGAAGGCTCACCGGATTGCCGCTGGTTGCCATGCGGGCTGCCACCTTGGCATCCTCTTCATCGAGCAGCTCGCATAATTCCGTCAGGCGCTCCACTGAAACACTTCGGTGCGATTGGGGGAAGTCCACGATGAAACCGCACATATCGGGGCGCGTCTGGGCAACTGAGCGCACATCCTCTTCGCGCGACATCCCGCACAGTTTCACACGCGGATACCCCGAACCCTGCGGCGATAGCAGCCATTCCCTCGCCTGATGCTGACGGCTTGCCGGACTCATCGTGCCACCTCAGCCGCAGCACGGAATCCCGCCAACGTTGCCTGTTTATCATCGGCGCGCATCAGTGCTTCACCGATCAAGGCAGCATCCGCACCCATCTGGGCGATAGCCGCAACATCATCGGCGCTTGCCACGCCCGATTCCGCCACGTACAGCACGTCTTCAGGAATATGCGCGCGAAGACGGCGGACGTTATCGAAGTCGACGCTAAAATCCTTCAGGTTGCGGTTGTTCACACCAACGATCTTTGCACCCGAGGCAACCGCGCGGGCAATTTCCTTTTCGTCATGCGCTTCAACCAAAACCGAAAGACCCAGGCTTTCAGCAAGCTCACGATAAGCAACAAGTTGTTCGTCGCTTAAAATGGCACAGATCAAAAGCACAGCAGAGGCACCGAGTACTTTGGCCTGGTAAATCATGCGCTCGCAAACCACAAAATCTTTCCTCAACACAGGCACAGAAGTTTCTGCCGCTATCTCGGTCAAATAGGCATCGGCACCCATGAACCATTTCGGCTCGGTTAAGCAGGAAATCGCCGCCGCCCCTGCCGCCTCGTAGCTCTTTGCGATATCCAGATACGGAAACTCTTCGGCAATAACCCCCTTAGAAGGAGACGCTTTCTTAACTTCGCAGATAAAGGAAAGGCCGGGCTCTGCCAATGCGGCGCTGAATCGAAAGGGAAATACACCACCGTTGGCTTCACGCTCAGCTGATGCCATGGCGCAAGCCTGCTGCCGAAGGCTGGCTGTTGGCGTCAGCCCTTCCTCTTCCGCCATGCGCTGACGTGTGTAGGCGGCTATTTCATCAAGGATGGTCACTTAAGCCTCCTGATTTGATACTCGAATGTACGACTCCAGCGTTTCGGCTGCTTTGCTGCTGTCGATAAGCTCCTGGGCCCTTGCGACGCCATCTTTCAACGAGGGCACCAACCCGGCAATGTAGAGGCCCGCAGCAGCATTCAGCAAAACGGTGTCGCGCTTTGCTCCCACTTCCTTGCCGAAAAGAATGTCACGTGTGATCTGCGCATTTTCTTCCGGAGAACCGCCTTGCAGATCTTCTTTCATGCAGCGCTTCATGCCCAATTCATCAGGCGTAAGAACGTAAGACAAATAATCGTCGCCGTGGAATTCACATACCGTGGTGGGGCATGCCGTGGAAAGCTCATCCAGACAATCCTGCCCATATACCACCATGCCGTCCTTCACACCCAGGCTCACCAGCACATGCGCCAAAGGCTGCACCAAAGATTCATCGTATACGCCGAGAATCATCTTGTCGGGCGAGGCGGGGTTGGTGAGCGGGCCTAGAATATTGAACACGGTGCGAAAACCCAGCTCTTTGCGAATGGGGCCCACGTAGCGCATGGCTGTATGGTATTTCTGGGCGAAGAAGAAGCACATGCCCACTTCGTCGAGGAGCTTCTTACACAGCTCGGGGCTCTGCTCGATGTTCACACCCAGCGCCTCTTGGCAATCGGCCGTACCCGATTTGCTTGATGCCGCACGGTTTCCGTGCTTGGCAACCTTTGCCCCACCCGCCGCAATAACAAGCGCTGCGGTGGTGGAAATGTTGAAACTGCCAGTTTTGTCGCCGCCCGTGCCCACAATCTCGAGCAGCGGCTTATCGTAGTCAACCTTGGTGGCATGGCTGCGCATGGCGGCAGCGCACCCTGCAATTTCGGCAATCGTTTCGCTCTTGGTCGACTTTGTGGAAAGAGCCGAAAGAAATGCTGCCGTCTGCACCTGGGTGGTTTCGCCCGACATGATCTCGTTGATCACGTCGTAGGCTTCGTCGTAGGTTAGGTCCTGCTTGTTTACCAGCTTGAAAATTGCTTCCCTGATCATCGTTGCTTCCTTTCGCGCAATCGGCGCAAACGCCGTGTATTACTTCGTTGCTATGGCCAAGAAGTTTTCGATCATCGCCCGGCCATCGGGGGTGAGAATCGATTCGGGATGGAACTGAACGCCATAGGTAGGGAACTCGGCATGCTGCACAGCCATCACTTCCCCATCATCGGCACGGGAAATAACCCGCAAACATTTGGGAAGGCTTTCTTCGTCGGCTGCAAGTGAATGGTAACGAGCAACCCGAACCTTAGCAGGCAAGCCGTTGAACAGGGGTGATTGCGCATCAACCTTTACCAGAGACGATTTGCCGTGCATCAGCTCCTTGGCATACCCCACCGTGCCGCCGAATGCTTCGCATATTGCCTGATGCCCCAAACACACACCCAAGATGGGAACTTTGCCGGATAGCTTCAGCACCACTTCTTCGCAAATACCCGCATCGGCAGGCCGACCGGGACCGGGGGAAAGAATCACCGCTTCAGGGTTTTTCGCCTCGAGATCTTCAACCGAAAGCGCGTCGTTTCGAAGAACCTCGATAGCGGGATCCACTTCGCCTATCAGCTGATACAGGTTGTAGGAAAAGCTGTCGTAGTTATCGATGAGGTAGATCATGCCAGGCCCCCTTCGGCAGTTCTCAGCGCTTCCATTACCGCGCGCGCCTTGTTGTAGCATTCGCGGTCTTCGCTTTCGGGAACGCTGTCAGCTACGATGCCGGCGCCCGTCTGCACGCATACGCGGCCGTTTTTCTTGTAAACAAGACGGATCCCAATGCAAGTGTCAAGATTGCCGGTGAAGTCCAGATAGCCGATGGCGCCGCCGTAGATGCCGCGCTTGGCACCCTCCAAATCCTGAATAATCTGACAGGCACGCAGCTTGGGTGCTCCGGAAAGCGTGCCCGCCGGAAGGATGGAATCCATCACATCCACCGCGTCTTTCCCTTCGGCAAGTTGACCGATAACGGTTGAGCCGATATGCATGATCCGAGAAAAGCGCAGCACATTTCGGTACTCTTCCACCTTTACGCTACCCAGCTGAGACACGCGCCCCAAGTCGTTACGTCCAAGGTCAACGAGCATATCATGCTCGGCGCGTTCCTTTTCGTCAGCAAGAAGATCCGCCTCCATGGCTCGATCTTCTTCAGGAGTGGCGCCGCGCGGGCGGGTGCCAGCCAAGGGGTAAGTGAACAGCCTGCCGTCCTGCAAGCGGGCCAGCGTTTCAGGAGATGCGCCCGCGATTTCCACATCATCGCTGGTGAAGTAGAACATATATGGGGAAGGGTTCTGGCTGCGCAACACACGATAGGTATCGAACAGGCTTCCTTCCGCTTTCGCAGTTCGGGGGTTGGAAGGCACCACCTGGAATATGTCGCCCTCGAAAATATGACGCTTGGCAGTTTCCACCTTCTCGCAGAACTCTTCGGTTGAAAACTGCGGCGCAAGCGGCTCCTTCAACTTCAAAGGGGCAAATTCGTAACGAGCAGACCCCACCAACAAGCCTTCAATCTCATCGAGCTTTGCTTGCGCCTGAGCGTATGAGTTCTCAACGTCGTCGGCACGAACACCTGCAATGAGGATGATCTTTTGGCGGTAGTTGTCGAAGCAGATAACCTGATCGAACAGCATCAGGTCAACATCGAGAAAATCCTCACGGTCTAAACCGGGACGACGCAGCGTGGGTTCAGCGTACTTGAGGTAGTCATACGAGAAATAGCCCACCAGACCACCAGTAAATGTTGGGAACCCCTCAACCTTGGCGCTCTTGTTCTCTGCGATAATCTGGCGAATAATGGCGCCCGGGTGATCGACCTGACGCGTTTCGCGCAGCGGTTCGTCGCCTTCCACATTGCGGCGAATGCTGAGTTGCCCATCCAGGCAGGTTACCTCAAGCGTGGGATTGAAGCCCAAAAAGGAATAGCGGCCCCAACACTGATCGGCCTCAGCGCTTTCCAGCAAGAAACAATGGTTGCTGGCAGCACGCAGCGCACGCATTGCCTCGATAGTGGTGATGCAGTCGGCAAACAGCTCACGTTTCACGGGAACGCGGCAAATGCCAGGCTGCGCAGCCAAAGCACGAACTTCTTCCAAGCTCGGCTGCAATAGCGTAGTGTCCATCGATTAGCCCTTTCCTTACACGGGAAAGGCAACAAAAAAGCCCATCCCTGATACTTCTACGATCAAGGACGGGCTTTAAGAAAATACAAAGCTCGCGGTGCCACCTTGTTTCACGAAACGAATCGTGCGCTTAGCAGGATACCAACATATCCCCGGCAACTTACGTATGCCCTCACGTCGCACCCTACTAGCAAATTGCATTCGCATGCGCCCTCAGCGGTCCATTTGGCGAACGGCTTTTCGATCCGGATCCCAGCATCCCGGACTCTCTGTGCGCGCCTACTCGCTTTGACTTCCGCTTCAACGGTTTGATGGTTTCTTCAGCGAATCATATTCGCTTGCGAAACTGTGGTTATTTTTTCCTGAAACATCTTTCCTGTCAACAATTTTTCTGCAGATGAAACTTCGCTTTAACAACGAGCATTGAACGGCTCTTGGCCAAGCAACCAGAATAGGAATCCAGATAACCGCCGCCTGAGCTGCCACAATAGACGTCTGCGCAACCCCCGCTTGCCTAGCCTGGATAGAGGCAAATCGATCATGCTTCTTTTTCTGCATCACCTTGCAAAACAGCAGCGAGCGATACAATAAATGCGACCATTGCACACGGAAAGAGGCTGCCTTGAAGTTCCTGATTGCTTCCGATATCCACGGCTCTGCAACATGGTGCCACAAATTCATCGATGCTGTTCACGCTGAAAAACCTGACAAGATTATCCTGCTAGGCGACATTCTGTATCACGGGCCGCGCAACGCCTTGCCCGATGGCTACGACCCCAAGGAAGTAATTGCCCTGCTCAACCCCCTAGCCGATCGCATAATTGCCGTACGCGGCAACTGCGACGCCGAGGTTGACCAGATGGTGCTCAACTTCCCCTGCATGGCGGACTATTCCACCATCCTTGATCCTGAATATATCGACGAAGATGCGGGGTACGAAATGCAAACTCCCCGAACGCTGTTCCTCACTCACGGGCACGTATTCGGCCCCGACAGAGACGGAGCAGCAGGCAATCTTCCCCAGATGCCAGTCAATACCGCACTTTTGTACGGACACACCCATGTCAAAGTGAACGAACCCTGCTCGGAAGATCCTACGGTTTGGCTGTTCAACCCTGGTAGCCTTTCGCTTCCCAAAGATGGTAGCCACAGCTACGGCGTGTACACTACCGGACTGCCAATCGAAGAGTCGTTTAAGCACGTCATTTTGAGCTAATCCTGATGATACGCCCCCGCCGAGCGAAAATTTGTTCAGCGGAGGACCATATGCCCCTTTGGAGCCAGGGCAAAAACCGCCTGCGACACCAAACAAAAAGCTACGCGATCATCATCGCGGCAGCCGTCATGGCAACAATGCCCACCGCAACCGTGACCACATTGGCAAAACCAGCCAGGCCCACATCGCCTTTTGCCCAAAGCGTGTATACCGGCCCGAGCGCGCCCATGGGAGACCACAATAAGGCGGCAATAACCATACGGGTAACGGGATCGAAGGGAAGCAGCGTCATTGCGCCGATGCTCATCACAGCAGAGAACAGGAAGCGCAAGCCCAGCAAGCGCACCAGCTGGAACACTTTGCCTTTGCCCAATGAAAACTGAACCATTAAACCCAGCATGAACATAGCCAAGAACGAATTAGCGTTTGAAATTGGCTCGATAAACGAAACCACCTGCTCAGGAATGGTAACGCCCATCAGCGAAATGATAATGAGCACGCAATACAGGTCGAATGGCGCAGATGAAAACAGGCGCTTCGCAGCCAACACGGCACGTTCGTAATGGGATCCACCCTTGTCAAGGATCGCACTTGAGAACGCATACGTTCCCCCGCTCATCATCAAAGCATTACCGGCATCGAACAAACACACAGCAAGTGCCGCAGCCGGCGGAAAGAGCGCTTGGGCGAAGGGAAGCACAAAGCAGCCAATGTTGAAGCCCGATATGTTCATCATCATCAGAATCCGATGGTCTCGGTCTTCACGCGCGGTGAGCAATGTGCCGATCAGCCACGGAACAAAAGTGCAGCCCAACCCCACCAAGGCAAGGAGTAGCAGCGAGGCATCGAAGCCATTCGAAGCGAAAGCGTGGAAAATCGCACAAGGCAAAGTGATACGGAAGACAATTTTCGAAAGTGTGTCGGTGAAGCCTCTGGGCAGCTCCATCGTTCGCGCAACAACGAAACCGAGCGCGATGATGGCGGTAAGCGAGGCAACTGTTAAAAGAGCATTTTCCATAGCGCCCATGATAGCGCCGTAAGAAGACGATCTAGCAAAAAACCTCGCACGCATTTTGCTGAACTATGGCAGCAAGCTCCGATTCGCCAATGCCCCTTATTCGAGCGAGTCGCCTTAGGGTCTCAACAAGCTGGAGCCTCATCTGGTCGTATGAATAAAGTACCGAAGGATGTTCTTGCTCGGGATCAATCGCGGCAGGGGCATCGGTCTCCAAAAGAAGTTTCCGCAAGGGGACTGCCTTTGCATATTCGCTCCCTTTTTTCGTTTCGAGCATACGTGCGCCAACCGAAAAGAAGCACCCCGCATCCGCCGCTTGCTCCAGCTGCTGGAACGAGCCGCTAAACCAATGGAAGATGCAGGTGCACGACGCGAAACAACCCGAGCTATCCAAAATGTTCAAAACGTCGTCGTATGCTTTAACGCAATGGATGGAAAGAACCTTGCCGCCGTCCTTTGCACATGCATTTGCGATATGGCGAAACGCGCGGAGCTGAGCATCGCGCGTTGCTATTCTGCGCTTCGAGAAGTCCAAGCCAACTTCACCCACATACTGCGTTTCGGGCAAAGCGCCATCGAATGCACGTAGCACTTCGGCAAGGTGCCGTTCGTCTGCGGAAACCCACCAGGGATGCAGCCCCACCGCAAGCTTTATGGAAGCGGAATCGCCAACAGGCTGCAAAGGGGCAGCCGCCCAGTAAAGCGTTCTCTTGGTGCGTTTGCCGGTTGTGCTGGCTTTCGCTTTGCCAGATTCGGACGCCCAGCAAAGCGCCCTTTTGGTATCCCGATACTCGCTAGGAGTGACCGAAGCGGCGAAAACAGACACCCCGGCACGCTGGGCATCCGCAGCGAAATCGACAGGGTTCGAAACGAACCCCAGATGGAAATGGGCATCGGAAAGCTGGAGGCCCGTTGCCTTCTCCGCCTTTTCGCTATAGATTGCCACTTACCGCACCTCCCTGCACACTCGCAGGTCAGGCATAGCGCTCGCCCACGATTCATCAACGCCACCCATCCTACCGCACCACTCGGCAACTTTTGCGTTACGCTGGTTCTTGGAACAATGAACACGTTCTGTTAGGAACCATCATGACGGCGAACTACGCAGACCAATATAACAACGGCGAAATTGAAGAGGTGTTTCCACGCATTTGGCGCGTGCCTGTGCCCCTTCCCGATAACCCGCTGAATTACCTGAACTCGTACTTCATCCTGAGTGAAGATAAAACCACCATTATCGACGTAGGTTTCGACCACCCCGACTGCGAAAAAGCACTCGACGACGCTTTGCGCAAGCTGGACCGCACCTGGGAATCAGTGGAGATCGTCCTTACCCATTCCCACCCCGACCACACCAGCAACCTCGACCGCATATGGCGACGCTGGATGCGCATATACGCCAACATGCACTCTATCCAAGAAGTGCAAAACCTCATGAACATGCAAGCGACGGTATTCAACCCGCTCATCGGCTATCTTACGCACCCCAACACGTACGATGAACGAAGCATGCAGGCACGCGACGCTTCTACCTACCGCGTTTCTGCCGAGCTTCTTCCGCTAAAAAACCAGCCTGACCTGTTTTACCTGGCCGATGGCGACGTGTATCACAACGGCAGTTACCGCTTTCGCGTCATAACCACACCCGGCCACGACGACTGGCATATCTGCCTATACGAACCTACGGCGAAAATCCTCATTGCGGGCGACCACGTACTGGAGCGCATCACGCCCACCATCATGAGTTGGGTTTGCTCGTACGATGCGTTAAGGGAATTCCTGACAAGTCTGGACAAGGTGCGGGATTTGGACGTTGATCTTATTCTGCCCGGGCACGGCCGCCCCTTCACGGGGGTTGCCGAGCGCGTCGATTTCCTGAAAAGCTTCCACGCTAACCGACTGGAAGAACTGTACCAGCTGGTGGTCGACGGCCATGCCAGCCTGATTGATATCGCACGCAATGCCTCGTGGAAGCACCCCAACTGGGACGAATGGACCATCGACCAGAAATTCTATTCGCTGGGAGAAACCTTTGCCCACCTGGTATATCTGGTGAATGAAGGACGGGTAGTGCTCACCACATGCGAAAACTGCCGCCGCTTCTACCCCGCCGATTCCTTCGAGATGAGAAGGAAAGAGTAGCGCCAGCATCACATGAACCAGCCAGGCGTCGCCCCCACCTAGACACCATCCCGACCAAAAACAAAAAAGCGCGTTGAAGCATCAGCCTCAACGCGCTTTCTGCGATTAGAATTGCTAGTCCATCGGCACAACCGCAGTGGGTACCTGCAGGTGAGCCAACACACCACAGGTGGTAGATCCAAACAGGGCCCTGCTTACCGCCGAACGAGCATGTGTGCCCAACAGCAGAACACGGCAGTCCTTGCTGCGCTGCATCAAAGCCTGCGTAGGGGAAGGTGCCTCTATCGAATAACCTTCAACCTCAAGAGCAGGCTCTGCTGCGCGAATAGCCGCAACACGTGCGTCGAGGTTGCGCTGGAACGATTCACCAACCGGCGCCAAGCCGCCGCCCATGAATTCAGCAGAGCGCGAAAGCAAGGTGGGAATGCCCCAGGAAGAAATAAGCTCGAGCGGCTCTTCGAGAACCTTAGCCAAGTGAACACCCAGCTCAACAGCCTTGTCGCTAACCTCATCCTGTGGGCCAACGCCTACCACAATGCCCTTGGCCTCGTTGTAGGGGTCCCAGTCGGCGGGAACGACCACCGTGGGAACGCTTGCCGAAACCGAAACACGCAAACCTTTTGCACCCCATACACGTTCTGCGACCGAGGCGCCATGGTGGGATCCCATTACGATCATGTCGTGGCTTTCCGCCGCACCAACCAAGGCCTCTACGATATCGCCACTCACGTACGAAGCGTCCATGGCCAACTCAGGGTAATCGTTGCGAACGAATTGCTGCGCTTCACCCAACACGTTTTCCACAGCTTCGCGCAAAACGCGATGGTCGGAGCCGGTGAGCTGATCTGATGCAGGGTCGATTACCGCAAGCAGCGTCAAATGAGCACCTTCACGGTTGGCTAGACGAGCAGCCCATTTCAGTGCTTTCTTGCCGCGCTCGCTACCGTCGATGCCTACCAGAATACTTTCCAAAGTTTCCAAATTCTTATCCCCTCGTTATTAATGGAACATCGGAATCATCAGCCACAGCGCAAACAGCACTACGACCACGCATGCCGCGAAGCATGCCACCGAAGCGAATCGAAACAGGTAATTGGGAGAGCCGTCTCCGCCTTCAGGAGCACCGCTCTTTGCCCATAGGCGCAGACCCGATGCGTACATCACGCCAATGCAACCAGCAATGCCCACCGCAACGATCAGAACCGTCGCAAAATTCATGAGTTCTTGCATGTGATTCCCTTTCTACGCTGCAGCCGCGGCCGTTGCAGCCTTGGCGTTTACCTTGACTTCGGAGCCTTCGTTTACGTTCATCGCATTAACGGGGTTACGGCGCGAGAGCCTGAAGATGACAAGCGCTGCAACAACGGCGATTGCGGCAACGGCAAGCGTGCCCCAAACGTTGATCTTGGCAACGGCGCAAGCAGCAGCACCAATCGCACCTGCAGCGGGGAACGTCACCAGCCAAGCGATAAGCATACGAGCGGCAACCTTCCAGTCGATTGTGCCGCCCTTCTTGCCCAGGCCAGAGCCGATGATGGAACCGGAGCAAACCTGCGTGGTGGAAAGGGCGAAGCCCAAGTGGGAAGAAACCAAGATGGTGGTTGCCGAGCTAGCCTCTGCCGCAAAGCCCTGAGGCGTTGCGATTTCGGTAAGGCCCTTGCCCAGCGTGCGAATCACACGCCAGCCGCCCATATAAGTGCCCAATGCAATTGCGAGGCCGCACACAGCAATAACCCACAGCTGAGGACCAGAACCAGAAGGCTGCAGACCGACGGCAATAAGGGTAAGGGTGATGATGCCCATGGTCTTCTGAGCGTCATTAGTGCCATGAGAAAGCGCTACCAAGCATGCCGTAATGGTCTGACCATGACGGAAGCCCGTCTCTACATACTTTTCGTCCAGTTTACGGACAATGAAATATATTAATTTCACCGCCACGAATGCTGCCAAGCCGGCAACGATAGGAGAAATAAGAGCAGGAACAAGAACCTTTGCAACAACAGCGCCGAAGTTAATGCCCTCAACGCCTGCGCCCACGATTACCGCGCCCACCAAGCCGCCGAACAGCGCATGGGAGGAACTAGAGGGCAGGCCAACCAACCACGTCATCAGGTTCCACAGAATAGCACCTACCAATCCGGCAAATATGAATTCGGCGCCGATGGTAACTTGTTGCTCATTGATGATGCCGCCCGAAATGGTTTTGGCCACCTCGGTGGACAAAAACGCACCGATCAGGTTCAACGTACCAGCTGCGATAACAGCCGTTTTCGGCTTCAACGCACCCGTTGCAATTGAGGTTGCCATAGCGTTTGCCGTATCGTGGAAGCCATTCGTGAAGTCGAACGTTAACGCCACCGCGATGACCAGCACAACGACAACCAGTGTTGCGATATCCATGTTTTTCTCTGTTCCTCCCTTTTCATTCGCCATCACGCGCAAAGGGAATCGCCAGAGTATCCAACAGGCTTTATCCGAGTTTCTGCCGCCTGCAGATCCGCACGGTTTCCCTTATTGCGGATGCAAGCTTAGCAAGCGAAATCTTACATAAATGTAAAGCGGAGTTAATCATTGTTACGTTTGAAGCAGCCGCTGAAATCTCCCGAGGACAAAAGGGGAAGAACAGGGAAGAATTAAACAGACCGGACAAATTCCGATCTAACGGCCCTCGCCGTTACGAGCCGCCTTCAGGTCGCACGCGGTGTACAGCCCCACAATCACGGCTGCAGCGGCAATAAGCATGAAGAACAACGCCGCATAGGAAACCAGGTAAGTGCCGAACGCTTCGGCGAGAAAACCCGGCAGCAGCATGAAAATGAAGCCGCCCAGGGCATAGCAAATCTGGAAATTGCGAATGGTCTGCACTTCCCTTCCCTTTGGCGCAAGTTCAATAGACCATACCGAAATACCCACCGTGCCCAAGGAAAGGCCCAGGCCAAACATGACCGCAGCCGCTGTGGCCAACCAACTCGAGCCCATATCGCTTAAACACAGCAAACCCGTGCCCCCGATGAAAAGCAAGAAAAACAGCACCGAACCGTTGCGTGTGCCAATGGTGTCGAATATCACCCCGTTGAAGAGCTTCGACACCATCAGGCAGGCGCCACTCACTGCGATGAGGGCTGCTGCAGCCTCGGTTGAAAACCCTTCGGAAGTGAACAAGACGCCCAAATAGCCATTGCCTCCTACGCTTGCACAGCCAACGAATATCATGGCAACCATCAATACGGGAAGGAACGAATGGGGCACATCCCTATTCATGCGAGCGCGCTTCGGTTTGCCTGCGCTCTTGCTCTTTTCGGCCTTCTTCGAAACATAGGGCTTTAAGCCCATGTCTTCTGGGAAATTGCGCAGCAGAGCAAACACCAAAAGCCCCAGCGTCAATGCCAAAGCCGCCTCTAGGGCAAATGCGGCAGAAAGCGAAGTGGCATTCACCACCGCAACCACAATAGGCGGCAAAACCACCGCGGCAACACCCGAGCCCACGGCGGCAATGCCCGCAACCGTTGCAACATTCGTTTCAAACCAGCGGCCGATAAGCATGGTTGAGCAGATCATGCCACCCAATCCATAACCCAGCCCCGTAAACACCGAGGCAATGCATAGGCCAGTGTAGCTTTCGGTGTTGAGGGCATACAAGCCAAAGCCGATGGCCACGCAAATCGAGGCAACAAAGGCGCCAATGCGGCAGTTGAGCCAACTGTAGTAGCGCGCCACAAAGAACATGGCAACAAGGGAAACAAACGTGCGCACAGAAAGGATTACCGAACCCCCTGCATGCCCAACCCCCGGAATGGCAACAAGATAGGGCTGATATACGGAAAATGAAGTTGAGGGCAATCCGATATTGGTAAACAGGATCAAGAAGCAGCAAACGCAAATAACTTTTTCATAGTGACGTTTCACACTACCCAAAACCGTCATGCGTTTCCCTTCTGAACAACAAGGCGCCCCGAAGAGCGCCTGAATACTTCTATTAAAAGGATAGCAGTGAATTGTTGTGAGTTAGTGAAGCGGCAGGTTCGCAAGGGCAAGGGGCTTGGTCGCCGCCATATCAAGCGCCCGAAACTCCACTTCAGGCAACGTTCTGCCAAATAATCGGCAGCGTTCAGCAACCGCTTCATCGACCTCCTTGGCCTTAACCCGACGCCGCCCGTCAGCTATACGGGCCTCACCTCGCCAGCGCCGCCATGCACAAAAAACGCCGCTCATTGAACGGCGTTACAGCTTAAGCAACATGCGCGCTGGGAATGATCTGTATGTTTTGCAACTGGTTGAGGGTGTGCGCATCAACGCCAATACCGGCGGCACCGTTTCGCACCTTGGTCACATAATCTTCGCGGAACGACCAGTCGTAGAAGGGGCCGCGCAGGGAAAGGTAGATGAGTGCTTCTAACGTGTAAGCATCCTGGGCGGCAGGCTCGAATTCGCCAAAACCGAATGCGCCCGAGATGATGGTGCTTTCGGTATGGTTGCCGGCGTACTGCACTTCCACATAGCTTTTCTCGTAACAATGGGAAGAAACGCCCTCGAAACCATCCATCTTGTTTTCGTTGGCGTTGCTCAAGTCCCAGAGCGCGCCCTGCACGTGCTTGCCCGGTGCGGGGATTACCGTTGCGAAGCCCGCTGCATCCATTTTCAACTCATAGTTGGGCAGCGTTGCTACGCCCAGGTATTCAGCCCCAGGGCAGCGGAACTTCATTTGATCGAAGTCCATGTTTGATCCGTATGCGAAGTAAAGCTTGTGCATGACTGCAATTATGAGCGTAGAGCACCCCGTTCGGTACCCTGCCATTCCCCATAGCCGGCATTAGGCTGAGCCAATAACAGAAGGATTGGGGCAAGTGAGAGATAGGAACAGGCACTGGATTCCCGTCCAACAAGTAGAGCCTCGCTTGCACATTTCTTCGCAAGCGAGGCTCTGTCTTTGCGTGCTATGCCTAAGTGGGAATCTGGTGCCTGCCCTACTTTCCCACCCGAAACATGGCAATCTGCTATGAAACCAGGTTTGCCGTATCGCCTTCCAGATAGGACGCAACATTGTCCGCCACGATAACGGCACGCTTCTCCATTGCCTGATGAGAAGCAAAGGCAACATGCGGAGTTACCACGGTGTTCTTGCTGTTCAGAAGCGGGTGATTAGCAGGGAACGGAGGCTCCATCTCCAAAACGTCAATGCCGGCACCGGCAATGCGCCCCTCGTTGAGCGCAGCGGCAAGCGCTTCGGAATCGACAACAGGACCGCGAGCGCAGTTGATCAGCACCGCCGTGGGCTTCATCAGCGCAATCTTCTCCGCATTGATAAGGCCTGTGGTTTCAGAGGTCTGCGGGATATGCAGGCTTACCACGTCGGATGTCTTCAGCAGTTCATCCAACTCGACGAACTCAACACCCGGGATGTCCTTCTTGGTACGCGAGTAGCACACCACTTCGCAACCAAACGCCTGGGCGATGCGCATCACACGCGAACCGATAGCACCAGCGCCAACAACGCCAAAACGCTTGCCCTCAAGCTCAGGCCCCACCAGGCCATCTTTAGTGCCACCCTGGCGAACAATAGCGTTCAGGGCGGAAATGTTGCGCAGAACGTCCAAGGTCAAACCGAACACCAAGTCGGCAACGGCAACCGTGGAATAGCCAGCGCAGTTGGAAACCTGAATGCCATGTTCACGGCAATACGCCATATCAACATGGTCGTAGCCGGTGAATGCAACGCACACATACTTAAGGTTGGAATTTTTCTCCATCACGGAAGCTGGATACTTGATGTTCGACACCACTACGATGTCGGCATCGGAACTGCGCTCGATAAGCGAAGCCTCGTCCTCTTTGCGATCGGGATACGTCACCACCTCAACTTCATGGCCCTCGGTTGCCTTGGCAAGCAGGCCACGCAGGCTATCGTCAGATATTCCCAGCGGTTCCAGGACAGCGATCTTCATAGGTCTCCTTCCGGATTCGTGTGCGTTTTGCGGACAGGCCCCGCCCAACGCAGCAGCGTCTGGCGGGGGCCGAACCCGTCGAAGAAGGGCTAAGCAGGTTCTGGCAAGTGTCCACTGCATTCAATGGTAGCCAGCATGCCCACTCGCGCCTGTCCGCTGCGCGGTTCATCGGCAAGCGAGCTAATGCCACCAGCAACGGAAATGCCCTCGCCGCTCACGCGCGGATTCAGCACGCTCGCACGCAAATCGAGATTCCGCGCCCACGCCGCAAAGGCGCCCGCCCCTTAAGTCCCCCTAAAAGCGAGAGCCAAAACAAAAATCCAGTTAGTTTTGCAAGAAATTTGCGGTTGGGGATCCCTCAACAAGTTGCACTTGGCGCAAAACGGCGATTTTAGCCCTCAAACGAGGGGATTTACCCGAAAAAACCCCGAACTTACGAGTCCGAATCGTCCGCAATCGCAATTTTCATGCAAAATCGCGCGAAAAGTTGTTGCGGCAGCGGGACGGAACACTGATCCGCAGATAAATTGGGGCAACGGACCAAAGTTATGGCAAGCAATTGGCCACTCGCGAGCGAATAACGACAATCCATGCGCAAAACAGGGCTCTGGCCCGTATCATAGGAACGATGAAAGGAATCCCCATGTCACAGAGCCCAGCACAACCCAGCTCCACGATTCAGCCAACTGCGAAAGCCGATACATTCAGCAGCTCAACCGCAGACAAAAGCGGTTTTGACGATATGCTCGGCGATGTAACGTACAAGATGGTTTCCCTGGAAGAACCAGTGCCCGGACTCTTGCATGCCGTATTCGATGTCAAGAATTTCTACTTTGCCGATCGTATTGATCGGTATCTGCTTTTTGAGCGTGGCAAACAGGGCTTGTTCATAGACCTCGGCCACCCCCAGCTCACTGGAACAGAACACCTCGATGCCATGCTTCGACGAGCCGAAGTGCCCTGGAGCAATACCGATGTTGCTATAACTCATTTTCACGCCGACCACGTGGGCAACCTCTCTTATTTTTTGAACCAAGGGGGACGCACGGTATACCATGGCGCCTTACCCCAGGTGAACGAAGATTTTTGCCGCGATTACGCACGCGCGATCGGATGGCCCGAAGCACTGGACACCTGCTGGGAGGAATTTCGCGACACGCTGCTGTACATCATGCAGGTGCAACAACCTTCCACGCCCCACGCTAGCATCCTTCATGATGGCGATATCATATCGGTTGGCGATTGGGCCATTTCCGCAATCGAAACACCCGGTCACGCACCCGAGCACCTGTGCTTCGGCGATTCAAAGAAAAAGATACTGTTCAGCGGCGACCATGTGGTAGATGCTGCACCCTCTCTTGTTCAGTTTGGGCGCAACGACCACTTGCTCGACCGTTTCCTGAGCACATTCCCCCGCCTAAAGGCGATGGACTTCGAAACGGTGTTCATGTCCCATCACGAACCGCTCTATGGAGCAGCCCACATCGATGCGTTCTACGAATACATGATTAGCAAGTTCAAAAAACCACTGGCCAAGCGAATGGAAATCATGTCTCAGCTAAAGACCGCAACAGCGAAAGAGGTTGCCGCCTCTGCACAGCGCTCTCATGGAGCGTTCGACGAGCTGGAGTTCGGCATGCGTGTGCGACGCATTGCCATGACGTTTTCGTATCTTGAGTATCTTGCCGACAAAGGCCGAATAAACAGGGAAGAGGACGCGCAAGGCGTTCTCCGTTACTCATTGGTTTAGAGCCTGCTAAATAGCCCACCGGCAACAACCATGCGCCCTTCGTGGATGGCATTGAGCAAAGAGCGCAAAGGTCGTTTGCCCGCAAACGACGAATAGCCTGATGGTTCGCCTCCAATGATGAGGCAGTCGCCTCTTATCGACCAAATGCCGCGCTTGCGAACAGCGCATTATCACATTGGGATCCCCCCCCCTTGACCGAGCCCGCAGCACAGCGCGTTTCAAGTCGGGATCATGCACCTTACGAGCTTGGTTGCACCTGCCTCGAATTGCCGCCTTACACTTCTGTTAACACTAGCAAACTTTTTTAACCAGACGATGTTTGCAGTGGTAAACTTTGAATGTTAAGGGTGGTGAACTTTCACCATACAAAAGCAGTTCTAAGGAGGACGCAATGAACCATGGAATTCTCGTAGGAGCAGGCTTTCTGCTGGGAACCCTCGGCGTCAAGGCGCTGAAAAGCGAACCAGTGCGCAAGGCGGCCGTAGCAACCGTTGCCCAGGGTTTGAAGGTCAAGGAAGAAGCTGAGTCCATCGTCGACGAGGCAAAGGCAGAGCTCGACGACATCCTCGCTGAAGCTGGCTACGACAAGGGTGCGGAAGAAGCTGAAGAAGAGGCCGCCAAGGAACTCGCCGAAGCTCAGGAAGCAGAAGGCAAGTAGCAACCATGCGTTTCGCGATCAAACACGAGATCCCCGGAAGGATCCGATTCGATCTTCAGGGGAAAATCCCTGAGCATGATGCGATCGCGCTCGAGGAAACGTTTTTGGCACTCCCCTGCGTAACCAAGTGCGTTGCCTACCCAAAGGCAGGCTCGCTTTCCGTGGCATTCGAGGGAGTCGGCAAAGCCGAGCTTGCCTTGGCACGCACCACCATCGTAAGCAAGCTCAAAGCGCTTACGTACAAAGAGGTTAAAGCCTGGGAGCCCGAAAACTCGCTTATGCTGGCACCGCGTCCGCGTCATCTGTTCACGCAGATTGCCAACATGATCGTGTTCCGCGCTATGCGCCGCTGGTTCCTTCCGGTACCGCTACGCACTGCATGGACCATCATTTCCGCTATCCCATTCTGGAAAGCAGCGCTCGATTCCCTGCGCCATGGTCGTCTTGACGTGCCCGTCTTGGACGGCGCGGCAATTGCTATGGGCTTCATCCAGGGCAAGCCAGCAACCGCCGGCAGCACCATCTTCCTTCTGAAGGTGGGCGAAATCCTGGAAGATTACACCCAGCGCCGCAGCGAAAGCAGCCTGGTGCGATCGCTGTTCGACATCCCCAGCACCGCCACCGTAGTGGAAGGCGATGTTGAACGCGAGGTTGCCATTGGCGAGCTGAAACACGGCGACACCGTGGTAGTGCGCCTTGGTTGCCAGATTCCCGCCGACGGCGAGGTCATTTCAGGCGAAGCAGGCGTAAACCAAAGCTCGCTTACTGGCGAACCGCTGGCAATCGTGCGCAAAACGGGCGACACCGTATACGCCGGCACCACCGTGGAAGAAGGCGAAATCTTCATACGCATTTCCGGCAGCCCCGAGGAAAGCAAGCTACGCTCCATCGTTTCGATGGTGGAACAGTCCGAAGCGCTGAAATCGTCCGACCAGAAGCACATCGAAGCCATGGCCGACAAGCTGGTGCCGTGGAACTTCCTTCTGGCGGGCATCGTGGCGCTTACCACGCGCAACCTCACCAAAACGGCCGCCGCGCTTATGGTGGATTACTCCTGCGCGCTGCGCCTTTCCGGCAGCATCGCCGTTATGGCGGCGCAAAGCGAAAGCGCCAAGCGCGGCTTCACGGTGAAGGGCTCGCGCTACTTCAAGCACATGGCCGAAGCCGACGTTATCGTGTTCGACAAAACGGGCACGCTTACCCAGGCAACGCCTTCGGTGCGCGAGGTAACCAGCTACAACGAAATGCCCGCTGAAGAGGTGCTTCGCCTGGCTGCCTGCTTGGAGGAGCACTTCCCCCACCCCGTTGCGCGCGCCGTGGTGAACGAAGCCATGAAGCGCGGGCTGGAGCACCGCGAGCGCCACGCTGAAGTGGAGTACGTAGTTGCCCACGGCATTGCCTCCAGCATCAACGGCAAGCGCTGCGTGATCGGTTCCGAGCACTTCGTGGTGGAAGACGAACATGTGCCCATTGCTCCTGCCGAGCTTGAGGCCATCCATGAGAAGGCCTGTGGCACTTCGCCTTTGTTCCTGGCAGTGGACAACGTTTTGTGGGGCGTTCTGTACATCGAGGACCCGCTGAAAGAAAACGTTGCCGAAGTGATGGAAGTGCTCAAACAGGTC